>JAFYFI010000020.1 GCA_017543785.1 Alloprevotella sp.
TCACGTTTTTGAGGCGAAAAATCGGGGAAAAGTGGCTCGGATTTTCAAAAATCAAACAAAAATCCGAGCCTAAACTTTATATCGCCTTGAAAGTCAGATGTTTCCGCAAAATGCGAAAAACGGGCATTTTTCGGACCAAAAATTTCGGAGATGATTTTTATGCCCGTTTTTTGAGCTCAAAAACAGGGGGTCTGGGATAAAGATTTTTGACAACGGTTGCTTCGGTCGGCGCAAAACGTCAAAGGCTTGGCAAGGAAATATGTTTCCCTACCAAGCCTTTGGTGTGTATGCGTGTGCTTTTCGGTATGCACTCAGTCGCTGAGGCTCACGTCGTAGAAGATAGCGTGTCCGTGGCGCTGGTTTTCGGGTGGCAGTTGTCGCCAGTTGCCGAAGTCCTCCTGCAGGTAGTAGTCCCAATCGCCCGGCGCGGGAAACTTCCTACCCTCAAACTCAATCTCCGTGAGCGGAAATATGCGGTCGCGGCGGTGTATGAGGCCCAGTCCGTTGTTCTTCAGGTCTTGCGCCAGATATTCATCCCGGCTTTTGCCTATGCCGCAGATGGTCCACAGCGCGCGGCAGGTGGCTCTGGTAAGTGTGAACCACACCCACTCAGCTGCCGAGCGCAGGCTGTAGTAGTGTGCGCGGTGCAGTATGCTGTTGGCTTTGCAGTAGCGGCGCGCCACGGCCTTGACGAATTTCCGCGAGAAGGCGGGGCAGGGCTTTTGCGGGTATATGTCGATGTAGATGCCTTTGTTGTAGGGCTTCGAGAAGTCGTCGGCAAACTCCACGAAGAAGCTGTCGGTGCAGCGCACCTTGTAGATGGGGTTGCTGCTGGGCGGCTCTGGCATGATGAGTCCCTCGGGCAGTTCGCGTCGCAGTGCCTCTATCATCTTAGGCACATCCTCGCCCAGCACGTCTATGTCCACGTCGTCGTCCCAGGGGATGAATCCGCCGTGGCGTGCAGCGCCGAGCAGGGTTCCCCCCTGCAGCCACCAGCGTATGTCGTTGCGCGTGAGAATGTTGCCCACGGTGCTGAGAATGTCGAGCATGCGCAGCTGCAGCGGTCTGAGGTTGCGCCGGCGATAGGCGTTGAGAGGGTCTTCCTTCTCAGTTTTCTCGCCGTCGGCATCCCCCTGAGGCGGCAGGGCGGGGTAGAGCATACGTGCCAGCGCAGGGAGGTCAGCGGGCGAGGTGAGCTTCATGTTTTTCTCCTCGCCTTCCACCACGGCGATAGGCACTTCCGGTGTGTAGCGCAGCAACACTCCGCAGTCGTCGGTGGCTTGGAAACTCTCGTCCTGCAGCGCCAGGGCGTATGCCCGTCTCAGTGTTGCCAGGCAGAAGCCCTGCGGTGTCTGCACGCGGCGCATGAGCGAGCGGTCGGGGGCTGCCTGCACGTGGCCCTCGTAAACGCGGAACAGGGTGTCGGTGCTGCCTATGACTACCGATACGGCTTCGCTCTCCTCGAGAGCCCCCACGGTGCGGCTTATGACGTCGGCGCTCACCAGGGGGCGCGCGGCATCGTGGATGAGCACGTTGACGTCCTCGGGCTTCAGGTCGGGGCGCAGCTGCTCTATGGCTTTCAGTGCCTGCAGCGTAGAGTCGGAGCGTTCCTTGCCGCCTACCACCATGCCGATGAGCTTTGTTCCGGCGGCGCGTTGGGCTATCTGCCGCGACTGCTCCACGAAGTCGGCATTTGCCACGAGGATGATGCCGTCGATGTCGGGGTGGGCGGCAAAAGTGGAGAGGCTGTATTCCAGTACGGGCTTGCCTGCGAGGGGAAGAAACTGTTTGGGAGTATGTGCTCCAAAGCGGCTGCCTTTTCCGCCAGAAAGGATAACGGCGAGAGTCGTTTTACGCATTGTTTTTGTGGTTTTTTCTATTCAGAAAGCAAAGGTAGTGTTTTTTTACATTATCTTTGCCCTTCGGTAGGTCTTTTCGTATGGAAAGTTTGAAAGACAAAACAGCACGCGGACTCATGTGGGGCGGCATAGCCAATGGTCTGCAGCAGGTGCTCAACCTTGCGTTTGGCATCTGTCTGGGGCGTATGCTCACGCCTGCCGACTATGGAATGGTGGGCATGCTTGCCATTTTCTCCGCACTGGCAGCAGCCCTGCAGGAAGGCGGATTCATGTCGGCTCTCAACAAGAGGAAGAACCCCACGCACGAAGACTACAACTCCGTCTTCTGGTTCAGCACGCTGACAGGTCTGACGTGCTATGTCCTGCTGTTTCTCTGTGCTCCGCTGATAGCCCGTTTTTTCAATGTTCCCGAACTCCAGCCGCTGGCGAGGTTCATCTTCCTGGGATTTTTCATCACCTCGCTCAACGTGGCTCCCAGGGCATATATGTTCCGCAACCTTCAGGTGAAGCAAAACTCCCTCATCATTCTCTGCGCCCTGCTAGTGTCGGGCTGCGTGAGTGTGGTCATGGCATGGCGAGGCTTTGCCTATTGGGGCTTGGCTACCCAGACGGTGGTCTATACGAGTGTGGTCACCATTCTGAGCTTTGCCGTGACGCGCTGGTGCCCCTCGCTGCACGTCAGCTTTAAGCCAGTGCGCCAGATGCTGGGCTTCAGCAGTCGTCTCATCGTCACAAATGTCTTCAACATCATAAACCAAAACATTTTCCCCGTTCTCCTGGGGCGCTCCTACGGCAAGTTGGAGGCAGGAAACTTCACCCAGGCTAACAAGTGGAACTACATGGGGCACGTCACTATAACCAACATGATTTGGGGCGTGGCGCAGCCAGTGTTCACCAAGGTGGATGGCGACATGGGGCGGCAGAGGGCAGTGTTCCGCAAACTGCTGCGCTTCACCGCCTTGTTTTCCTTCCCGGCTCTCTTGGGGCTGGGGCTCATAGCCCACGAGTTCATCGTGCTGGCGCTGGGCGATAAGTGGGACGACAGCGCCACGCTGCTGCAGCTGCTCTGCGTGTGGGGAGCCTTCGTGCCCATACAGTCGCTGTGCAGCAACCTCATCGTCTCGCGCGGACGCAGCGGGGTATATATGTGGTGCACCATAGCCCTTGCCCTCACTGCCCTGGCGGCGGTGCTGGTGTGCGTGCCTCTGGGCATGATGTGGATGGTGCGCATCTTTGTGCTCATCAACGTCATGTGGCTCTTCGTGTGGCATTGGTACGTCAGGCGCGAGATAGGAGTGAGCCTGCTGCAGCTCTTGGCAGACATCCTGCCCTATGCCGCACTTGCTGCTACACTTTGCTTCGCGGCACATCTGCTCACGCTGGGCATCGGAAGCCTCTGGCTGCGCATGGGGGCTAAGATACTGCTCGTAGCCACTGCCTACTGCCTCGTCCTATGGATGAGCGGCTCCGTAATATTCCGCGAAAGCCTGCAATTCGTCTTCAAAAAGAAAAAATTGAACGAAACAGAAAAATAGACAACAAAACGACTAACTAAACTATCAGCAATGACTAAGACCGTAAACATACGCTGCAAGAATACGGGCAAGACACATAAAGTTCCTGCCGGCTTCAACCTCGAAGACGTCTATGAGATGCTGGAACTCAACATGCCCTACGGATGCACCAGCGCCAAGGTGAACAATAAGGTGGAAGGCCTGCACTACATGATTTTCAGCGACAAGGACGTAGAGTTTCTCGACGTCACCAGCCAGTCGGGAATGCGCACCTATACGCGCTCGCTCTTCTTCGTCCTCGTAAAGGCTGTAGAGGACCTCTTCCCAAATGTGAAAATCTTCATCGACACTCCTGTATCCAAAGGATACTACTGCCGACTCGTGGGACTCGAAAAGACTCTCACCGTGGACATGATTGACGCGCTGCGCAACAGGATGAAGGAAATCATAGACGCCAACATGCAATACCACCGCCGCATGGCGCCCACCGAGGAGGTGATAAAGCTATTTCGCAGCCGAGGCATGGAAGACAAGGCTCTGCTGCTCGAAAGCTACGGCAAACTCTATGCGCCATATTACATTTTGGACGATTCCATCGACTATTTCTATGGTTCGCTGCTCGTGCGCACGGGGCAGATAAAAGTGTTCGACATAGTGCCCTACTACGACGGACTGCTCCTGCGCGTGCCCGACCCGAAAAATCCCACAGAACTCCAACCCTTCGTAGAACAAAAGAAAATGTTCAGCGTAGTAGAGGAACAGCATCGCTGGCAGAGCATAATGGGGGTTTCCACTATCGGGGAGATAAACAAAGGCAACCGAATGGGCTACGCCAACCAGATGGTCATCATCTCGGAAGCCCTGCAGGAGAAAAAAATCAGCCAACTGGCAGACCGCATAGCTGCCATTCCGGAGAAGAGGGTGATACTCATCGCCGGACCTTCATCGAGCGGAAAGACAACCTTTGCGAAGCGTCTGGCTGTGCAACTCTGGGCTTGCGGAAAGAAACCTTTCTCCATAGAGCTCGACAATTATTTCGTCGATAGGGAATTCACGCCGCGCGACGAATCGGGAGATTACGACTTCGAGCACATCGACGCCATGAACATAGAATTGCTCAACGACCACATTCAGAAACTACTCAACGGCGAGGAGGTGGAGCTGCCTAAGTACAACTTCCAGACGGGAAAGAGCGAGAAAAGCGGACGAAAGATGAAGCTGAAACCCGAAAACATGCTCATTCTCGAAGGCATACACGCCCTGAACCCCAAACTAACGGCTCATGTGCCTGCCTCGACAAAGTTCCACATCTATGCCTCTGCGCTGACAACGATAATGCTCGACCATCACAACTACATTCCTATGTCGGACAACAGACTGCTGCGCCGCATAGTGCGCGACTACAAATATCGCGGATATTCCGCCGAACAGACCATACGCCGATGGCCCTCGGTACGCGCCGGAGAAGAGAAGTGGATATTCCCCTTCCAGGAGGAAGCCGACGTCATGATAAACACAGCACTGCTCTTCGAGCTTGCTGCACTGCGTCCACAGGCAATGGCACTGCTCGAACAGGTGCCGGAACACTCGCCAGAGTATTCCGAAGCCCACAGGCTAAGGAAATTTCTCGACTACCTGGTGCCCATACCCATAGAGGGCTTGCCGCCGACATCGCTGCTGAGGGAATTCTTGGGAGGCAGTACTTTTAATTATTGAAAAAACATAGCTGAACACATGAACACAAAGGATTTGCAGAAGAAGATACGCTTGCTGGCGGAGCAGAAAAATGCCGTAATTCTGGCTCACTACTACACCACGGGCGACGTGCAGGACGTGGCTGATTTCGTTGGCGACTCGCTGGCGCTGGCTCAGCAGGCGGCAAAGACAAAGGCTGACATCATCGTCATGGCTGGGGTGCATTTCATGGCAGAGACGTGCAAAATTCTCTGCCCTGAGAAGAAAGTTCTCATTCCCGACCCCGAAGCCTCGTGTAGCCTTGCCGAGAGTTGCCCGGGAGAGGAGTTCGCAAAGTTTGTGAAGAGTCATCCCGACCACAAAGTCATTTCCTACGTCAACACCTCTGCGCTGACAAAAGCCGTAACCGACGTCGTAGTGACAAGCTCCAATGCGCGCCAGATTGTAGAGAGCTTCCCCAAGGACCAGAAACTCATCTTCGGTCCCGACCGCAACCTGGGCTCTTATCTCAACGCCACGACGGGCAGGGAAATGCTTCTCTGGGACGGCGCATGCCATGTGCACGAGCGTTTCTCAGTAGAAAAAATCCTTGAACTCAAGGTGCAACACCCCACGGCAAAGGTGCTGGCACATCCCGAGTGCAAAGGTCCCGTGCTGAAAGTTGCCGACGTCGTGGGCTCAACGGCTCATCTGCTGAAATATGCCGTAGGCAGCGACGAAACAGAGTTTATCGTGGCTACAGAAAGCGGAATACTCCACGAAATGCAGAAGCAGGCTCCCGAAAAGATGTTCTACCCCGTTCCGCCCGAGGTGAGCGGAGAGCGTACCTGTGCCTGCAACGAGTGTCAGTACATGCGCCTCAATAGCCTGGAGAAAATTCTCAGTTGCCTGCAGAACGAAGCCCCCGAGGTTGACGTGCCCGACGGCGTAAGGCAAAAAGCCCTTCAGCCTATTGAGAAAATGCTGGAGATATCGGCTCAGCTGGGACTCTGATACAAGAAAAAATAAGTGCTGGACTATTCACTCTGAAAAAAATCCGTCATGAAAATTTTCCCTGAGACACTTTTGCTCTTCTTCCTCTTCTCAGTCTTTCCATCTCTGAAGGCACAGCCGGCAGAAGGCATGGAAAGCCTACACTGGAGCGAATGTGACACGGTGGTGGTGAGTTCTGCGCAGATAAGGCTGCCAGCCATAGTGACAACCCCGAAGGGTGAAGTAAAGAACTTCCCAGTGTGCGTCCTGCTGGGCGGCAGCGGACCAACCGACAAAGACGGAACCCTGGGACCGACAAAATTTCTCAGAGACCTTGCCCAAGGGCTCGCCGAAAGGGGCATAGCCTCTGTGAGATACGACAAGCGGACAGCCGTTTACGGAGTACGTACAGCCGAGGTCAGCAATGGGCGCCTGGACTACGATACTGAGGTGTGCGAAGATGCCTTGGCTGCACTGAAATTGATGAAGGAAATGTTTCCCGAGAGTGGGGAAAAGATTTGGATAGTAGGCCACAGCCTCGGCGCCATGCTAGCTCCGCGCGTGGTAGCACAAAGCGGCGGACAGGCTAAGGGACTGGTGGCGCTGGCGGCTCCGGCACGCAATTTCCAGGAAACACTGCGCAGCCAGATAGACTATGTGGGCAGTCAGCAAGGTATGACCCAGATGCAGAAAGATGCCTATGTGCAACAGTTGCTGGCTGGCCTCCCGAAAAAGTATTTGGAACTTGACGAGGAATATAAAGCCGTTGCTACTGCCAAGGGGCTGAGCGTGCCGATGCTCTTCCTGCAAGGCGAAAACGACTACCAGGTCACTACGGGAGATGCCTTGCTGTGGCAGTTTGCCCTTACTGCCAAGCCAAATGCCCGCATCATCATTCTGCCAAAACTCAACCATCTCTTTGCACCTTCGGAGAAAATGGCGCAGCCTACCGACTATGTGGCTAAAGAGAACAAAATTGCGGCTGAAGTGCTCGACATCATAGCCAAATTTGTGCTTTAAGCGCTCAGGCTCTTCAACTGTGGAAGTGTCTGCAAGAATAAAATAATCACTAAAAACCCTTGTTTATGAAACGTTTCCTCATTTCTGTTTTTGTATTCCTCTGCGCTCTGGCAGGCATTGCCGAAAAACTGCCTGCAGGCAGCAAAATTCTCTACAAAAGCGAGCAGCGCTTTGAGAGATATGGCCGCTACTGGCAACAGTTTATAGTGTATGAGTCGGAAGGTAAGACCTATCTGCAGAGAAACCTGAGTTTCAAAGGCTCGTTAGAGATTGTTACCGACGCCGAAGGCATAGCCAGAAACGCACCCCAAGTGACGCTGCAGCTTAGTAAGAAGCAAATAAACAAGCTGCGCGAAGAGATAAAAAATTGCGATTTCATCGGGAAAACAAGTCGCTTAGACGACGAAAAAGTAGCCTTCGCCAAGGCTGTAGAAAAAGAGAAGGAGATAAATAGGAAAAAGAGCATGAGAATTACTCCCGAAGGCGACACGTTATATGTTCTGCAAAATGAACCTCCCAAGATGCATTTCCACAGTCCTTCTATGTGTGATGTCATTATCGACTGGGAAGGCGTGGCAACAGGAGTGAAATCGATAAACACATTCTATAATGAAGAGAGAACTCCCAAAACTTGGTACTACGATGGGCGACCGGCGCGGAAAGCGCTTGTAGGAGCTGTGTCGAATGTAAACTCTTTGCTCGATGAATGGGCTTATAAATACAAACTGCGCCACGCCTACGAAGACGAGATGTTTGAATATAGCTACAGCGTCAGCGGCGGCATGACAGCAAGGCGTAGCCAGAGCGGAAAACTCCTCAGGCAGGGGCGACGGATAGATTTGGAACAGAAAGAAGGTAAGTGGATTCTCAGCGGATACATAGATGAGCGCGAAGACACGCTGTGCGTGGACGAGGGCGTGTCTAGGAAAGTGGAAAAGATGGTGAGAAAACTCAACTTTGGAGCATTAAAGCCAAAATTAAAAGCCGGCGACAAGCTGCTGAAGTTAGAAGCAACCGACTCGTCCTATTGGGAAGTATTCGTAGGCTATCGCACATTGGACAATATCCGGGAGGGCGACGGCATACACTCAAGAATACAGGAACCGACCTACGCCGCAAAGGATTACGACAAACTCCTGAAGGACCTTGAGGCTATAAACAATTATCTCCTGGGATTCCTGAAACTGTAAGTCCTTGCGGAGCGCTGGCAGTTGTGCCCCCATAAGCTGCCACACCATATTTATATATGTGTGATGCGCATATAGAAAAAAGGCGAACAAGACTTTTCTTGTTCGCCTTTTTGTTTTTGCCTTTATGCAGCACTATTCTGTGATGAGGCTAAATTCTGCGCCGCTGGCATATTCGGCTCCGCCCTGTTCGTTGAGGGCATAGAAGCGAATGTAGCGAGCCCGCACGGGTTTCTGGAAGATAATCTTCTGCGGACGTCCGTCGCGGGCAAATGTGCCGCTATGAATCTTTGTCCAGCTATTGTTGTCCTCGGAGACATATATCTCATAGTCTTTCACGTATCCGTTGGGGCTGTCGGTGCGCGGAGTATAAACGAAACCCTTCATAGTCTGCATCTGCGCAGCGTCGAAGTCCACCCAGTGGGGATACTTGGCAAGCGTTACGCCATACTGCGTGTGCCAGATGGTGTTCATCTTTCCGTCAACGAGGTGGCTTCCTTCGCCTTCGCCTGGCTCAAAGCTGCTGGTGTAGACCACCTCCAGAGGTACGGTCTTGGGTATTTCGTCGAACTCATAGTCGTAGTCGAAGAGTTGGTCGGCTGTAGGAGTCTCGCCACGTTTTGAGAGGATGCGCACCTTCAGCTTGCCGCCTTCGCGGAAGTTGAACGGACCGCCATACACCTGTTCCTTGCCATTGTTGATGCTATAGACCACAGTGCCCTTTGCCTCTGTCTGCAGAGTGACGGTGCCTACGCGGTCGCGCGAGGCAAGTATGGGGTGGGAAACGTCTTGTTTGGCGATGAAATCGTTCTTTTTGATGTCGTTGGCAGTGATGTTGAAGCCGAAGAGCACACCCGTGGCGCGAACTCGGTCGCGGTTGAGCGGGCCGCCTTGTCCGCAGCTGTTGCCGCCCAGACCTGTCACCTTAGCGTCGAGGTGGAGCACGGTGACTTTGCTGTCGGGCAGCTGATAGGGGTGGGCAGCCAGCATGAGTTCCTGCTGAGTGTAGGGCAGGGCTGAGGCTGAGAAAGTCACGGGGCTGCCTGTGCCAGCTTCGAGGGTGCTGTTCGACGTAGGAGTGAAGCGCAGCCCGGCGTCGCTCTTGTCTGTCAGGCTCAGCCAGCGCACGTCCTCGCGGTTGCCCATGGCCTGTGGCTTCGGCAGCATGATGTCCCTGCCTACGCGCTGGCTGTGTATCTCTACAAACTGACCCGTCTTGCGGTCGTTGTAGTTGTTCACTGGTCCGCGACCATAGTAGGTGAATTCTTCAAGGCTCTTGTCCAGTTTCACGCTATATCCCAGGCGCGGCATCTCCAGCGCAGCATTGTTCGACGTTATGGCACTCTGCAGCTCTATGCGTCCGTTGGGGAAGATGGTATATACCACGTGCGACGTCAGCTTGAAGTCCTGCGGTTTGGAGGTGTCCTCCACCACTTTATACACATCTTCCGGGTTGCGGTCGCGGTTGCTGTAAACGAGGCGCGCCGGGTGTTCTGCCTGGCTCTCGATGGTGAAGCGCACAAAGTGGCGCCCGTCGGGCAGGGAAGCTGTCTCCGAGGCTGTAGCCTTGTGCTTCAGCCTGTCGAGTCCAGCCTGCACCCATGCGTTCATAGCCCAGTTGTCGTTGTCGGTAGGAGCGCGGAAGGGGTCGAGGACCAGACCTTCCTCTCCTGCTATCATCTCTTTCTCACCGCGTACCAGGCTCACGAGGGCACCCGTCTTTTTCGAGAATCCCACGCTGAAGTCCTTGCCCACGTATGTAAACATATCGTCGCTTGTCTCACAGCGTATGCTGTTGTCCTTTGCAGCCACGGCGTTTTCAGTCTTTGGCGCAGGCTCCTGCAGCAAGAGCTGCTCCTCCATCTGCACATAGCCCTCCTTGCTCCAGGGCATGTCTTTGGCAAGGCAGAACTGCACCTCGATGAAGTATTCGGCTGTGGGGTCAAGGCTCTTTGTGTCGATGTCGAGCCTGAACTGCTTGCGCTGGCGCGGACCTATCTTCTCGGCACCTTCCACCTCCAGACGGTTCTGAGTGATGGCAAGCCTGCCATGGTCGATGACGTCGTAGAGAGTGCGGTAGTATTTGCCGTTAGAGTAGCTGTTCAGAGCATCGTCTACGGTGTTTGCCTTTGCGCCCTTCACCACTTCGCCGTTTTTCCACAGGTTCCAATATACGCAGTAGTCGGAGAGGTCGTTGAAATAGTTCTTGTTGAAAATCTCTATCGTTGCCGTTGCTGTGTCGACAAGGCTCACGCCCACGTTCTGATAGACTTTTTTCACCTCGTAGTACTGTGCCTTTGCCGAGCGGTCGGGGCGCAAGATGCCGTTCATGCAGAACATGCCGTCGTTGGGCTTGTCGCGGAAGTCTCCGCCGTAGCCATAGTAGTATCTTCGGCTGTATCCGTTATTTATGCGTTCGCGCTCGCGCGGAGTGATGTATCTGTCTTCCTTTACTGCATAGATGGCCTGGTCCACCCAGTCCCAGATGGCTCCTCCCATGCAGTAGTTGCTGCTCTCTATGGCTTGCCAGTAGTCTATGAGGTTGCCTACGGCGTTGCCCATGGAGTGGGCATACTCGGAGATGTGCATGGGATATTTTATGTTCACCGTGCCCTGGCAAGCCTGCTGCACGAAGCCTACCGAGGGGTACTGGTTGGAGTAGAAGTCCACTATTTTCGACTCAGTATCGCGTTCGTATTGCACTGGGCGCGAGGTGTCGAAAGCCTTGATGGAGTCGTAGGCAGCCTTGAAGTTGTCGCCAGGTCCTGCCTCGTTGCCCAGGCTCCAGATGAGTATGCTGGGATGGTTCACATGAGCGTGCACCATCTCCATATTGCGAGCCACGTGCATGTTGCGGAAAGCCGGGGCATGGCTCAAGCTCTCGCGTCCGTAGTAGTATTCGTGGCTCTCTATGTTAGCCTCGTCCTCGAGCATGATGCCGTATTTGTCGCAGAAGTAGTACCACATGGGGTCGGTGGGGTAGTGGCTGTTGCGCACGTGGTTGATGTTGCCGCGCTTCATGAGGAGCACTTCGTCCTCCATCTGGTAGCGGTCTATGTGGTGCCCGCTTATAGGATTAGTTTCATGTCGGTTCACACCCTTCATCTTGATAGGCTTGCCGTTGAGCAGGTAGTAGCGCCCCGCCTTGCCAAACTCGTCCTCGGCGGCAGACACCTGGCGAATCTCAGCCTGGCGGAATCCCGTGTAGGTAGAGAACGTCTCCAGCACACGCCCCTTCTTGTCGAGCATTTCGCCGACTAGCACGTAGCGCTGAGGCTGCTCCGCTGTCCAGGGACGCACTGCCACGCCGGCCTGAAGCTCAGTCTTCAGCGTCAGAGTCTTTCCTGCCTCAGCCACAGCGAGAGGAGTCTCCGCGCTGACGTCTTCCAGGAGTTTTGTGATGTCGCCGTAGAGAGTAACCTCATAGAGAGAATACCTCACCTTCACGGCAGCGCGTTTCTTCGTGAGGTTTTGCACCGTGGCAGTTATGTTCAGCACGGCATTGGTGAAGTATTTGTCCTTGTAGGAGGGAATAGCCACGATGTCCGACACCTGCACCTTGGGCTTCGCCGTCAGATAGACGCTGCGGATGATGCCCGGCAGGCGGAACATGTCCTGACTCTCGAGGAAGGAGCCGTCGCTGTTGCGATACACCTCAACGGCAACCACGTTGTCCTCGCCCCTGTTCAGATAGGGCGTGATGCAGAACTCGGCAAGCGAGCGCGAGTTTTTCGAAAATCCCACGTAGCGCCCGTTTATCCAGAGATAGAAGAAACTATCTACCCCGTCGAAATTTATGTAAACCTCGCGTCCGTCCCAATGTTTAGGGATGGAGAAAGTTCTTCTGTAGGAACCCACCTCGTTGGGGAACTCGCTCACCAGCCAGTCCTTAGGCGCAGGGCGCATCACGCCACCTTTCCAGTCGTCAACAGCCACACGATGCTGGAAGATGACGCGCTGGTTGGAGTATATGGGGCGGCCGTATTTCCACGTGCCGTCTTTCTGGCGGCCGGCAGTGTTCCAGCACATAGGCACCCACTCCTTCTCCCACGAAGAGTCGTCGAAATCAGTATTGTAAAAGTCCCTCAGACGCTCCGAAGGCTGCTTAGCCCAGTGGAAACTCCACTTTCCGTTCAGGTCCTTCACGTATTCCGAGTTGGCAGGCAGCACGCGCACAGCCGTTTCTACATCCGCAAAGTTGAAGAACCATGCATGAGGCTGCAACTTGTTGTAGCCTAGCGAGTCAGGACTCTGCCACTCCCAGCCAGAAGGCTGCGAGTCGTTACCATAGAAATAACCTCCTAAAGTCTGAGAATACGAAACGGAGCACACCATGGCTCCAAAGAGCATAGCAAAAAGATATTTTTTCATCGATATTAGATTTTCCAAAAGATTTTGTGCAAAACTAACATTTTCGTTTCAAAACAAATCTAACATAAGCAAAAAATGTAAGCAAGCCAGTAATTTGGGAAAATTATAGAACGCTTTGCAGCCTTTTCCCATATCCTAACGTACAACAGCGTCCGCGAACACGGCAAGAGGTTTCAGACACACAAACGCAACCTCTATGCATTTGTAAAAATCCTTTATCCCAGACCCCCTGTTTTTAAGCTCAAAAAACGGGCATAAAAATCATCTCCGAAAAATTTGGTCCGAAAAATGCCCGTTTTTTGCATTTAGCGAAAAAGTCTGAGTTTCAAAGCGATACAAAAATTAGGCTCGGATTTTCCTTTGATTTTTGAAAATCCGAGCCACTTTTTCGCGATTTTTCGGCTCAAAAACATGAAAATTTCTTTGAGGAATTTCAGAATTTCTTTGAGGAATCTGAAAATTACTTTGAGTAATCCGAA
>JAFYFI010000165.1 GCA_017543785.1 Alloprevotella sp.
TGGCTGAAGAGTTTGGCTTCAAGACCGAATACGTCAGCGCCGAAGTTCAGGATGCCGTAGCCGAGGTAGAGGATGCCGAAGAAGATCTGCGTCCGCGCGCACCGATAGTTACCGTCATGGGTCACGTTGACCATGGTAAGACTTCGCTGCTCGACTACATCCGCAAGTCTAACGTCATCGCCGGCGAGGCAGGAGGCATCACCCAGCACATAGGTGCCTACAACGTAGAACTAGACAACGGACGCCGCATCACATTCCTCGACACCCCGGGTCACGAGGCTTTCACCGCCATGCGTGCCCGCGGCGCTCAGGTCACTGACATAGCTATCATCATCATTGCTGCCGACGACGACATCATGCCTCAGACCAAGGAAGCCATAAGTCATGCCCAGGCAGCTGGAGTGCCCATAGTCTTTGCTATAAACAAGATAGACAAGCCGGCAGCCAACCCCGACAAAATCAAGGAAGCACTGGCAAACATGAACCTCCTCGTGGAAGACTGGGGCGGAAAGTATCAGAGCCAGGACATCTCTGCCAAGAAAGGCATCGGAGTGCCCGAACTGCTGGAGAAAGTGCTCCTCGAGGCAGATATGCTCGAACTCAAAGCCAATCCCGACCGCCGAGCCACAGGTACCGTCATTGAATCTGCCCTCGACAAGGGAAGAGGATACGTGGCAACAGTGCTCGTGTCCAACGGAACACTGCACCAGGGCGACGTAGTGCTCGCAGGCACCAACTACGGTCGTGTGAAAGCACTCTTCAACGAGCGTGGTGCCCGCATACAGGACATCGGACCCTCTCAGGCTGCTACCCTCCTTGGCTTCAACGGAGCACCACAGGCTGGCGACCAGTTCCACGTCATGGAGTCGGAGTCGGAAGCACGCGAGATTGCCGCCAAGCGCGAACAGCTGCAGCGCGAGCAAAACCTCAGGACTCAGCACGTGCTCACACTTGACGAGATAGGACGTCGCATCAAGCAGGGCAGCTATCAGGAACTCAACATCGTAGTCAAGGGCGACGTGGACGGTTCTGTCGAGGCTCTGTCCGACTCGTTCATACGTCTCTCCACTCCTACAATCGCAGTAAAGGTAATCTACAAGGGTGTGGGACAAATCAGCGAGAACGATGTCACCCTGGCTGCAGCCTCACAAGCCGTCATCGTAGGTTTCCAGGTGCGTCCGAGCCAGGCAGCCCGAAAACTTGCCGACAAGGAAGGCGTTGAGATACGTCAGTACTCCGTCATCTACGATGCTATCGACGACGTGAAGCAGGCTATGGAAGGCATGCTGAAACCTATCGTCAAGGAAGAGGTTACCGCCACCGTAGAGGTGCGTCAGGTTTATCACATCTCAAAGGTAGGTTTCGTGGCTGGTGCTTACGTCATCGACGGAACTGTACACCGCTCCGACAAGGCACGCCTCATACGCGACGGCGTTGTAGTCTTCGAGGGCGACATCAATGCCCTGAAGCGCTTCAAAGACGACGTGAAGGAGGTGAACACCAACTTTGAATGCGGCATAAGCCTTACAAACTGCAACGACATCAAAGAGGGCGACCTCATTGAGACATATCAGGAGATTGAAGTAAAACAGAAACTTTAATCCGTACAAAAGAATGGCATGCTGGGACTCAAAACGTCCCGGTATGCCATATTTCTATACTTTTCTACAACAGCTTCTGCGCGTAGCAGAATAAGCCGGAAATGCGCGTGCAAAGGGAGAAATCTCTTTTCTGCACCATACGCAGGAACTTCTTCAGGAAGAAACATTGCCAGGCTTTATGCGCGCAGAAAAATTCACAAGCTATGTATATCGACATTTTCTTAATCGTCCTGATTCTTTGGGCAGCATATAGCGGCTGGAGGAATGGTTTTCTGAAAGAAGTAGTGTCTGCAGGCGGATTCTTCGTCGGTCTCCTCATTGCAGCCACCTGCTATTCCACCCTGGGCGACTACCTGACAAAAGCAGGCTCGCAGCTCGGTGTTTTGACCAACATCGTAGCATTCTTCCTGCTCTGGATTATAGTGCCTATAGCCCTTGGTTTTGTGGCAAACGTACTCACCAAGGCTCTGAAAGGCTTGAAGCTCGGACTGCCCAACAGTCTGCTTGGCGTGGCTGTCAGCGTGCTGAAGTATGCCATACTCATCAGTTGCGTATTCAATGTGATGTCTGCTCTTCATATTATGAACGAAGAGCGCACACGCGACTCACGCCTCTTTGAGCCAGCAAAGAATGCTCTCTCCTTTGTTTTCTCAAACTTTGAGGGCATTCAGGCTTCCCAAGCTGACGACGAGCAGCAGAGCGATACTATCTGGGTAGATTTCGACAGGTCTAAAAAATAATTTTGAAGGATGAGTGAGAACAAGGCTGGCAGCAAGCAGGAGAAGGACGAAGAACTGATACGCTCCTTTACCGACAAGCAGTATGAGTACGGCTTCACTACCGACGTGGAAACCGAAATCATAGGTGCCGGTCTTAATGAGGACGTAATACGCCACATCTCCCAGAAGAAAGGCGAACCCTCCTGGCTGCTCGACTTTCGCCTCAAGGCTTTTCGCCATTGGCAGACACTGGAGCAGCCCACATGGGGACATGTAGCCTTGCCGCCTATTGACTATCAGGCTATGTCCTATTATGCCGACCCTACAAAGCGCAATACAGGTAAGACGGAGATAGACCCGGAACTCGAAAAGACTTTCGACAAACTTGGCGTGCCTATACAGGAACGCAAAGCGCTGGCGGGCATAGCGGTAGATGCTGTGGTGGACAGCGTAAGCGTAAAGACTACTTTCAAGGAAAAACTGCAGGAGAAAGGAATTATCTTCTCGAGCATCAGCGAGGCTGTGAGGGAAAATCCTGAACTCGTGCGCAAGTATCTGGGCAGCGTCGTCCCCTATGCCGACAATTTCTTTGCTGCGCTCAACTCGGCAGTGTTCTCCGACGGCAGCTTCGTGTATATCCCCAAGGGAGTGCGTTGCCCCATGGAGCTAAGCACATATTTCCGCATCAATGCCCGCGGCACAGGTCAGTTTGAACGTACGCTCATCGTCTGCGACGAGGGCGGATACGTGTCTTACCTTGAAGGGTGCACTGCGCCGATGCGCGACGAGAACCAGCTTCATGCAGCCATCGTGGAGATAGTTGTGGAAAAAGATGCCGAGGTAAAGTACAGCACGGTGCAGAACTGGTATCCTGGCGACAAGGAAGGGCGCGGCGGAGTTTTCAACCTCGTCACGAAGCGCGGACATCTGCGCGGCGAGAATGCCAAACTCTCCTGGACACAAGTGGAGACGGGTAGCGCCATCACATGGAAATATCCCTCGTGCATACTCTCGGGCGACAACTCTCAGGCGGAGTTCTACAGCGTGGCGGTTACCAATAACCACCAGCAGGCTGATACGGGTACCAAGATGATTCACCTCGGTGCCGGAACGCGCAGCACTATTATCTCCAAAGGTATCTCTGCAGGCAAGAGCCAGAATTCCTACCGCGGACTCGTCAAGACAGGTCCTAAGGCAAAAGGCGCCCGCAACTACAGCTCCTGCGACTCTCTGCTTCTGGGCAGCCAGTGCGGGGCGCATACATTTCCGTATATCGATGTGAAGGGCGAGGGAGCAATAGTGGAGCACGAGGCTACGACGTCGAAAATAAGCGAAGACCAGCTGCTCTATTGCCAGCAGCGCGGCATACCTGCCGAAGATGCCGTTGCGCTCATAGTGAACGGATATGCCAACGATGTACTCAACAAACTGCCTATGGAATTTGCCGTTGAGGCGCAGAAGCTCCTCAGCATATCTCTTGAAGGCAGTGTGGGATAGTAACTCTTAATATGACGGAA
>JAFYFI010000166.1 GCA_017543785.1 Alloprevotella sp.
CAAAAAAACACTTAAAACACCTGACAAATAAAAAACATTATGCCAGTTGTTTCGGCATTTATCTGACGCCTGATTATTAAATGGGGTTAAAAAATCAAAAAAACATCTCATTCTCAATAATTTCTACTCAAAAAGACTAACTTTGCCTCGCATTTCTGGTCGCATGCCAGTCAACGATGCACTTCGCGCATCGGGCTGACTCATGCTGAAATGCTCAGCGAATGGATTTGCCTCGCATTTCTGGTCGCACACCAGACAACGATGCACTTCGCGCATCGGGCTGACTCATGCTGAAATGCTCAGCGAATGGATTTGCCTCGCATTTCTGGTCGCACGCCAGACAACGACATTATTTTTTGAAACACCTAATAATAACGTATGAAGAAACTTCTACTCATCCTGGGCTTTTTCTCAGCCCTCTTTGCTGCCTCGGCTCAAGAGCGCACCATCACCTTGACCTCTGCAGGCACCTTAGGCTCTTTCATCGGAGATGATGAAAAGTACAACGTGACGAGCCTGAAACTCTCTGGTCCAATCAACGGCACTGACATAAAGTTGCTGCGCGACATGATTGGCGTTACAGGCATACGCGATTTCACAGACGGCAAGCTTACTTCGCTCGACCTTTCGGATGCCCGCATTGTGAAAGGCGGCGATGCCTACACCTTGGGCTACTCCAGAGAAAACATCTATGTGGATGCCGACGACGAGATAGGCAGATTTATGTTCCAGATGTGCTCGCGCCTCAAGGAACTGAAGCTGCCAACGAACATCAAGGCGATAGGCGAACTTGCCTTTGCCAGCTGCGAGGCACTCTCAGCACTGGAGATTCCTCAGGGCGTAACAAAGATAGGTCGCGGAGCCTTCGTGATGGCTGGCATGAAAGAGATAGTGTTCCCCGAAAGCGTAGTAGAGATAGAGGACGGCTTGTTCCAGCGCATGATAAACCTGGAACGCATCGACCTGGGCGACGGACTGACGGAGATTCCCAACTCTACATTCATGTATAGCAGCGTCAAGAAAATCCGCCTGGGCAAGAAACTCACGGAGTTCGACCCTGTTGTGATCTACACTCAGAACACCATTACCGACTTTGAGTGCTCGGAGGAGAATCCCAAGTTCAAATGCGTTGACGGCGTGCTCTTCAGCAAGGACAACAAGACTATTTGCTACTATCCCCCTGCACGCGACAATGACGTTTACACCATTCCCGAAGGTACTACCGAGGTGGGCGACCATGCCTTCCACAACGCCAAGATGCTCTTTGAAGTGCAATTTCCTTCCTCCATTGAGCGCATTGGCAACGAAGCCTTCAACGCATGCACAAGCCTAGAGACTCCCAACCTGCCGAAGGGAGTGAAACACATTGGCTTCATGAGTTTTGCCGAATGCGAGAACATGGCAGAGTTCTACATCCCTGCCGCAACGGAATACGTTGACGGCGGAGCATTCTACAACGCTACAGGACTGGAAAACTTCATCATAGACCCTGAGAACGTGAACTTCACCACTCGCGGCGGTGCGCTCTATTCCAAGGACATGAAGCGCCTCGTATGCTATCCCTCGGGCATAGCTGCCGGATACTTCAGCGTGCCTGTCGGCGTGGAGGAAATAGCAGGATGGGCTTTCTCGGGCCACCTCTCGCTGACGGAGGTTAATGTGCCTTCTACCGTGAAGACCATAGGCGAATATACCTTCTTCGCTTGCCCCAGCCTGAAGAAACTCGTGCTGGGCGAGAACGTCGACAAAATGGGCGAAGGCATGATATACGTGAGCGACGCCATGACCGACGTATATATGCTGAGTAAGGAGCTGCCCTCCGACATGGACCCAACGGCTCTGCTCAACGACGGACTGGCAGCCAACGGAACGCTTTGGGTGCCAAATGGTACGAAGAACATGTATGAGAATTCCGACTGCTACGTTATGCATTATGTGGTTTACGACGAAGAAACTGGCGAGATAACCCATGAAGAGGACATACCTCTCTTCTCGCAGATTCGCGAGTTTAACACCACAGGCATAGATACGCCTAAGACTGCCGAGACGAAAGAACACAAGCCCCTGCGCTACGACCTCAGCGGACGCAAGGTCAGCGGCACTTCGTCAAGACAGAACGTCATAGAAATAGTAGATGGAAAGAAAGTCCTGAAGTTATAGGAGTTACTTCCAGAAGGCAAGACGGTTCTAAGGCTTTCTTCCACTGAAAAAGCCAAGCCGCCCCCCCTCGAGAAACAAGCCTCCTTCGCAGCCGTGAGTTGCGAAGGAGGCTTTTGCATAGAACAACAGCGCTGAAGGCATGGCTGCCGCAGCAAGAGGCGAGAATGTTAATAAAGAAGAAAAAGTGTGGCAGTTTTTGTCATACGTTATTTTTGCACTATTTTTGGCGCGCATCTTTCATAGACTATCGCTGAGATAGAGGTTCTCGGGATGCATAAGTCTTATTCCTGAGAACATAAAAGACTAAAGACTAAAAATCTAAATATCAGAAAAATTTTTTCTCATGAAAAAAATTCTACTTTCCCTTACGTTCCTTTTGCTTGGCATGCAGGCGTTTGCCGTCATCACCTTTGACGCTAACAAGAAATACCGCATAGTGTGCAACAACTGGAACACGGGCGCCATGGTGCTCGGTTCGAACCACGGCTCTACTGCCCTGCTCTACTATGACGCCACAGCAACTACCGACACAGAAGACGCCTGGTGGTACATAAAGCAAGACGGAAACGGCTACACCATCCAAAACGCCAAAAGCAGAGACTACATCTACTATGAAGGCACTCGCGAGAACGGCGTGGCAAAAGGCATCCGCCTGACAAGTACCGTAACGGGCGACGTGGCACGCTGGACTTTCGGAGTGCTGGACAACGACATCTACATAAAGAATGTGGCACAGAGCGGAGAGTATATCAACATCCGCACCGACGGAACAAACCTGATAGGCACCTATGCCGAGACGTCGTCGCTGACGGCGAATGAGCTATTCGCCATATACGACTCTGACGGAAACCGCGTGACCGACGACGGAGCCGAAGGTGGCAACACGGACATCGTTACTCCCACCGAGGGACAAAGCGGTGTGACTCCAGAAGGGGAATTCTGGGAACTGACAGGAATGGACAGACCTTTCGTGCTGACTACCGACACTAGCGACCCCGTGCTCTACTCCATCATGAACGTGCGCCGCGGCAACTACCTGTACCGTAGCGGATGGTCAATACTGCAAACCAGCAGTGCTGCTACGGCTACGAAATTCTACTTTGTAGAAGGCAACAACGGATACGTAAACGTATATTCACAAGACGGATACTACATTTCGACATACACCTATGGTGGCTGGTATGGCTCATCATCGTCAATAATCAATCCAGAGTTCGACAATGGTACTACGAGTACTCAAGACAACCTCTGGCACTTCTCCTTCTACGACAACGCTACCTACCCGGGATATTCCGTTGAGCGAAAAACAAATGTCGCAACATCATCGTCCACTGGCGGTGAAAAAAACTACTGGAACGACTATAATGGACAGAGCATCTGCTTCTACACCCTCGACGATGGCAGCACCTTCCGCCTGAGCAGCAGCGACGAGCGCCACCTGGAATATCTGCTCAGCAATGGCATCAGCATCCCAGGCTACAAAGCCCAGAAGCGCTGGTCGGAATATGTTGACTCCATTCGCTTCGAAGGTAAAGACCTGGTGTGGAGAAAGGACACAAAGACCTATATGTTCAACGTGCGCCCCAAATACCGCAACGAGGAAGCCTATGTGGCAAACATTGAGACTAAGTTCAAGAGCTTCGACGGCAGAACATTTGAACTGGGCATAGACGGAACTCTCGTCGGCGAGGACGGAACGTACGACTTTGAAAACATATCCTGCGAAAAGGACTATGAGCTGCAGGTTTGGGAAAGAGTGACAAACGGCTCTGAGCCCGACTCCATCGTGACTACTGCCAAGCTGAACTTCACGTTCCTGCCTATTGTGGAGATAAACATGCCTTCGTGCAACGGAACCACATACACGCAGGGAGACATACGCGTGAACTTCTTCCAAGCTGAAGGCTACGACTCTACATACGTAGCAAAATTCAAATATCGCGGTGCTACTGCCCAAGGATTCCCGAAGAAGAGCTATGCCGTGAAGATATATGACAAGAATGGGGAGAAGAAGGACGTGGAGTTCCTGAACTACCGCGAGGACAACAACTGGATTCTCGACGCCATGGCTATAGACAAAGCCTGCATGAGAAACCGCGTGGCAACTGACCTCTGGAACGACTTCTCTGTGGCACCCTACCATAAGACCTACGAGAAGAAAGCCCGCACGGGTACTCGCGGACGCTTTGTAGAGGTGTTCCTCAACGGCAGCTACAACGGCATATACTGCATGACGGAGAAGATAGACCGCAAACAGCTCAAACTGAAAAAGCTCTCGCCAAAGATTGCCACTCCAAACGACACCATACACGGAGTGCTGTACAAGTCGAAACAATGGACCTACGAAGTATTCTTCGGACACGACATTGACGACACGTCATACTCTTTCCCCTCCAGCAAGTCTGTCACAGCATACAACAACGACAACAAGTCGGAAGACTGGCAGGGATATCAGGTGAAATACCCCGACTGGGAAGAGGAGCCCATCACTTGGAAACCTCTCTACGACAAAATCAACTTTGTTGCAAAATACGACGAATATGGCTTTGCCAACGATTTTGAGAAACATTTCGACTACAAGACCCTGCGCGACTACTATCTGTTCCTTGAACTGCTGCTTGCCACCGACAACCACGGCAAGAACATGTACTACTATGCCTACGACATAAACACTACTGCCGGCAGCAAGTTTGGCGTGGCTCCATGGGATCTGGACGGCACATGGGGAATACGCTGGGACGGAAAGACCACGGCAAGCTCGAGCAGCTATGGCGGAGCTACACAGCTGCTGCCAACCCTGGACTTCCCAACATTCCTCGACAGGTACGAACACGGACAACTATCCTACTTCTACCTGCTACAGAGAAATCCATATCTGGGATGGGAAGATGCCCTGAGAAGCAGGTATCACGAACTGAGACCGACATTCTTCAAGGTTGAAAACTTGCAAAACCGCTTCAGCGAATACATGGAAATCTTTGCCCTGAGCGGAGCCGACAAGAGAGAACAGGAACGCTGGAGCGCACTACATCCCAACTTACAGGAAAGCGTGGACTACAGCATAGACTGGATAAAGAAACGCGTTGCCTTCCTCGACGAAAAGTATGGCTATCACGAGCCAGACCCCTCTACGGGAATACAGTATGTGGGAGAGGCAAAGACACGCCTCGGCGTAACAGGCTCGAAGGGCAGCATGACCTTCCACGCCCCCGAAGCACAGACCATCGACATATACAACATGGCAGGACAGAGGGTGCGCAGAGTGCATCTGCCACAAGGCATAAGCACCATAACGGGCTTTATGGCAGGAGCCTACATCGCCGGAGGACAAAAAGTCATTGTAAGATAATCCCTCTAAAAACATAAAAAAACAAAATCTTCTTCATGAGTAAAAATAAAAGACAAAACTTTCATAATGCGGCAAAAACAAAGGCTACAGTTAGCACCGCACAGGCTAACCGCCCTGCAGCGCCTAAGCCACGCAAGCCGCTCATGAGGTTTTTCAAGCCATTGATGTTCTTGCTGCTGGCTGTATTCTGCATCTTTACCTATGGCGACGTCTTCGCCAGGGCAGAACAGGAGATGTACGTATGCGCCGACACACGACTCCTGAAGTACACCCTCGACCAACCTCTGGGATGGCTATACATAATGGGCAGATGGGCATTGCTCGTTTTCAAGAGCAAATGGATAGGCGGCTTAGTTCTGGCAACCATACTTACTGCTACAGCTTGCCAGATAGACTTCCTGCTGAAGCTGCCATCAAAATGGAGAGCCGTCTCTTTCCTCGTGCCAATAGCTGAACTGGCATGGATGGCTAGCCGAGGCATAAGGCTCTTCTACCGCTCAGAGCCCGGACTCATTATGGTGGTGCCTATTTGCATCTTCCTCGTGCTCTTCTGCGCTGCCATGTGTGTGCGTTGCGTGCGCAGAAAGCGCAAAGAACCTGCAACGGCAGAGAGCACAGCCCCGAAAGCAAATGCGGTGCCCATACTAAAGAACTACGGAGCGATGATAGCCATCGTGGCATACGCCGCGCTGACAACCTATGCCATATACTTCCAGGAAAACACACGCCTAGCTTCGTCTATGCAGCTGGACTTATGGGAACAGAATTGGGAACAGATGGAGGAAGACGCCCTTAAAGCCAGAAAACCATCGCGCACAGTGGCTGCTAACTATGCCATAGCACTACTAAGGCAAAACCTACTAGTAGAACATATCTTCGACATTCCATACAACTACCCCAACGACGAGGCGAAGACAGGAAAGGCTCATGACGAATACGGACTCTTCGTTCCCGACTGCAACTTTGCTGCCGGCTGCATACAGGCTGCCTACCATGAGTGCATGGAGGCTCACGTCATGTATGGCATAAGCCTATACCGCCTCAAGCGAATGACGCTTTGCGCACTGCTTAACGAAGAATATATCCTAGCAAAAAAGTATCTTGCCATGATAAGCCAAATGCCCTTCGAACAAAGTTTCGTAGAGAAATATGGGGCAATGGCAGACAACCCCAAGCTCATAGACCAAGACCCAGAACTGGCTGACATAAAAGACTACATACCACTGGAAAGCAAGTTTGAACAGTACTATCAGACTCCCATCTTCCTGGGCTACAACGTGGGATTGGCTGAGGGTAGCAACAAGACACTACTCACCTCCATCGTATCGTGCATGTACTCCAAGAAAGTGGATGCCCTGATACCACGACTTCAGGTGCTCCAAAGCCAAGGCATACCCTTGCACCCCATACTGCAACAGGCTGTGGTGTGCGCCTCGGTGAAACATCCTGAAGTGGCAGGAATGTTCAACATAAGTAAACTAGTGAGCAGCGAACTGCAAGGCTTCCTCAGAGCAGCTGTGCCCTATAAAAAAGATAAGAACAAAATGCGTGAGGTTCTGAAAGAAGACTGGCTAGGTACATATATGTACTACTACTTCTGCGAGAACAACGACAGCATAGCAACCGGCAAGTACCAACGAGAAGACGGAGGAGTGAACTAACCTAAGCAAGACACTTGCCTCTCTCCCTCGTATGAAGTACGTAAGTAGGGCTCTCCAAGAAACTAAAAAAACATCATATTGAGATGAAAAGAATTTCCACATACATATTTATATATATAGCAGTTCTCACTCTAGCTGCCTGCTCGCGCACTGCCATGGTGCCAGAGAGTTCGTCGCCCGTGAAAGAACAAGCAGAGATTTTTCCCGACTACCGCGACATCATCATACCACCTAACATTGCTCCGCTCAACATTCAGGTGAACTCTGCGGGAAGCAACTTTGCAGGTACTATTACCGCGGGCTCTGAAACCATCATAGCCGAGAGCGGCGAAAACGGAAAACTCTTTTGGAACCCGGAGGAATGGCGCGCACTGCTGGAGAAATCGCGCGGAAAGGACATGACCGTGCAACTTTATGCAGAGCGCGACGGCGCATGGGTGAGTTTCCCAAGCTACAAAATCACAGTGGCTCAGGACACCATAGACAGATATCTGTCCTACAGACTCATTGAGCCAAGCTACCAACTGTATCGCCAGATGGGACTGTATCAGCGCGACCTCGAAACATTTGAAGAATTTCCCATCTACGAAAACAATCGCGAATTTAGCGATGACGAGAACCACTGCGTCAACTGCCACAACTTTCAGAACCACTCCACAAAGCACATGCTCTTCCACATACGTGGCGTTCACGGTGGCACGCTGCTTGGAAGTGAGGGTAAGCTGGAACGCCTGAAGATGACGACAGACTCTACGCTGGGCAATGCCGTGTATCCTTCATGGCATCCTTCACTCAACTGCGTGGCATTCTCGTCGAACGACACCGGACAGGCATTCCACATGCTCAACAAAAACAAGATTGAAGTCATAGACCGCAAGTCGGACCTCATATTCTTTGATGCCGACAACATGACTATAAGCAACATACTGAAGACCAACGACCACATGGAGACCTTCCCATGCTGGGCGCCCGACGGCAAGACTCTATATTACTGCGATGCCGACGTAACATGGCTAAATGCACTGCCCGACAGCACGCACGCAGAAAATATCGTCATGAACTACGACTCACTGCGCTACGACCTCATGCGCATCTCCTTCGACCCAGCCACCAAGACCTTCGGAACACCAGAGAAGGTGGTAAACTGTGCCTCGCAGGGCATGAGTGCTGCAGTGCCCAGAGTGAGCCCCGACGGCAGGTACATCGTCTATACCCGTAGCCCATACGGACAATTCCACATTTGGCACCGCAACGCCGACCTTTGGCTCTACGACATCCAGACAGGCGAAGACAAACCACTTGACGAGGTAAACTCAAAAGACGTTGACAGCTACCATTCATGGAGCAGCAACGGCAGGTGGATAGTAGTGGCAAGCCGCCGCATCGATGGCAGCTACTCGCGTCCTTTCATAGCATATTTCGACCGTCAAGGAAAGGCACACAAGGCATTTCTGCTGCCACAGGAAGACCCTGAGTACAACCAACTACTCATGAAGAGCTTCAACGTGCCCGAACTCACAAGCGACCGAGTGCCCTACACCCCAGAACAACTCAAGGAAGTCATCTACAACGACGACGCCATGAAAAGCGTTAAATACAAATAATGGCTCATAGGGTTTGTAGGATAGCTTAGCTCTCAAAACCTCAGAAACGAAAAAACCTAAATAACATTATTCTAATATGACCTTAATCAAATCTATTTCAGGCTTCCGCGGCACCATTGGCGGAAAACCTGGCGACACACTTAATCCGCTCGACATAGTAAAATCAGTGTCAGCGTATGCCACCCTGCGCAAACCCCTCGTAGGCAAGTATGAAAACAAAATCGTAGTAGGACGCGATGCCCGCATTTCAGGCGAAATGGTAAGCCGCTGTGTATGCGGCACACTGATGGGCATGGGGTTCGACGTAGTTAATATCGGACTGGCATCGACACCGACAACAGAGATTGCCGTGACCGCAGAAAATGCTGCTGGAGGCATCATACTCACTGCAAGCCACAACCCACGCCAGTGGAATGCCCTGAAACTGCTCGACGAACATGGAGAATTCCTCGGACCACAGGCTGCTGCAGAGGTGGTACGCCTGGCCGATGAAGGAGACTTTGAATATGCCGACGTTGACCACCTGGGCAAATATCAGGAAAAAGACATCTACGACCAGTACCACATCGACATGGTAAAAAACCTTCAGCTCGTAGATGTTGACGCTATAGCCAAAGCAAACTTCTCTGTTTGTCTGGACACAGTCAACTCTGTAGGTGGCATCATACTACCCAAACTCTTAGAACAGCTTGGCGTGAAGAACGTCAAGGTACTGAATGGGGAAGCCAACGGAGAGTTTGCCCATAACCCCGAGCCCTTGCGCCAGCACCTGGATGAAATATGCGAACTCATGTCTAAAGGCGGATACGACCTGGGCTGCGTTTGCGACCCTGATGTTGACCGTCTTGCCTTCATACAGGAAGACGGCGAGATGTATGGCGAAGAATACACTCTCGTAACCTGCGCCGACTGGGTTTTGCAACACACTCCAGGCAACACCGTCAGCAACCTTTCCAGCACACGCGCCCTCCGCGACGTAACGGAAAAGTACGGGTGTGAGTACAATGCTTCAGCTGTAGGCGAAGTCAACGTCGTTACACTCATGAAGAAAACCGGTGCCGTCATTGGCGGCGAAGGCAACGGCGGAGTAATCTATCCTGCTGCCCACCCAGGCCGCGACGCACTCGTAGGCATAGCACTCATGCTCACATATATGGCAAAGACGGGCAAGAAACCCAGTGAACTGCGCAAGCTCTATCCTCCCTACTTCATCGCCAAAAACCGCATCGACCTGCAAAAAGGCACTGACGTAGATGCAATACTTGCGAAGGTAAAGGAGAAATACAGCAACGAACGCGTTACCGACATCGACGGGGTTAAGATAGACTTTGCCGACCAGTGGGTACACCTGCGCAAATCTAACACAGAGCCAATCATCCGTGTTTACAGCGAAGCCCACACCATGGAAGCTGCCGATGCACTCGGCAAGAAAATTATGGACATCGTTTACTCCATGATTTAAGTTTACATATAACACATAAATATACAAAAGAGCGTGCAACTTTCCTGGCTGCACGCTCTTTGTTATACCTATAATAAATAAAGGTGCACAGGACCAAAAGTTCCATACACCTTACTACTTACTATAAAAGATTATTAAAGTTTAGTCAAAATAAATATAAATATAGGTACTTGGATTTGTGGGTTGGCTTCGCAACTAAAAACCAAGTGTAGTAGAAACCTCAGAACTCCCAGGAGAAGTCTGTATCCTTAGCGTCAGGGTCTGCCGGAGAAGGCTCTTCGGCAACAATGTTTTCAGGAAGTTCTGAAGATGCAGCTGCGGGCTGGCTCTCCGTAAACTTAGCCACTTCGGCAAAAGCCTCCATGAACTTCTGAAGGTCTTCACGATAAAGGAAAATCTTGTGTTTCTCGAAGACAGGATTTTGTCCATCAACCCCGTCGCGAACGCGTTTGCTCTCCGTAATTGAAACATAATATCCGCCACGACGGTCTTGCTTCACATCAACATAATAAACACGGCGCCCTGCCTTAACAGTACGCGAAAAAAGAATATCCGAATCTTGCTTGTTGGTGTATGTATCCATGATTGTACGTGGTGATTAAATTTCCGAGTTCAAAGTTACGTAAAGTCCTCAAAACTACCAAATTATCAAACAATTAGTTACAAATTATTTTTATTCTTTTTCAATGTGTAAGCGCGAAATGTAAAAAAGTTTACTCCATGATTTATTGCGATTCTTCCGTAAAATAAATGCTGCATAAAGAGATAAGGACTCTATATATTTCGTTTCCAAAACTGTTGGACAAAGAACAAAAGAAAACCGCAAACACTCACGCTTTTATGGGCAAACATGAAAGAGAACGAAAATCAGAAAATCAGAAGTTTGCCATCAAGAATGCATATTAAAAGGCGACTGACGAATGCCCTCCATGCCTTAATGCCATGGCGTTTAAAGCGTCAAAAATATTTTCCTTTTTTCTTTTTATATGAATTTCAGCATTTTTTAAGCCCTAAAGCCCATTTTATGTAATTGTATGCCTACAAATAAGTGTGCATGATGAAACAAAAAGCGGTTTTGTTTCATCATACGCTTTGTTTTCTCTATATTTGCAAAAATAACGCTGAAAAATGCATATCCGCCAAGAATGATTGACTGACAAGTATAAAGAACAATGATAAACAGGGAACTGATAAGGAATAAGATTGTGCAGCTGGTGTATGCTGAAAAGCAAAACGGCGGTAGGACTATCAACGTGGCTGAAAAAGAACTCGACATGAGCTTGGAGAAAGCTTACGAACTCTATAAAACTCTGCTATATTTGCTTACTGAGGTGCGCCATTATGCAGAGCAAAAACTTGAAGCCAACAAGATGATGGCAGAGCTAAAAGGCAGCACGACAGAATCCCTGCCATCGACTGAGGCTTTGGCAAAGAATGCTCTGCTTGTACAACTTTCGGAGAATGATGCGATTTTATCATTTCGCGAGACCCATAAGATTTGGGACGAAGAGCCAGTCATCGTAAAAAAGCTTTTCACGATGATGGCAGACAGCGATGTGATGACTGCTTATCTTGAGGCAAAAGACAACAGCTACATTGCCCAGCGTGAGCTGATAAGAAAACTGTACAAGAAAATTTGGTTCTACAACGACGAGCTCGACGAGGTTCTTGAACAGCAGTGCATCTATTGGAACGACGACAAACGTATCATAGACAGTTTCATAACTAAGACGTTCAAAAAATACGAGGAAGGCTTTACTTCAGACTATGAGTTGCTGCCAGCCTTCTCTTCCGAACTAGACAAAGACTTTGCTCATCAACTCTTCAGGGCGGCTCTTGAGCGCAAAGACGAGATAGAGGAGATAATTACTGAAAACCTTAAAGGTTGGGAAC
>JAFYFI010000167.1 GCA_017543785.1 Alloprevotella sp.
AGAGCTGAGCAGTCGTTTTCTCCACGAGTTTTCCCTCGTCATAGAGTTTCCTAAACCACTCGGCAGCAAATTTATGGTGCGTCTCGCTGGTGGTACGGCTATAGATATCGAACGATATGCCAAACTCCTCGAACGAGTCCTTAATCATCTTGTGATAGCGATCTAGTACATCCTGCGGAGTGATGCCCTCCTTACGGGCACGTACTGTGATGGGCACACCGTGCTCATCACTACCTCCGATAAACAACACATCGCGCTTCTTCAAGCGAAGATAGCGCACATAGATATCGGCAGGCACATACACACCTGCCAAGTGACCGATATGCACGCCACCATTAGCATAAGGCAGCGCCGAAGTCACCGTCGTACGCTTATAATTTTTGTTTTCCATCTTTATTAAATACGTATTTATTCCTTATTTTGGCCACAAAGGTACACAAAACCCCACAGATTTCAAAATATCTGTGGGATTTCTTGTATTATAATACAAATCCAAAGCTCATGTATGGGAATACGGATTTTGTAACGACATGTTCGCCGCCAAGGTTAAACGAAGGACCGGCACCCATCCTAAACTGTAAAAAGTGCAATGGCTGATAGCGATAGTCTATGTTGCCAAAGAGACACTCGCTCTTGCAAGGCAAAAGTAGTCCTTTTAGGGGACAATAGTGCTTGTATTGTGGGGCAAAAGCGGCGCTATTGTATGCTCATTCAATAAGTATTGCACTGGACGCAGGGGCTGGAAATGCACTTTCCAGGGGCTGGAAATGCAAATTCCAGGGGCTGGACGCACTCATTCCAGGGGCTGGAAATGCAGTTTCTAGACCCTGGAATCAAAGCAAAAGCTTAACTATTGGCAGATAAAAGTTCTTCTCTTAAACTGCAAAACAACCAGAATAGGCTGGCTATTCTGGTCAAATTAAAGCCTAACAAGCACTCTAAATGTAACGCAGAACATCGCTGAAATGCTCAATCTTCACCAATCGCTCGTGATCGATATCGTCGAAATGTTCCAATTGCCACGTGACGTGAAAAGGAATGTGTATGCCCCAGGCACCGATAGCCAGCGCCGGAGCGATGTCGCTCTTCAGAGAATTGCCTATCATGAGCAACTCAGAAGGATGGATATGCTGGTGTTCGCAAAGTGCCAAAAACTCTCGTTGTATCTTGTCGGACGTAATCTCCACATCGTCAAAATATTTCAGCAACCCTGAGCGTTTCAGTTTATTCTCCTGATCCTGCAACTCACCTTTGGTGAAACACACCAGTTTGTACGGACGTTCCTGCAGCACCTCGAGCGTTTCAGCGACCCCTTTCAGCGGTGTAGCAGGCAGATGCAGCAGCGACTTGCAATCCATGAGCAGACCATTCAGTTCGGCTATAGAGAGATGTGATCCGCCAACCCTCATGGCCGTCTCCAGAATACTGATAGTGAAAGCCTTGCAACCATAGCCCATATCGGCCATATTGCCAGACTCCGTCTTGAAAAGTTCGCGCTTTGGATCATCGCAATAAGGCGCTATCAGACGGTATAGATGTTGCTCTACCTTGTCAAAATAGCCCTGACAGTCCCACAATGTATCGTCGGCATCAACAGCCACCACTTTTATCTCTTTGCCTTTCATTTCTTAAAGCTATGGTTTTCTGTGCCTAAAGTGCCGCTTTTCGTATCGAAAAGTGATACTTTACCCGCAGAAAAGTTATTTTTTACGCGTTGCAAAGTTACAGAATAAATATGAATTAGTCCTCGAAGCCAAGCAAAAAAAGCATTTTATCTTGGTCGTTATAAAAAAAATGTCTAAATTTGCAGTCATCAAATTATACAACTTAATAAGAATCATGGCAAACAAGAAACTTTTACTAGGCGACGAGGCCATCGCGCTGGGAGCCATCCATGCGGGTCTTTCCGGCGTATATGCGTATCCCGGTACGCCCTCGACAGAAATCACTGAGTTTATACAGAATAATCCATTAGCACAAGAGCGCGGCATTCACAGCCGCTGGAGCACCAACGAGAAGACAGCCATGGAGGCTGCATTGGGCATGTCGTTCATGGGCAAGCGAGCGCTGGTGTGCATGAAGCATGTCGGTCTGAACGTCTGTGCCGACCCTTTTGTCAACAGCGGCATGACGGGTGTCAACGGCGGTGTGATCGTTTTAGTGGCCGACGACCCCTCGATGCACTCATCGCAAGACGAGCAAGACTCTCGCTTCTATGGAAAGTTTGCCTTGATTCCCACCTTCGAGCCCTCTAACCAGCAGGAAGCCTACGACATGATGGCACATGCCTTTGAATACAGCGAGCAGCAGAAGTTGCCAGTATTGATGCGTGTCACCACCCGCATGGCCCACTCTCGCGCCGTGGTCGAGGTGGCCAGCGAAGCTCGACAGGAAAACGAGATGAACTACGATGCCATTGCCTCCAACTGGGTATTGCTGCCTGCCAACGCCCGCAAGCGCAACGATGTGGTGACGGCTCAGCAAGCTACGCTCGAGGAAGATGCAGCCCATTCTCCTTATAATATTTATGTTGAGGGACACGACCACTCGCTGGGCATCGTTGCCAGCGGCATCGGTTTCAACTATGTCAATGAGTGCTTCCCCGACGGAAGCCCCTACCCCATACTGAAAATCTCGCAGTACCCACTGCCCAAGAAGCTGGTGCGTCGCCTGATGGACGAGTGCAAAGAGGTACTGATTGTAGAGGAGGGGCAGCCATTCATTGAAGACATCGTGCGTGGCGTGGCTGACATGAAGAACGTTCACGGCAAGTTGGACGGCACACTGCCCCGCACCGGCGAGCTGACACCCGACATCGTCAAGAAGGCGCTGGGCATGGAGATTGGCGAATGCTTCGATCCATGTGCCGATGTAGCGCCACGCCCCCCTGCACTCTGTCAGGGTTGCGGTCATCGCGATGTCTATGCCGCCCTCAACGAGGTGCTGAAGGAATATGAGAATCCACGCGTCTTTGGCGACATTGGCTGCTACACACTGGGCTTCCTGCCCCCCTTCCGTGCCATCCACTCATGTGTGGATATGGGTGCATCAAT
>JAFYFI010000168.1 GCA_017543785.1 Alloprevotella sp.
TCGGGTAAATGTTTTTTCAGTGCGCTGGAAGATGTCTATTCCACCTACCTCGACATTCTCTACCTCAGGTGTGGAGAATGAGAGAGAGTCAGCGGAGATGCCCCGTGAAGCCATGGTTTCACGGGGCATCTCTTGTTTGCAGCATTTAATGACGGCATATTCTTCATTCCTGACGGCAATAGTCAATAATCCCAGCAGGTCGGTACGTAGGGCGAGCCAACCCAGAAACCTGTCAGCCTGAAAACTAAAATCACATCTTTCCCTACGCGCGCGTACGTATTATTAAATATGTATGTTTCGTCAACTTAACTTGGTGCTTCGCTGGTTTTATACTAACTTAGCACCGACTTAAGCCAAACGTCGTTCTGGAAGGCCCTCCTTGCCAGAACCGTCAAAAAAGAGAAAAACATATCACCAAACCATGGACAACTATATTGTATCGGCACGCAAGTATCGTCCGCAGACATTCGACAGTGTAGTAGGTCAGCGCTCACTGACTACAACTCTGCGCAATGCCATCAGCAGCGGCAAGCTAGCTCATGCCTACCTCTTCTGTGGTCCGCGAGGTGTGGGCAAGACTACATGTGCACGCATCTTTGCCAAGACCATAAACTGCCTCAACCTGGGTGAAAACGGTGAGGCTTGTAACGAGTGTGAGAGTTGCCGCGCCTTCAACGAAGGACGTAGCCTCAACATCCATGAGCTAGACGCCGCCGCCAACAATTCGGTAGAGGACATACGCTCCATCATAGAGCAGGTGACCATACCTCCACAAATAGGACGCTACAAAGTGTTTATCATCGACGAGGTGCACATGCTCTCCGCAGCTGCATTCAACGCATTTCTGAAGACTCTGGAAGAACCGCCGGCTCATGTCATCTTTATACTCGCCACAACCGAGAAGCACAAGATAATGCCCACCATACTGAGCCGTTGCCAAATATACGACTTCAACCGCATGGAGGTGCCCGACATCGTGGCACATCTCAAGAATGTAGCCGGCAAGGAGGGGATAAGTGTCGAAGAAGAGGCGCTCAACGTTATCGCCCAAAAAGCTGACGGCGGCATGCGCGACGCCTTGTCGATATTCGACCAAGTTAGCAGTTTCTCAAACGGAGACATAACCTATCAGAAAGTCATAGAGAACCTCAATGTCCTTGACTACGAGTACTACTTCCGCATTGTCGATGAACTGCTTGAAGGAAACATAACACAGGTCCTGCTGACGTTCAACGAGATTGTTTCCAAAGGTTTCGGTGCAAACATCTTCATCGGTGGACTCGCTTCGCACATGCGCGACTTGCTAGTTAGCAAGGACAAAGCCACCCTTCCACTGCTCGAGGTCAGTGCAAGCGTGCGCGAACGCTATGCAAAGCAGGCTGAACGCTGCTCTCAGAAATTTCTATACAAGGCTCTGCGCCTTTGCAACGACTGTGACATAAAATACAATACAGCTCGCAACAAACGACTGCTTGTAGAGATAACTCTTATAGAGGTGGCACAATCGGAGACGGGCGATGAGCCCAGTGATGGGCGTAGCCCTAGAAAGCAACTTAAACCCATCTTCAAAGCGGTAGCCGAAACCGCTCAGACGACTCAACCTCAGGCTGAGCCTGCTAAAACAAAAGCATCGGAAAAGAAAGCACAACAGCAAGCACCAAGTCCGCAACAGCCGCAGCCTATTCCAGCCACGCCGCCCGCAAAGCTGCAGCATCCCAAGCCCAAGGCGAAGACGATTCGCCCAACGGCATCCATAAAGACGGACACGCAGAAAGAGGCAAGCTCTGAAACATCGGTCGCAAAAGATGGAGGTCCACAATACGGAAACACTCCCTACGACGAAGACAAGGTCAGGTATGCATGGCTACGCTGTGCCAACGAGACAAAGGCAAAGGCTCCTGCCGTGGCAGGACTGATGAAGTCCATGCGCCCCACTCTCCTTGACGACGGAAGCGTAGAAGTCGCCGTTGACTCCCAGCCTATTCTCGACGATATGATTTCCCAAAAGGAAGATATCTCCAACTTTTTCCGTAAGGAACTCAACAACGGAAATATCTCCGTAAACTTCATCAAAGCTAAGTCTGAAACTCAGAAGCATCTCATCACCCCCAAGGAAAAATTCGACGATATGCTCAAGAGAAGCGAAGCTCTGCGCATACTAGCAAAAAACTTACAACTGACACCGCAATAAATAATATAAGAAACAAAAACAATGAATAATTTCATCAAAGTAAGCTACTCACTCTATGCCATCGCCGACGATGGTAAGCAAGAACTCATGGAACGAGTGCCCGAGGACAAGCCTTTCCAGTTTATCAGTGGCATGGATATGGCTCTTGAACGTTTTGAGAAACAAGTGGAAAGCATAGAGTCTGGCAATGAATTCAGTTTCACCCTGACACCCGACGAGGCTCACGGTCCTTACGAAGCCGACCGCGTGGTAGATCTGGACAAGAAGGTGTTTTGTGTAGATGGACACTTTGACTCACAAAACATATTCCCTGGTGCCATTATCCCCCTTATAAACGAAGACGGCAACCACTTCCATGGCATCATCATGGAGATAGGAGACGACAGCGTGAAGGTAGATCTGAACCATCCCCTTGCAGGCAAGACACTGCTATTCAAGGGCAAGGTGCTGGAAAACCGCGAAGCCACCAACAAGGAAATAGAAGGATACATAAACATGATGAGCAGCGAGGGCTGCGATTGCGGATGCGGCGACGACTGCCACTGCGACCACCACCATCACGACGGAGAATGTGGCTGCGGCGAAGGCAACTGCAAACACCATCATTAATTTCTAGTTCGTTGGGGTCTTGAAGACCCATTCTGTAAAAAACAAAAACCTTTTCCCAACGTGAACACCTTTGGCAACATACTACGCCTCACGTCCTTCGGCGAAAGTCATGGCGCAGCACTTGGCGGAGTTATCGACGGAATGCCTGCAGGCATAAGTGTCGATATGGAACTCCTGCATGCAGAACTGCAACGTAGGCGCCCAGGGCAGAGCAGACTGACAACATCGCGGACAGAACCCGACGAGGCAGAAATACTTTCTGGCGTATTCGAGGGAAAGACAACAGGAGCACCTATAGCTTTCATCGTCAGAAATCACAACCAACGCTCTGCCGACTACGACGCACTGCGCGATGTGTTCCGCCCCTCGCATGCCGACTACACATATACCATGAAATATGGCTTGCGCGACCATAGAGGCGGAGGACGCAGTTCGGCTCGCGAGACCCTGGTGCGTGTTGCGGCTGGAGCCTTTGCAAAAATGGCTTTGCGCAAATACGGCATTTCCATAAAAGCATTCACTTCGCGCGTAGGCTCTGTTGCTCTTCCGCACGACTACACCAGCTACGACCTCTCTGTTAGTGAGCTCAACATGGTGCGTTGTCCCGACGAAGCCACCGCGGCAAAGATGCAAAGCCTCATTGAAGAAGCCAAGGCCCAGGGCGACACTATTGGCGGCATAGTTAGTTGCGTCGTCAGCGGCTGTCCTGCAGGACTGGGCGAACCCGTCTTTGGAAAACTTCATGCCGCCTTGGCAAGTGCCATGATGAGCATCAACGCTGCAAAAGGTTTCGAATACGGCAGCGGTTTCGAGGGTGCTTGTGGATATGGCAGCGAGCAGAACGACAGTTTCGTGAGAACAGCCAATGGCGAAATAAGGACTGCCACAAACAGAAGCGGCGGCATACAAGGAGGCATCTCCAACGGAGAGGATATCTACTTCAACGTGGCTTTCAAGCCAGCGCCCACGCTACTGCGAAAACAAAACACTGTAACTTCGAATGGGGAGCCCACCGAATTCTGTGCTCACGGGCGCCACGACCCCTGTGTCTTGCCCAGGGCAGTTCCCGTTGTCGAAGCTATGGCGGCATTGACTATTCTAGATTTTTTTCTACTTCAGGAAAGCTATAAATAGGTATTTTATAGACAATTAGGTACAAAATTCAAACTTTTTTTGTAAAAAATTTTGTCACTTCAAAAGTTGTTCCTAAATTTGCCTGCGAACACTATCGGGAGATAGTGTAGTCTAGTTTAGTTTTTGTGTTGGTTAATGGAGGTTATGCATTTGCAAAATCTCCATTAATTTAGTATATATATCAATGTTTTTGTGTATTTTTGCGGGAGAAGCTATTGTTTGGAAGAGTAAAATCCATTCTAGTTTTTCTTTATACTGATGAAGAGTAACCTTAGAAAAGAGACAACCATACTGGTGAAATATGCCATGGTTGGCATTGTCAACACATGCGTCACAGCACTTGTATTTTTTCTGCTGCGCTGGGCTTGTGTGCAGGAAGACCTTGCAAACCTTCTTTCCTACATAGCCGGACTTCTGAACAGCTTTGTCATGAACAAGCTCTTCGTTTTCCGCGACCGAAAGAATGGCTGGCTGGACCAGGGTGCAGTCTTTTTCCTTGGCGCCGCCATCTGCTGGTTGTTGCAGTGGGGAGCTTTCCGTGCCCTACTCACATGCATGCCCGAGGCTTGGGCTTATCTGCTGGCTATGGTTCTCTACAATGTACTTTATTATATTTACAACCGCATCATAACTTTTAGGAAATGAGTATAGAAGTCCATCCCTTACAGCCTTTCCTGCCCGAAGGAGCCCGCCTCCTCATGCTGGGAAGTTTTCCGCCGCCAAGGGCGCGCTGGAGTATGGACTTTTTCTACCCTAACTACATCAATGATATGTGGCGCGTCATGGGAGTCGTCTTCTATGGCGACCGCCTGCACTTCGTAGATGAGCCTCACCACTCTTTCCGCCTCAACCTCATTGAATCATTTCTTAAAGATAAAGGCATCGCACTCTACGACACAGCCACTGCTGTGCGCCGACTGAAGGACAATGCCTCCGATAAATTTCTGCATATAACCAACCCTACCGACATCGCTGCCTTGGCAGAAAAACTTCCTAAGCTTCAAGCCATCGTAACAACTGGACAAAAGGCTACCGACACCCTGCTTGAAAACCTACGCCAGCACTGCGGCGTCATACCACCTCCTGCCGTTGGCGGAAGCGTGCCCTTCATCCTTAAGGACAAACAACTACAATTCTTCCGCATGCCGAGCACAAGCCGAGCCTACCCCCTGGCACTAGAGAAAAAAGCTGAACGCTATGCCTGCATGTTCAGAGAACTAGGGATGATATGAAGGTAAAAAAACATACCTATAACCCATTCCGATTTGCAGGGATTCTCAGGCCAGCAGGTTGGCTTCGCAATAAAAGCCTAAAAAACTTAAAAGCTAAAAACATGAAAGCCCAAGAAATATACTTTGCCGGCGGCTGCTTCTGGGGCACAGAACACTTCTTCAAGCAGGTGGCAGGCGTGTTGGAAACCGAGGTAGGCTATGCCAACGGCAAGGAAGACCGCAGCCCCACCTACGAAGAAGTATGCACCGACCAGACGGGGTTTGCCGAGACAGTGCGCGTAGTCTTCGACGCCGACGTCTGCGACGTGAAGTTCCTGACAGAGATGTATTTCCACGCCATCGACCCCTTGAGCCTCAACCGTCAGGGACACGACGAAGGTACGCAATACCGCACAGGCGTGTACTATACCGACAACTCTCTGCTGCCCACCCTGCAGAGTGTGTTCCGAGAGGTTGAGAACTCCCTAGGGCAGACACTTGCCGTAGAGCTCCTGCCACTTCGCAATTTCTTCCCTGCCGAAGACTACCATCAAGACTACCTCGACAAAAATCCGCAAGGCTATTGCCACCTGCCTACCGAACTTTTCCGCTGGGCTCGCGAACAAAAAGCTAATAAAAGAAACAAAATTTAAAAGCTGCATATCTATGAAGAATTTTATTACAACGCTCAGCCTAATTATTGCGTTCACGCTCAGTGCTTCTGCCGAAGACATTGTCATCGCCGACAGCACTGGAGTTTCCACAATGCCTGAAACAGAAGAAAGCGTCTTGCCCGACACTCCGCAGGACTCCACGCTTGCGATGGGGGCACCTGAATGGCAGGAAACTACCGCAGCAGAGACCGACGCCAGTCTGCCCAGTTTCATGGAAGTCAGTTCACCCAGCCCCAAAGCCGACTTCTCCTTCTTCAAGCTCAAGACCAACCCCGGTGTCAAGCCCTACAAGTTCATGGACGACATGACGTTCGTTGGTGTGCCTATCTTCGTGGCAGGCATAGCCATCAAGGGCGAGAAAGCCTCGTTCCGCCAGAACTATAAAGACGAGCGACACCCCAACACGCGCCTCATCACAACGTTTAAGACAAAAATTGACGACTACACCCAATACTTCGGTCCCGCAATGACCATAGGACTCAAGCTGGGAGGCTACGAAGGCCGCAGCTCCTGGCCGCGCCTGCTCGTATCTGCCGGACTGTCCTACGCCACAATGGCACTGCTGGTCAACACCATTAAATACACCTCCAGCGAGATGCGCCCCGACGGCTCCACCCGCAACTCCTGGCCCTCGGGACACACAGCCACCTCATTCGTAGGTGCCACCATCCTGCATAAGGAATACGGCTTGACGCGCTCGCCCTGGTTCTCCGTGCTGGGCTATGGCGTGGCAACGGCAACGGGAATAATGCGCGTACTGAACAACCGCCACTGGGTGAGCGACGTTCTCTCAGGAGCCGGAATAGGCATCCTTTCCACAGAGCTCGGCTATGCCCTTGGCAACCTCATCTTCAAAGGCAGGGGGCTGCTTCGCAACGACCTGGAAGTTGAAAACAAAAAGCCCTCATTCTTCAGCATATCCATGGGTATCGGTCTGGGCGGAAAGAGCATCGCGTTCAGTCCCGACGACCTGACAAACGCCATGGAGGGAGAAGAGTTTGAAGACAATTTCAACATGAAAGTAGATTTCCGCTCAGCCACCACCGTAGATGCCGAAGGAGCATATTTCTTCAATAAGTATATAGGTATCGGCGGACGTTTCCGCGTGAGAGCCATGACAGCCAAAAGATGGACCGACTTCATAGAGCACTCGCGCATAAACACCAGCAACATGACCAACGAAATAGTGGAACTCTATCGCGCTGCAAACCCCACCATGACCGACGACGAGTTTGAGATAGAACGCCAGTCACTCATCACCAACGCCAAAGGCATGATAAAAGAAGAAAACTTCTCAATCGTTTCCGACCACCTCACCGAGTTCTCTGCCAACGTGGGACTCTATCTGAACATCCCTCTTTCCAAACGATTCTCTCTAGGCACGAAAGCCCTCATCGGGCGCAGCATGACGCAGGAACTCGAAGCCGATGCGCAGTATGCCGGCAACGTCAAGGACTTAGACTACAAGATAACCATCGAAAACGGAGACATCACCGACTTGAGCCTCAGCCAATTTGCTGCCACCGACAAGGACTACAACGTGACATGGGACTACATCACCCTGGGCGGCAACAACACCCCAA
>JAFYFI010000169.1 GCA_017543785.1 Alloprevotella sp.
GGCCATCACAGCGTCATCAAGGTGCCCGGCAAGGATGAGTACTACATCATCTACCACCGTCGTCCGCTCGAGGAACGCGACGGGAACCACCGCGTGACCTGCATCGACAAGCTCATCTTCAACACCGACGGCACCATACAGCCCGTCAAGATGACTTTCGAAGGGGTCAAGAAAAGCAAAATCAGGAAATAGGGAAAAGAGAGACCCCCGCAAGCGGCGTTTGGAATTCCCCCTAAAGGGGGTTAGGGGGTCTTCTTGAGCAACTATACAAAAAAAAGATGACGCGCAAACAACTGTATCGCGAAGTGGCGACTTATTTCCGGCAGGCTATGCCGGAAGCCAAGACGGAGTTGCACTACGACAATCCCTTCCAGTTGCTCGTGGCCGTCATCCTCAGCGCGCAGTGTACCGACAACGCATCAATCAGGTCACGCCCCGCCTCTTCGAGGACTACCCCACTGCCGAGGCAATGGCTTTGGCCACGCCGGAGGTCATTTATTCCTATATAAGTTCCGTCTCCTACCCTAACAACAAGGCCAAGCATTTGGTCGATATGGCTCGGATGCTTTGGGAGAAATACCAGGGCGAAGTGCCGCAGGACCTGAAGCAGCTGACCGAACTGCCCGGCGTGGGCCGCAAGACAGCCAATGTGGTGCTGAGCGTCGTCTGGGGCGAGGCAAGGATGGCAGTCGATACCCACGTCTTCCGCGTCAGCCATCGGCTGGGACTCGTGCCGGATTCCTGTAAGACACCGCTCAGCGTAGAGCAGATGCTGACCAAACACTTCACTGAAGAAGAGATTCCTGACGCCCATCATTGGCTCATCCTCCACGGCCGATACACCTGCACAGCCCTGCGTCCGAAATGCGACAAATGCGGCCTCAGCCACCTCTGCAAAGCGTATCGGAAGATTTTTTCTGTCAAATCCTTTGCACGAAAAGAATAAATCACTATCTTTGCAGCAAGAAAAGTGAACTGGCAATGGAAAAGCAACAGGTAATAGACACACTGCGGCAGGTGGGACGTGCGACGTTACCGCCCAACAGTTCTTTGCTTCTCTTCGGTTCTCGTGCTCGTGACGACGCACATGATAACTCCGACTGGGATCTGCTTATCCTGCTTGACAAACCCAAGGTTACTTTGGACGACTACGCTATTGCCTATCCGTTCCGTGAAGCAGGATGGGAAATGGGCGAGGAAGTCAATCCGCAAGTCTATTCCAAGAAAGAATGGAACGGGTATAGCTTCACTCCTTTCTATAAAAATGTTGAACAGGACAAGCAGGTGTTGCTATGAGTTTTAACGACGAGGAAAGAGTACTTGTTGTACGCAAAGAACTTGAGCGAGCACATGAGACCTTCGAAGAAATAGAAGTCATGTGTCAGGCAGGCAAATGGAATGGTGCAGCCAACCGCATCTATTATGCCGTCTTTCATGCAGTCAATGCCATGTTTATCAATGACGGACTTCAAACCAAACGTCACAAAGGCTCACATGCCTTGTTCAACCAGCACTACATAAAGACGGGTAAACTGCCAGTGGAGTATGGTCGTTTCTACAACAACCTGCAAACATTAAGGGAGAAAAGCGACTATAATTGCTTTTACGACGTGGATGAACAGGATGTAATCGAAGGAATGGAAAAAGCCGGCAAGTTTATCAAAACAATAGAAAAACTGATAAACATTTAGCCGTTACAATTATATATATTCAATTAAGAAAGCCTATGGCATAAACCAAAAGGATATTAGACATAATAGACAAAGAAGCATCTGCTTAAATTCTTGTTCACCGAATTCGCCAAATTTAACGAACAACTCAGGATGGAAGCTTAAGATGCTCACGTCATTACGGCGTGGGCTTTTATCCGTTTAGAGTTGTAAGGTGTTTGGCGATACCAGGTGAACGTAGACGATTAAGTCCACGTTTTTTTTGTTTATATACGTAAAGCGACAAACAACACATTAACTAATTAAATTATTAACTCTATGGAAAAAGTAAATTGAGACCCCTATTCAGACACTACTTCGGTTGTTAAGAGAATATGAAAGAA
>JAFYFI010000170.1 GCA_017543785.1 Alloprevotella sp.
AGTCGACGTCGTACATGTCTGGGTAGCCCATGGTGTGGCTAAACTCGTGGCAGATGGTACCTATGCCGCTGAGCTGCGTTCCGTTGGTAGTGTATTTCCCTGTGCTGCTGTTGTAGGTTTGGTTTGTAGCCAGTTCGTTGGAGCAGGCATAAGTATTTATATTTGTGTTGTTGTAGGTTGGGGACGTGATGGCGGTTATTTCCGAGAGCGTCACTTGCGTATAGTTTGTAGAAGTAGTGCCCGAGCCTTTCTTATAATAGAAGTAGTAGCTGCTGTACTGGCTCATAATGTTTCTGACCTGCGTGATGGTAGAAGCCTGCCCATTGAGGTCGGATTTGTGGGGCCACACTGTCCAGGCATCGCCGCCGTCTGCCTCGCCCTGCCCGGCATAGACTACATAGACCACTTCAGCCTCTCCGTCCTTGTCCCAGTCGTAGTCACTGAAGTTCACGCTGGAGCCGTCGGCTTTCTTGGTGTCCTTTGCCAGATTTATGGCTTCATAGATCATAAGTCCTGAGAGTATGTCGTCGGCGCTGAGAGTCTGCTTTGTGCCATTACGCCTTGTTGCGTAATACAGTCCGCCGCCGTAGAAGGCGCGTGGCTTGCTGAGCGTCACGGGACCTACCACGTCGAAGTCTAGTTCAAAGAGCCCGTCACTCTGGTCGATGAAATAGTCCTTCACGCTGCCATAGAAGGGCTCCATGTCGAGGTGGCGTGTGTTGATGATTTTGTCGTAGAGCGCCTGCGTCGAGGTGCAGCCGAACTGCCCCGGCGTGGTGGTGCTGAACTTTGTGTCGGTGTATTGCGCCAGTATCACGAGACCTTTCTTCTTCCCTCTGAACTTCGACTTGTCGGTAGGTATGCCCTGCGACTTGCGCGGAGCTCTGCGCGCATGGCTCACCTGCTTGATGAGTTTGCGCATGTTCTGAGCCAGGTCGTTAGCCGGTCCGGCTTGCAGAGCCTCCAGCGTGGTCAGGCTATAGATGCCGTCCTCAACCTCGGAGTAGATGTTTCCGTCGCGGTCGGCATAGTAGTGCAGATGCTCATCGCCGCGCAGCTGCACAAAGACCGTTGTGCCGTCGGTGAGCTTTATTTCACGCCAAAGACCAGGCTTCACGGGTACAGCCTCTGCCATGCCCACGACGAGCATGAGCAGCGTGAGGCACAATAGTTTTCTGAAAGTGTTCATAATACTCAAACTTTTTGTTACCATCTTGTTCATTTTTTTACTCCTCCCACATCTTTTTTGATGTTTGACAATCGTTCCACAGCGAATTCTGGAAGCCAAGCTTTCTGGCATCGCCCTCCTCAGGCTCTTCGCCAGACTGCCCGCCTCCAATGTTCACTGCATAGTTACTAAGAGCCCTCATGTCCAACACGAAATAGTCAGGGCTAACACAAACTCTCCTCATCTTACTTACAATAATTTAAAATTTTGCCCCGCATAAGTACAGGCAGTACGCCCATCTTATGCGGTAGCAAAAAACATTAACTTTATTCAATAATACCTATCTATCTCGGGGTGCCACTGTGCAAAAAAATCGGCTTCTGCACCTATCTGAGCACCGTTCCTACTGCAAAAGTATGCCATTAGATATCTCCCGAACAAGATTTCTGAGGAAAAAATTACCTGATTTTTAACTTTTTGTGCGATTTTTGCAAAATTTTCTGAACAAACATTTGTTTTTGGCAACTATGATTTACAAAAATCTTTTCATTCCGCCTTTTTCGCGCTTTTTTGATTTTCGGGAAGTATGGGTTGGGAGCCAGCGGCAGCGGCTGACATCTACAACCACATTCCAAGGCTTTGCCGGGAGTAAAAACTCAGATATTGACCCCAAAAGCCCAAGTTTCGGACTTTTCACTTTGGCGGATGCAGGGAATGATGTATATTTGCGCACCTTTTCTACTTATTAATAAGGAGAATACCTGAAGAAAATTTTGTTATAACAATTTAAATTCATTCATTTTTATGTGGTTAACTAATTCATCCATCGGACGGAAGGTGATTATGTCCGTAACGGGCACGGCACTTATTCTGTTCCTCACTTTTCATGCTTGCATGAATGTAGTGGCACTATTCTCTAAGGAAGGCTACAACATGATATGCGAGTTTCTGGGAAGCAATTGGTATGCAGTGGCTGGCACTGTGGCGCTTGTAGCGCTGATAGCCATCCACTTTATTTATGCCATCATCCTGACGCTGCAGAACCTCAAGGCACGCGGACAAAATCGCTACGCAGTGACCGACAAGCCTGAGAAGGTAGAATGGGCGAGCCAGAACATGTTTGTGCTCGGCGTCATCATCTGCCTCGGACTCTGCCTGCACCTGTTCAACTTCTGGTTCAACATGATGTTTGCCGAGTTTGCCAACAGCGGCTATGCCTACGTTGACGCCACCATCGGCGCTGCCGACGGCTACACCATGATGCAGTACACCTTCCACAATGCTGGCACACTGTCTGTCGTCTACACCGTGCTCTACCTCGTGTGGTTCTGCGCCATCTGGTTCCACCTCTCCCACGGCATGTGGAGCGCCATGCAGACTCTCGGCTGGAGCGGAAAGACATGGTTCACCCGCGTACGTTGCATCAGCAACATCTACGTAACCATCGTGATGCTCTGCTTCACGGCTGTCGTACTGAGTTTTGCCATTTTAGGTCGCGGAGCATTCGTTTGCTCATAAACTCTAAATCCTGAAACCTGATAAAACACTATAAATTATGGTTACATTGAATTCCAGAATACCTGAAGGCCCTATAGCCGAAAAGTGGACTAACTATAAGGCACACCAGAGACTTGTAAACCCAAAGAACAAGCGTAAGCTCGACGTCATCATCGTGGGTACGGGTCTTGCCGGAGCCAGCGCAGCCGCCAGCCTTGGCGAGATGGGCTTCCATGTGCTCAACTTCTGCATACAAGACTCTCCCCGCCGCGCACACTCCATAGCCGCACAGGGAGGTATCAACGCTGCCAAGAACTATCAGAACGACGGCGACTCCGTATATCGCCTCTTCTACGACACCGTGAAGGGCGGCGACTATCGTGCACGCGAGGCAAACGTATATCGCCTTGCCGAGGTGAGCGCCAACATCATAGACCAGTGCGTGGCACAGGGCGTGCCCTTCGCACGTGAGTACGGCGGAATGCTGGCAAACCGCTCCTTCGGCGGAGCACAGGTGAGTCGCACGTTCTACGCCAAAGGTCAGACAGGACAGCAGCTACTGCTCGGTGCCTACAGCTCACTAATGAAAGAGGTGCACAAAGGCACAGTGGAGCTCTACACACGCTACGAAATGCTCGACGTAGTCATCGTTGACGGACGAGCACGCGGCATCATAGCCCGCAACCTCGTCACCGGCAAGCTCGAGCGCTTCAGCGCAAACGCTGTAGTCATCGCCACCGGCGGCTACGGCAACACATACTTCCTCTCCACCAACGCGATGGGCTGTAACTGCTCCGCCGCCATTGCCACCTACCGCAAGGGCGCTGTGTTTGCCAACCCCAGCTACGTACAGATTCACCCCACCTGCATCCCCGTACACGGTGACAAGCAGTCCAAGCTCACGCTCAT
>JAFYFI010000171.1 GCA_017543785.1 Alloprevotella sp.
AAATGCCCGTTTTTAGCATTTAGCGGAAATGTTTGAGTTTCAGGGCGATACAAAAATTAGGTTCGGATTTTCGTTTGATTTCTGAAAATCCGAGCCACTTTTCAGCGATTTTTCGCCTCAAAAACATGAAAATTTCTTTGAGGAATTTTGAAATTACTTTGAGTAATCCGAAAATTTCTTTATCGGATTTTCGGAGAGTCAAAATTTTTGCAGAAATTTCTCAAATCTGTGTTCTATTTTGAAGAAAATCGCGTGTCAAAACTTTTTACTTTTTCGTCAAGATTCTTTACCCTTCCTTGCATAAGTAGCCTGACTGCTTTTGCCCTTACAGGGCGACTTTGCAGCGGATTTTATTCTTCTTAAAGAGAGGAAATAACTCTAAAAACCATCCAAAACTACATAGCCAAGCGCAAGCAACATTCGTTAACTTCCACAAGATGCCAATGTCTGCTCTGCTATTCTGACTTGACTGAAACATTTGCCTTTTTTTGTTTGTCAACTTGGATAACCTTTGACAACTATTTTTCTTTGTCGGTGTTTTTTAGTACTTTCGCGCAGAAATATAAAAGGGAATTATGGCAGAAGAAAAAGGAACACTGCATCAACGGCAAAAGTACACCGACGAGACCATCCGTCACCTCGACGACACTGAACACATACGCACGCGCCCCGGCATGTACATAGGCCGCCTTGGCGACGGCTCGCATGCCGAGGACGGCATCTATGTGCTCCTGAAAGAAACCATAGACAACAGTATTGACGAATTCAACGAAGGTTTCGGCAAGAAAATCGAGGTTGACATCACGCCTGCCGGAGCAGCCAGCATACGCGACTATGGGCGTGGCATACCCCTGCGCTCGCTCGTGCCTGCCGTGTCGCAGCTCAACACGGGCGCAAAGTACGACACAGCCGTCTTCACCGCCAGCGTGGGGCTCAACGGCGTGGGTCTGAAGGCAGTGAACGCCCTGAGCCAGAAGTTTGTGGCACGCGCCTACCGCGACGGAGAGATGCACGAGGCTACGTTTGAGAAAGGGCGCCTCGTGGAAGACCACTACGAAAAGACGCAGGAGGACAACGGCACATACATATACTTCGAGCCCGATCCCGAACTCTTCACAGGCTTCAAGTTTCAGGAGGAGTTCGTCCACGACATGCTGCGCAACTATACTTACCTGAACACCGGTCTTGCCATCTTCCACAATGGCAGGCGCATCATCTCGCGCAACGGTCTGGAGGACCTGCTCAACGACAACATGACAGCCCCCGGACTCTACCCCATAGTCCACCTGCAGGGCGAGGGCATCGACATAGCCTTTACCCACACGTCGCAGTATGGCGAGGAGTACTACAGCTTTGTCAACGGGCAGCACACCACCCAAGGTGGCACGCACCAGAGCGCCTTCAAAGAGCACATAGCCAAAGCCATAAAGGAATACTTCGGCAAGAACTTCGACGTGCAGGACGTGCGCAACGGACTCGTGGCTGCCATCGCCGTGCGCGTCATTGAACCTATGTTTGAAAGTCAGACGAAGATAAAACTCGGCTCGCTCACCATGGCACCTGAGAAAGACCGCGACGGACACCCCTTCCCCTTGAGCGGCGTCAGCGTGAACAAGTTCGTAGGCGACTTCGTGAAAGAGCAAGTGGACAACTACCTGCACAAGAACCTCGACGTGGCTGACGTGATGCTGCAGAAAATTCAGGAGAGCGAGAAGGAGCGCAAGGCAATAGCCGGAGTGACGAAGCTGGCACGCGAGCGCGCCAAGAAAGCCAACCTGCACAACCGCAAGCTGCGCGACTGCCGCATACACCTGAGCGACCCCGCGCCGAAACCCAAGAAAGGGCAGGAGGACGACCTCGACCTGCGCCTGGAGAGCGCCATCTTCATCACCGAGGGCGACTCTGCCAGCGGCAGCATAACGAAAAGCCGCGACGTAAACACACAGGCTGTGTTCTCCCTGCGAGGCAAACCCCTCAACTGCTACGGACTCACCAAGGAGATAGTATATAAGAACGAAGAGTTCAACCTCCTGCAGGCTGCTCTCAACATAGAGGACGGACTCGACGGGCTGCGCTACAACAAAGTCATCATAGCCACCGATGCCGACGTTGACGGCATGCACATACGCCTGCTGATGATAACCTTCTTCCTGCAGTTCTTCCCCGACCTGATAAAGAAAGGGCACGTCTATATACTGCAGACACCCCTCTTCCGAGTGAGGAAAAAAGACAAGAAGCGCGAATACGTCACGCGATACTGCTACACCGAGGAAGAGCGCCAGGCTGCCATCGAGGAGCTGAGCCCTGAACCCGAGATTACACGATTCAAAGGCCTCGGAGAGATTTCGCCCGATGAATTTCGCGGTTTCATCGGCCCCGACATACGCCTGGAACAGGTGACACTGCACAAGCACGACCAAGTGTCGGAACTGCTGAGGTACTACATGGGCAAGAACACCGCCGAGCGCCAGCAGTTCATCATCGACAACCTCGTAGTAGAGGAAGACCTTGTCGAGGATGAAGAGGCATAGGCTCTGAGTGTGTCTTGCACGCCACACAAGCCCAAAATCCCTCAATAAGACAATACCAACACTAAGACACAAAAACTATAAAAACAATCTTTTATCATGTATTCACTGCTAATTAGCCTTGTCCTGCTCTTTCTGGGCTACTTCATTTATGGGCGCGTGGTAGAGCGCCTTTTCGGTCCCGACGACCGTGAGACACCGGCAATTACCAAAGCCGACGGAGTTGACTTTGTAGCAATGCCAGGATGGAAAGTGTTCATGATACAGTTTCTCAACATCGCCGGCACCGGACCTATCTTCGGCGCCATTATGGGTGCTAAGTTCGGACCTTCGTCATATCTCTGGATAGTGTTTGGCTGTATCTTTGCCGGCGCCGTGCACGACTATCTCTGCGGCATGCTGTCTATGCGCCACGGCGGCTCAAGCCTGCCGGAACTCGTGGGCATCTACCTCGGCAAGAATGCCAAGAAGGTGCTGCTCGCCTTTTCGCTCATCGTGTTGCTCATGGTGGGAACGGTCTTCGTCTTCAGCCCTGCCCTCATACTGGGCGGAATGACCATTGAAGGCACTACGGGCATCATGATGTGGGTGGGCATAATCTTCCTGTACTATATGCTTGCCACAATGCTCCCCGTAGATAAGGTCATAGGCAGGATATACCCGCTCTTTGCCTTTTCGCTGCTTTTCATGGCTGTGGCTCTCGTCGCTGTGCTCTTCGTCAAATGGCCCGCACTGCCCGAAGTGTGGCAGATAAGCCAGACGGAAAACCTCGCCGGCGACCCCATCTTCCCGTGCCTCTTCATTACGATAGCCTGCGGAGCTGTAAGCGGATTCCACGCTACGCAGAGCCCACTGATGGCGCGCTGTCTGACGAGCGAGAGGAAAGGACGCCCCGTGTTCTACGGAGCTATGATAACCGAAGGCGTTGTGGCACTCATCTGGGCTGCAGTGTCTTCATGGTTCTTCTATGTGGGCGGCGCAGCCGAGGTTGGCGGCAGTGCTACCTCGCAGGCTCCAGAGGTGGTGACACTCGTGTCGGAGTCGTGGCTGGGACTGTTTGGCGGCATACTGGCCATACTGGGCGTTGTGGCTGCTCCCATCACCAGCGGCGACACTGCCTTCCGCTCCGCGCGACTCATCATTGCCGATGCACTGAAAATAGACCAGCACCCCATACGCAACCGCTTGTTCGTGGGGCTGCCACTCTTTGTTGCGGCAACGTTGCTGCTATGGTTCAACATTGCCGACGAAGACGGATTTAATGTCATCTGGAACTATTTTGGATGGAGCAATCAGACACTGGCTTGCTTCATGCTATGGACTGCTACCATCTACCTTGCCGGCAAACGCAAGAACTTCTATATAGCCCTTATCCCGGCTCTCTTCATGACGGTGGTCTGCACAACGTTCCTGTGCATCTCCAAAATCTCGTTCCACTTGTCGCCGCTCGTGTCCTATAGCGCAGGGGCTCTCGCATTTGTCGTCACGCTCACGGCTTTCATCGTGTGGTATAGGAAGAACGTGAGGTGAGGCGGGAGCCATGTCTCCACACCCAAACAAAAAAACGCAGACAGATGCCGGAAACGTGTTTTGCATCTGTCTGCGGTTTTTTTGTGAGCTTATTTTTGTGTCGCCGCTCTGCTCAGTTCAGTTCTATATTTAGGGAAAGGGCTTTCGGACGAATTTCTTCAGTCGATGACGCGAAACTCGTAGCCTTGGCTCTGCAGCCATTCTATTGCACGGGGCAGGGCATAGAGAATCTTGTCGTGGCTTTTCAGTGAGTCGTGGAAGGTAATGATGCTGCCCGGGCGGGCGTAGCGCCTAACGTTGATGAGAACCTGCTTGCTGTTGAGGCGTTTTGAATAGTCGCGAGTGACGAGGTCCCACATGACAATCCTGTAGCGCCGCCGCAAAGCAACATAGACGCCCATTTTCATCCAGCCATGAGGCGGGCGGAAAAGGTCGGAGTGTATGTAGGCATTGGCATGCTCTACGTTGAGCATATAGGAGTGAATGCCATGTCGGAGCGAACCTATATGGTTGTAGGTATGGTTGCCAATGCGGTGGCCGCGGCTTTTCACCATCTCGAATATCTCTGGATACTTCCTTACGTTGTCGCCAACCATGAAGAATGTAGCCTTGACGCCATACCTGTCGAGCACGTCGAGCACCCAGGGCGTCACTTCGGGAATAGGTCCGTCGTCGAAGGTGAGATATACAGCTCTCTCGTCGGGCGACATGCGCCAGATGGCTCCAGGATAGAGCCAGCGAAGAAAGCGTGCAGGTTGTTCTATTATCATTATTAAAGTCAGTCCCCCTCAATCTCTGTTTTTCTGCAGAGATTGAGGGGGACACGTTTTTTTTATTCTTCAGACATATATTTCAACAGTTCCTGTTTTCCCAAGTTGCCAGCAGAAGTCTGCTCCAATTCTTCAAGCTTCTTTTTGTACATGGCTGCGTCCTTGCTGCCTGCGTCTTCCAATACCTTCTCTGCCTGGTAGAGGCGCTGGAGCAGACGTGCGCAGGTGGTGGGATATATGCTCAGGGACTCATAGCTCAGGGAGTTGAGCCACGTGAGGTATTGGCTGTTCTGGCGTGCCACCTCGCGAGCCACGTTGGCAGCCTGAACTTTGTCGCCCG
>JAFYFI010000172.1 GCA_017543785.1 Alloprevotella sp.
AATTAATTTTTAGAACATTCCTAAGATGAAACCAACAAAGAGAAACCCGTGGGCATGGATTCCCACCTTGTATATTGCTGAGGGTTTGCCCAACGTCATCGTGACATCGGTGGCTGTAGTCCTTTATATGCAGATGGGCCTGAGCGACGCGCAGATAGGCCTCTACACCGGCTGGCTGGGCTTGCCTTGGATCATCAAACCGCTGTGGAGCCCGTTTGTTGACTTGTATAAAACGAAACGCTGGTGGGTGCTGCTGACTCAGGTATTGTTAGGCTCGTCGTTGGCGGGCATTGCCTTTACGCTGAATACTTCGTTTTGGTTGCAAGGCACGCTGTTCTTCTTTTTCCTCATGGCGTTCAGCAGTGCCACACACGACATTGCCGCCGACGGCTATTACATGCTGGAATTAGATGAGCACAAGCAGGCCTGGTTTGTGGGCATCCGCAACACTTTCTATCGCTTGGCCGTCATCTTCGGCAATGGCGCGCTGGTGCCTCTGGCCGGACTGTTGCAGGAGTATTACCCTGAGAGCAAGGCCTTTGCCTGGGCTCTCGTCTTCTACGGCACAGCGGCTCTCTTCCTCGCCATCTGGCTCTATCACACCCGCATGATGCCGAAGGCCGATTCCGATATCCAGCGCGATGCGACAGCAGCCGAAATAGTGCGCGGCCTGAAGACCATGCTTGTGGCATTTATTCATAAGATGCCTTGGAAGCCGATGCTGGCAGCCATCCTCTTCATCTTGTTCTACCGTTTCCCTGAAGCCCTGCTCAATGCCATGAGTAAGACCTTCCTCACCCGTCCGCAAGAGGACGGCGGACTGGGGCTTACTCTCGTTCAATATGGCGTGAGCTACGGCACTGTGGGACTCATCGGTTTGCTTCTTGGCGGCATTGTGGGCGGATGGCTGGCTTCACGCGACGGTCTGAAGCGTTGGCTCTGGCCTATGGTATGTGCCATCACTTTGCCTGATATCGTCTATGTCTACATGAGCCTCGCCTTGCCTTCCAACATGCTGCTCGTCAGCTCGTGCATCTTCATTGAGCAGTTCGGCTATGGTATGGGCTTCACTGCCTTGACACTCTACATGCTCTATTTCGCTATGGGTGAGTTCAAGACCAGCCACTACGCCATTTGTACAGGCATCAGCTACCTCGGCCTGCAGGTGCCGGGCATGTTCAGCGGTTTTCTGAAGGATGCTGTGGGCTATTCCACATTCTTTATCATTGTGATGGCGCTCTGCTCTGTCACCTTCCTTGTGGCAGCTTTCATCCACATCGATCCGCAGTTTGGTAAGAAAAATTCTACAGAGAAATAGGGCGTTTTCTTTTGCGGAACGAGAAATAAGCATTATCTTTGCACACGAATTAACTCATAAAACACAGAAAACCATGAAAAAGATTTTCTCACGCATCATGATGCTGGCCACGATGATGGCAGCCATGACCACCTTCACAAGTTGTGAGGAGGAAGACGACTACATCGCCCAGCAGCTGCGCAATGGCGACTGGCAAGGCTATGTGGGCGCCTACTACAGCGACCGCTGGGGCATCAGTGGCAGTACATACGCTACGGTGATGCGCTTCGAGTCGAGAGGCGAATATTACACCAGCGGACGTGGCTATGAGCTGAACTACAATGTCAATTCACCTCATTATGACTATGCCTGCAGCTCGTTTAAGTGGTTTATCGTCGATGGCGAGATTACGCTGCTCTATGATGACGACGTCTGGACGCCTATCTATATCATCGACTACTCGCTGGGCAGCAGCTGGTTCCGCGGGAATATCTACACACCCACTAACCGTCGCATCCAGTTTGAGTTCGAGAACGTTGCCTACAGCGACTGGGATTACTATCGTAACGGACATTACGGCAACTATGGTGATTTTGGTGACCCGCGCTATTACCACTCTCGCACTGCTCCCTCAGACATCGAGGAGGTTCCCTTCCTTGACCGCACGGACATTGCACGCGAGAAGAGCGGCGATCCTGAGGCCTTCAGCGTAGCCAGCGGCGAGTTTGCCAAGGCCATTCGGGAGAGAGCAGGAAAGTAGACTTTTGCCGATTTCCCTAACAAGAATAGGTTTTCCCCTAACGCCATTTAGGGGAAAACCTTTTGTTTTGCCCCTTTCTTGCCTTATCTTTGCATCAACAAAAACCATTTAATACCTACGATTATGAAAAAGTTTTATACCTACATGATGATGGTGCTGATGCTCAGCATGGCAACCGTTTCCCTCACAAGCTGTGAGACTGATGATCAGTATGAGGCCGACACCCTGGTTACCGGCGACTGGCAGGGCTACTTGGGCGCATACTATTATGACCGCTGGGGATTGGCCGGCAATACCTACGAAACCGTCATTCGCTTCGGCAGCTCTGGCTACGGCGCCACCAGCGGACGCGGCTACGAGGTAGACTACGACACGCGCTCACCCTTCTACGACTACGCCTACTGCGAGTTTACGTGGTCGGTCGTCAATGGTGTCATCACGCTCATCTACGACGACAGCATGTGGGCGCCCGTCTACATCAGCGACTACTCTCTGTCAAAGAGCTACTTCTCGGGCTACATGAACGATGGCACCAACCGCGACATCCGCTTCCGTCTTGAGAACGTGCGCTTCGCCTATTGGGACACCTACCGCAACGGCTACTACTACGATGACTACTACTACGATGACTACTACTACTCACGCGCAACCCGCGCCGATGAGTCAGACAGCACCGCAGTGAGCACTGGCAGCACGCCCGTAGTCAACAATGGCAAGAGCATCCTTAGCGGAGCCTTCGCAAAGGCTGTTCAGAAATAACGAAATGTTGACCCTACTCCTGTTCCTCCCTTCATGGGGAGGGGCTGGGGTAGGGTCAGTTATGATTTTTTCTTTACAAAAGTGTTAAAGAAACAGGGTTTTGCGAGGCTGAGAATGGCTCAGAATTGAAGACAGGACAATTTGCTGAAAAAAACGCGAAAATGAGAAGGGTTGGCTATCTCGCTGATTGGCAGTTGCTTAGCTCGTATTCCTGTTTGCCGGGAGCATCCTCGTTTTCAAAAAGGTATATCCGCGTGAAAAAAAGTCAATGCCTTTTTTTCACGCGGAGCTTCTTTTTTAGCAAAAGTCAGCCGTTCTGAGGCAAATATTGGCCCTTTCAGAGGCTGAAAAGCTGCACAAAACCCATGCAGGTGTGCAGTTTTTGAACCACACTCATGCCCATTTGCAGACAGACAGGTTGCAAAAAACTGTCTTCCCGCTTCTATTTCGGATATTTCATTTGTAAAAAAATCGGAATAATTTTTCTTTACAAAATGAAAGAAGACCTTGGTCGCTTCGTAAGCATGTTTAGTTTCAAGAAGAGAAGTGTAGAAATATCAACTTTTTTAGTTAAATCGTAGTTTTTACACGAAAAGAGTCTTTTATTTGTTTTTTTTTCTTTAATTTTGCACGGTTTTTTTATATATGTCCAACAATTACCATAATATGAAGAAGATATTGCTATCGTTGTTAATTCTTCTGCTGCCATTGCTGCCGGCTATGGCACAGACTGTTCAGAAGGGCTACTATCGTATTCGTAACACTACGACAAACCGCTATATTTTCCTTGTCGACTACAAGACGAAGGGCGTGCTTGTGGCGGAGACGAGCTATGACGTAGATGCGCTACGCACGCTTGGCGGTTTCTCGAATGTTGTATCCGACCCTTCCACCGTCTATTATATCGAGAACAAGGGCGGCACGAAATATGACCTGAAGAGTCAGGGAAAGGGCGTGCACGATTTCGTGGGACGCTATCTTACAGCAAAGCCTGTGACAGATGCAAACGGTACTCATTACACCGCATCGGGCATCTATCAGGGTATTGAAGTGTTCCTCTACGATTCAGAACCTGATCCTGACAATCCTGACGAAGGTGGATACTTGATGACAGGTGGAGATAATAATATGAGACTATGGGACATTCTCCCCGTCAAATCCACAGACAACAACAACTTTTTCGGCATCCAGCCGGAGGTGACCGTTGGCGG
>JAFYFI010000173.1 GCA_017543785.1 Alloprevotella sp.
AAGTTGCGAGTCGCTCGAACAGCTGCGCTGGCTTGAAGAGGGTCTGAAAATCAGAGTAGCCCGGACGGATGTCCGTACGATAGGTATCGACACGCCAGCTGACCTGAAAAAAGCTGCAGAGTATTTACAAAGTGGTAAGTTAATCTAAAAAAAAATATCGAAAATCTTTCACATTCTCAAAATATATGAAACTTTCCAGAATTCTTTTCAGCATACTGTTTCTCATAAGTGTTACGTGTTGTTTCGGACAGAAGATACAGATTGGTTCCTATACTTTCAAGGACGGCTCAGTATATAGCGGAGAAATTTCCAGTGGCAAGCCCAATGGGAAGGGCCGCACACAGTATCAGAATGGAAATGTCTATGAGGGTGAGTATGTCAAGGGGAAGCGTCAGGGTAAGGGTGTCATGACCTACGCGAGCGGCGAAAAATACGACGGCGACTGGTTTCAAGACCAGCAGCACGGAATAGGCACCTACTATTCGCTCAACAACAACATATACCGCGGACAGTGGTATCGCGATGCTAAAGAGGGCGAGGGGCAAATGACTTACTACAACGGCGATGTTTACACAGGTATGTGGAAAGGCGACCTGCGCAATGGCACCGGGAAGTACACCTACAAGAGCGGTGCCTACTACCAGGGCAACTGGGAAAACGACAAGAAGGAGGGTAGTGGGGTGTTCGACTGGCGCGACGGCTCAAATTACGAAGGCTACTGGCACGACAACCAGCGCAGCGGCAAGGGTACATTCTTCTATTCAAACGGCGACATATACCAGGGAGAGTGGAAAAACGACGTTCAGAACGGTCGCGGCACTTACAAGTTTAAGAATGGCGACATCTACGAGGGTGAGTACTCCAATGGTGAGCGCACCGGAGAGGGCATTTTCTATTTTGCTAACGGCGACAAATATCAGGGACATTTCCTTCGTGGTGAGCAGAGCGGACACGGCACCTATATATGGAAAGGCATTGCTACCTACATAGGCAACTGGACTGCCAACAAGCGCAACGGGCATGGCACATTCAAGCACAAGAGCGGCTACATATACGAAGGCGAATGGAAAGACAATATGATGGAAGGTGTTGGAGTGCTGCGTCAGAACGGTGAACGCTATAAGGGGCAGTTCAAAGCCAACAAACGCGAAGGCAAAGGCACGATAATTCGTGATGCCGACGGCTCACGCTTTGACGGACATTTCAAAAACGACGAAAAAGACGGAAAATTCACAGAATACGACCGCAACGGCAACGTTACGTCAAAAGGAACATATAAAAACGGACATTTAGAAAAATAATTCCTGGCTAATCTAACCTAAAAAACTACCTATGAAAAAGCTCATCAAACTCGTTGAGAACGATAAATGGCTGGAACCATACGCCGACATCATTAATGCCAGGCACCAATACGCACTTCACCGGCAAGAAGAACTGACACAAGGAGGTCGTCAGAAACTCTCCGAGTTTGCCTCGGGACATCATTATTTCGGACTCCACCGCACAGCCCGCGGATGGGTGTTCCGCGAGTGGGCGCCCACAGCTACAGACATATTCCTCATCGGAGACTTCAACAACTGGACCGAGACTCCAGAATATCAACTTCACCGCATACCCGGAACCGAAAACTGGGAGTTGAAATTACCAGCCAAAGCCCTATGCCACGGACAGCTCTATAAGATGAGCGTACATTGGAACGGTGGTCAAGGCGAACGCATACCAGCATGGTGCAGGAGAGTGGTGCAAGACGATGCCACTAAGATATTCAGCGCGCAAGTCTGGGCTCCACAGGAAGAATATCAGTGGAAACACTCGCACAACTTCCGCCCACAGCGCATGCCACTGCTCATCTACGAATGTCACATAGGCATGGGGCAAGACAAAGAAGCAGTAGGCACCTACACAGAGTTTAAGGAAAATGTCCTCCCCCGAGTCATAGCTGATGGGTACAACTGCCTGCAGATAATGGCGATTCAAGAGCATCCCTACTATGGTTCTTTCGGCTATCATGTGAGCAGTTTCTTCGCACCAAGCAGTCGCTTCGGTACTCCCGAAGAACTCAAGTCGCTCATCGACGAAGCTCACAAACATGGCATTGCCGTTATCATGGACCTCGTACAGAGCCATGCAGTAAAAAACGAAATAGAAGGACTCGGCAATCTCTGTGGCGACAAAAATCAGTATTTCTATCCAGGCGACCGCCACGAACACCCAGCTTGGGACAGCCTATGCTTTGACTATGGCAAGGGACAAGTCATCCACTTCCTGCTGTCCAACTGCAAGTACTGGCTCGAAGAATATCACTTCGATGGCTTCCGCTTCGACGGAGTAACCTCCATGCTCTACTATAGCCATGGGCTCGGAGAAGCCTTCTGCGGATATGGCGACTATTACAACGGACATCAGGACGACAACGCTATCTGCTATCTCACATTAGCCAACAATCTCATCCACGAAGTCAATCCCCACGCCATTACCATAGCTGAGGAAGTCAGCGGAATGCCAGGCCTCGCAGCACCCTTCGAGGCTGGAGGCTACGGGTTCGACTATCGCATGGCGATGAACATTCCCGACTTCTGGATAAAAACTATCAAGGAACTGCGCGATGAAGACTGGAAACCCAGCAGCATACTATGGGAACTCACCAATCGCCGCGCCGACGAACATACCATAAGCTATTGCGAAAGCCACGACCAGGCATTGGTAGGTGACAAAACCATCATCTTCCGACTCATAGATGCCGACATGTACTGGCACTTCCGAAAAGGGGACGAAAACGGTGTGGCTCAGCGTGGCATAGCACTGCACAAGATGATACGACTCGTCACTGCCTCCACCATCAACGGCGGATACCTCAATTTCATGGGCAACGAATACGGGCACCCCGAGTGGATAGACTTTCCGCGTCAAGGCAACGGCTGGAGCCATAAGTATGCACGGCGACAATGGAACCTCGTCGACAACAAAGAACTCTGCTATCACTGGCTCGGCGACTTTGACCGCGAGATGCTCAGCGTCGTACGTCAGGCATTCCCTGCCACACCCACAGCACGAAAGAAGACATCACAAGTAGTAGAAGTATGGCACAACGACGCCGACCAAGTCCTAGCCTACAGTCGCGGAGAACTCCTCTTTGTGTTCAACTTCAGCCCCACACGCAGTTACACTGACTACGGATTTATGGTGCCAGAAGGAGCATATCAAGCAGTGCTCAACACTGACGACAAAAAATTCGGCGGAAATGGCTTCGCCGATGACTCTGTGCGCCACCTCACAAACGAAGACCCCCTTCTGACACCGCAGCACAAAGGCTGGCTAAAACTCTATCTCCCAGCACGCACAGCAGTAGTACTCCGAAAAATTGACTAGTTGAATAAAGAAACAGGTATATAGTTCCACAAAAAACATTTTTTAGGTTTTAGGTTTTCATGTTTCGCGCATATTTTGCTGAAACTAAAATCCTAAAACCTAAAATTTTTTATTGCTGACAGCAATGGAATTTTTTAGAATTCACTCGTGAAGTGGAACTTTATGTGTTCAAAGTCTTGCTGCGCCATTTGCAGTACATACCCACTGTCGGCGAGGAAAACATCGCGACCCTCGGTGTCGTGGGCTATATATTGATATTTGCGGCGTTTGAAGTTTTCCAGTTCTTTCTCGTCGTCGCTTTCTATCCAGCAAGCTTTATAGAGCGAGACTGGCTCCCAGCGGCACTTGGCTCCGTATTCGTGCTCCAGACGATACTGGATGACTTCGAATTGTAGTTGTCCTACTGTTCCGATAATCTTTCTGCCATTAAACTCATTCACGAACATCTGCGCCACACCTTCGTCCATGAGCTGGGCTATTCCCTTTTCCAGCTGCTTGGCTTTCATGGGGTCGGCATTTTCTATGTATTTGAACATCTCTGGAGAGAAGCTGGGAAGTCCCTTGAAATGCAGCTGCTCACCTTCAGTGAGTGTGTCGCCTATCTTAAATAATCCCCCTGTGTCGGGCAGTCCAATGATGTCGCCAGCCCAGGCTTCGTCGATAGTCTCTTTGCGTTGTGCCATAAACTGTGTGGGCGATGAGAAACGCAGCGTTCTGCCGTGGCGAACATGCAGGTAGGGGGCGTTGCGCACAAACTTGCCTGAGCACACTTTGCAAAAGGCTATGCAGGAGCGGTGGTTGGGGTCAATGTTTGCTGTTATCTTGAAGATGAAACCCGTGAACTTTTGTTCGTCAGGTTCAACGTCACGTTCCTCAGCTTTTACTGGACGAGGATAAGGAGCAATCTTCACAAAACAGTCGAGCAGTTCCTTGACACCAAAATTGTTGAGTGCTGAGCCGAAGAATACGGGTGCAGTGCGTGCCTCCAGGTAGTCGTTCACGCTAAACTCGTCATAAACTCCACTGACAAGTTCCAAATCGTCGCGTAGTTTAGCGGCATCTTCTGCTCCAACGTTCTCATCGAGTTCCTCACTGTTGAGGTCTATGCGAACTTTCTCGGTAACGCGTTGTTTGTCGGGGTGGAAGAGATCGAGACTTTCTTCAAATATGTTGTACACACCCTTGAAACGTTGTCCCTGGTTTATGGGCCATGAGAGAGGGCGGACACCTATCTGCAATTCTTCCTCCAGTTCATCAAGTAAATCGAACGGATCGCGGCCTTCGCGGTCCATTTTGTTTACGAAGATGATTACTGGTGTCTTTCGCATCCTGCACACGGTCATCAGTTTCCTTGTCTGGGCTTCAACTCCTTTAGCACCATCTACTACTATGATGGCAGAGTCAACCGCTGTCAGAGTGCGGAAGGTGTCTTCTGCAAAATCCTGGTGACCTGGTGTGTCGAGGATGTTGACTTTGTAGCCGTCGTAGTCGAACTCCATCACACTGGTCGTAACGCTGATGCCGCGCTGCTTCTCTATGTCCATCCAGTCGCTGGTGGCAGTCTTGCGTATTTTGTTGCTCTTCACGGCGCCGGCTACCTGTATCTGCCCACCGAAGAGGAGGAACTTCTCGGTTAGTGTTGTCTTACCCGCATCGGGGTGGGATATGATGGCGAAGGTGCGCCTGCGTTCTATCTCTTTGTTCATTTTGTCTCTGAAAGAATTTTACTTATGCACTTTGCGAGGCTGTCCTGCCACCAGGGTATGGATATGCCGTAGGTTTGCTTGATTTTTGTCTTGTCGAGTACGGAGTACATAGGGCGAGGCGCCGGGGTGGGGTATTCCTCAGTGTGAAGCGGCTTGACGTCGCACGATGTTATGCCTGCCAAGTGGTGTATCTCGCGTGTAAAATCATACCATGAGCAAACACCTTCGTTGCTGTAGTGGTAGATGCCGGGCGTATGGTTTTCGCTTTGCGCAACCTGACTGTGGCTTTCGGCTTCTGCAATATGCATGATTGCTTCTGCCAGGTCGGCTGCATAGGTGGGTGTGCCTATTTGGTCAAAGATGACTCCCAGACTTTCGCGCTCTTTGCCCAGACGGAGCATTGTCTTGACGAAGTTGTTGCCAAATGTAGAGTAGAGCCATGCGGTGCGAATGATGATGCTTTCTGGGCATTCGCGCATTACTGCTTGTTCTCCAAGTAGTTTTGTCTTTCCGTAGATACTTTGGGGGTTAGTGGGAAGGTCTTCGGTATAAGGTTTGTGCCCAGTACCTTCGAAAACGTAGTCTGTAGATATTTGTATCATCCACCCACCAGCTTGCTGCATTGCTTTTGCAAGGATGCCCGGTGCTTCGGCATTGAGCAGATGGCAAAGTTCTGGTTGACTTTCAGCTCTATCAACGGCTGTGAAGGCTGCGCAATTTATGAGGAGGTTTATGTTGTTATCCGCAACAAAGGCGTTTACAGCGTCTTTGTTGGTGATGTCGAGTTCTTCTATGTCTGTAAGGAAAAAGTTATGTTGCGTATATTTTTCGCTGAGGAGTCTTAGCTCATTGCCGAGCTGACCTTTGCTGCCTGTTATGAGGATGTTCATTTTTAGGGAAGGATTGTTTTTTATTATGTTTTTGCTTTTGACGGTTTTTTCGTTCTGGCGTTTCTTAGCTTTAATGCAGTATTTTCTGCCTTTGGTGGGCTGGCTTAAAACTCAATGGGCTTTTGCTTGTCTTTGAAATAATAGTCAGAGAGTTGCCCTAAGAAGGTAGATATGTCCTCAGTGGCTTGTGTTGTCTGAGCTGATATTTCTTTGTGCTGCAGTCGCAGTAGGAGAGTGCCGTAGAGTGCGTTGAAAAGTGTTTCGAGTTCGGTGCTCTCATTTTGTTCAACACAGTTTCCTTTTTGAGTGCCTGTCTTGCTCCTTAACTCTACTATATAGGGCAGCACTTTGTAGTACATCTGCCTGTAGTATGGGAATTTTTCGGATTGAAGGAGTTTGTTGTGAAGTTCTTCAAGCTCGGAGAGTGTGTTTTTTATTATCTGGAGATGTCCTTTGGTGCGTAAGCCTTCTGAAAGCATCATTTGCGAAAGGTCTGCGTACCATTGAGCCATTTTCTGCTTTTCTTCATCAGAGAGTTTGAACTGAGAGATATATTCTGTAGTTAGTCTTTCAACGTCAAAATTATAAGCACGTAGCAGGTCTTCTACCTGCCACATATATAAAATGTACTCCGCACGATTTGTCGAGCGAAGTTTTTCGGAAATTATCATTCTGTCTATTTTATAATGAGAGATGAAAAATGGTCATGGCAGCATATAGCACGGCTACGGTAATAACGATAGTGCCAATTGTGCGATTTAGCGTTTTGATGCCGTGCAGGTCGAATTTACTCTTCATTCGTACGATGAGTTGCGTGAGCCCCATCCACCAAAGCATTGCACCTCCCACTATGCTGGCGTATCCCAGTGCTGAGCCATACCAGTTGCCTGGGATGACGAATGTAAACATGTTGAAAAGTGCAATGAAAAGAAATATGATGAGGGGGTTGGATATCGTAAGGAAGAAAGCCGAAACTGCATTACTGAAGAGTGTACCGTTGTTCTCCGACTGTGAAGGACGGTAGCCTTTTCGAGGGTCGGTACGCAACATCCATATCCCAAACGCAAAGAGCATGATGGCACCCACAATCTTCAAGTAGAAGAGGTTTTGTTCTTTGTCGATGAACTCCATCATGAGAGGGAGCATACCGGCACCTGTCACGAGTGCATAGAAGAGGTCGCTCAGTGCTGCTCCTGCTCCTGTAGCGATGCCGTATTCACGTCCTTTCTGAAGTGTGCGGCGTATGCATAGAATACCAACGGGACCCATCGGGGCAGAACAGATGATGCCGATGAGTAACCCTTTCAGAATCAGCTGAAAAGTGCTTATGTAGTCTGCAAATGGAAACATAACAACCGCAAAGATAACCATTTTTTGCAGACAAATAACTATAGAATATAATTTTAATCATTACTTTTGTAGCACAAAGGTTGCGCTTCGTGCAATTCTGCTGCGGCTCAGCATAGTGAAAGCAAGCTCTCACTGTGCTTTCGCCTTGCAACGATTTTGTGCTTCATGAAGATAGAGTCTTTTTTATCACCCAAGAGAATTGTTAAAAAGCCTACAATAAATATTTACTTAAACATATAATTTTATGGAAGAAAAACAGTATGCTATTGGTCTGGACATGGGCGGCACAAACTCTGTGTTCGGTCTGGTGGACCAGCGTGGTACAGTTCGCACAACAAGTGTCATCAGTACAAAGGCCTATGCCGATGTCAACGATTATGTGGCAGCCGGAGTAGAAGCTCTGCAGCCTGCTCTCGACATGGTAGGTGGTATAGAAAACGTCAAGGGAATGGGTATAGGTGCCCCTAATGGCAACTTCTACAGCGGAATGATTGAACACGCTCCCAACTTGCGCTGGAAGGGTAATGTGCCCATTGCCAAGCTGTTCGAGGATGCCTTGGGAATACCTGCTCGTGTCACTAACGATGCTAATGCTGCAGCTTTGGGCGAGATGACTTACGGCGCGGCGAGAGGCATGAAAAACTTCATCATGATTACCCTGGGCACTGGCGTGGGTAGCGGTATCGTTGTCAATGGTGAAATTGTTTATGGCTCCGACGGCTTTGCCGGCGAGCTGGGACATGCCATTGTTGACCGCTCCGAGAATGCCCGCGATTGTGGCTGCGGAAGAAAGGGTTGCCTGGAGACATATTGCTCTGCTACGGGTGTGGCAAGAACTGCTCGTATGTTCTTGGAACAAAGTAATGAGCCAAGCATCCTTCGCAACCTTAAGCCTGAAGACATCACTTCTTTCGAGGTGTTCAAGGCTGCTGAAGCTGGTGAAAAAATTGCTAAAGACATCTTCGACTATACGGGTGAGATTTTGGGCGCAGCTTGTGCAAACTACGCTCTCTTCAATGCTCCCGAGGCTATAATCTTCTTTGGTGGACTCACTAAAGCAGGGCATTGGATTATGGACCCTATCCAAAAAGCATTCGACGAAAATTCGCTCTTCACATATAAGGGTAAGTGCAAACTGCTTGTAAGCACACTCAACGGTAGCGAGGCAGCCGTCCTGGGTGCGAGTGCCCTCGGCTGGGAGTAGAGATTTCCATACGAATAAAAATATAAAAAATCCTCTGGTGGTCTGCCAGAGGATTTTTTTTGTTGCTTGTGAAGTTTTTTTCTGAAAGCCCCCAACGTTCTGCTCTGCGTGCTAACCGCCAGCGACGACGGCGCGAACAACAAGGGATATGATGAAAATGCTAAAAATCAGAATAGTAAATGCCAAGACTAAAAGTTGCATCCATACAGTTTTCAGTATTGTTTTCCAGAGGCTGTAGCCGTAAAGCTGCTTGTAGTCGTAGATGAAGAAAAGAGTTGTCAGATACCCTGGGATATGTGTCACAGGGAACTTTGAAAATGGCATACACAGCAGCATAGTGAAAATGACCAGTACACCCATTTGTACACATATATATACATGTGCAATGATATTTTCCGACAGATTCATTCCAGGACGGCGTGGCGACTTCCTGAATATCCGCCATGCAATCAGGGCATAGACCACATAAATGATAAGCTGGTCCGACGACCTGTTGTTCTGCTCCCAGTTCCTATATAGAGTCAGATAGTGCTGTATGAAGTCTATGTCATCGTGCATCCGTGACTTTGCCCGATTCGCACTTTCTGTATTGTCATCAGGGTCGTCAAAATCTTCGTAAGTACTCAGAATGCTCTTTTCCAAAAGGTCAGCTTTCGTCTCATAGCTTTGAATAGCCTCGTCGCTGAAACCGCCGCCCAAAGCATAGATTATTGCAAAGATAGTTCCGACGACAAAAAGCGATTTGAAGGGAGGAAAATAGAGCTGACGTCTGCCATCGATATAGTCGCCTATCATGTAGCCCGGGCGAGTAAGGAGATACCCGACAGTCCTCAACAAGCCGTGAGTGCCCAGTCCCCAAGTGTCGAGAAAAATTTTAAATGCCGACTTGCTTCCCAGGCGAGGGGTGTTCGCGCTCTGGCCGCAGCGTGGGCAGAAATTTCCCTGAAAAGAGTCTCCGCAATTTCTGCAAACCGCTTCGCTCCGCGTGTTTGGCGGAACGGAAATGGGGCGCTTTTGCCAATCTACAATTTGCTTGACTTTATGCTTGAGTTTGTTTAGCATTGAGAATGAGAATTATTTCTATTTATCTACTCTGACAATCTCAGTTGGTGGCTGCTCACTATTACGGCGCTCAGTCTCTTCAACCACCTTGCGAGCAAGTGCCTTTAAGGCAACACCGTCAGCACGTTCCTGCTGTAGGATGGCGGGTTCGCCATTGTCACCGCTCTCGCATATACTCTGTACCACGGGAATCTGAGCCAGCAGGGGAACCCGCATCTCTTCTGCCAGGCGCTTCACCCCCTCATGCCCGAAGATGAAGTATTTGTTTTCAGGCAGCTCGGCAGGCGTGAACCACGACATGTTCTCCACCAGCCCGAGTATTGGCACCCCGACCTTCTCGTTCTGGTACATGTCTATCCCCTTGCGTGCATCGGCAATAGCCACCTGCTGCGGCGTGCTCACTATGACGGCGCCGGTGATGGCCAGCGTCTGCAGCAGCGTCAGGTGAATATCGCTCGTGCCTGGGGGAGTATCCAGAATCAGGTAGTCAAGATTGCCCCAGTCAGCATCAGCGATGAGCT
>JAFYFI010000021.1 GCA_017543785.1 Alloprevotella sp.
CACTCGCATTTTCAAACGCACACCAACTTACGCTGCACTTTGCGCAGCGAGTTGACATTGTTTGAAATGCTGTGATGGCGCGGTAGCTCAGCTGGTTAGAGCGCATGATTCATAATCATGAGGTCGAGGGATCATGCCCCCCCCGCGCTACAGAAAGAGACGAATAGCTCAATTATTCAAATTGGCTGATTCGTCTCTCTTTTTTGTCTTATGTCTGGACAGTTTCCTATCTCCGCCTCCGTTGTTTATATGTAGAGCCTTGATGCTGGCGCCTGAAACCGTCCTTTCCACTACTCAGGTCCCACTGCCAGTCGTGAAGGACAGTCTTTGCCTCAACCTCATCCTCAATGTTGTCAGGAAGTGAATAGAAGAAGTCCATTCCCACCAACGACTCTATCTCATCCACGCTGCAGGCATAGTCGTTTACCGCCCCTTTGCAATAGTCATTGGGAAACACATAGCCTATGGCACTGTAGGAATGTCCATTCCACCTGAGAACTACCTTGAAGAATTTTTCGGGCACAGCAACCCTGCTCTTGCCTATACGGCGTGGCGCTGCCCCCAGTATCGGTCCACAGGCGATATACATCCTATTGCCTTTGCGCGCCATTTGGCGAATACCCATTTCCAAATCGTTCCACAACCCTGCATTCAAACTGTTCTTCTGCGGACAGACATTGGACAGGTAAAAACTCTCGCGCATTGCTTTAGTGTTCCATTTCATGTCGCCAGCAGGAGCCATATGTCCTCTGCCATAACCTGAGTGGGAGTAGTCTGACGAAATGGCGGAAGCGCCCTTTACTACAGGGTCGCGCTGAAATTCTCCGTCACGCTGTCCGTGGGCTCTAGCCTCGTCGGGGGTCAGTTCGTAGGCAACCCAGTTGGGGATGCGCAGGTCTTCATTATAGGATGTCGTATAGCCCAGGTGCTGGATGACCTGCTGCTTTATGTGCTTCTTAGTCTTGGGCAGTTCTAACCTCACCTTTTCAGTGTTCTCCGAAGCAAACTCAGACTTCAGTGCTGCGCTTTGAGGATTATCGTTCTTACAGGAGAAGAGAAATAGCAGGCTTAATACAAAAATGATATTTTTCATCTCGTAGAGAATGCGTAAATTGTTTTGTTGCTAATTCTTTATAAAAAAACACTATGACTACCGTTTCTAATAAAATGTCATATCGTAGCCTCCTTTAAATGTTCCTCCTGGCTGAAGGGCGTTGATAAGATACTTTTCTTTCAATTGCCCTTCATACCCTACACTATCGGCTACGCCATACCAAGGCTCTATGCATACAAATGGCGCCTGCTTGCCATAGGGCTTCCATATACCCACTGCCGGCGTTTGGAAATCTACTTTCACCACAGGTTTTCCTGCGGCAGTTAGGATGCTGATACCGCGCAGCTGACTGCGATCTACTACAATGGCATCGTCCTTGAATGTTTCTTCTGTGAAATGTAGCACCATCTGGCTATCTGTGTCCAGAGGGTTGCGCTCTTCGCGAAGACAGCCCCCCTGCCCTATCTCGGCTTTCTCCAGCCACCACAGACTCTGCGACTGACTCGTTGGCTCTAGCTGAAGTCTGCCCACAACGGGTTCGCCCTTCTTATAGCCGGGGAGCCGGAATGCCGGATGCCCACCAATGGAGAAATATATGCGTCGGGAATCGCGATTATGCACTTCCCACACGACATGAACGGTGTTGCCTTGCAGCTTATAGCCTACCCTTAGCCCGAAACGATAGGGATAGGACTCCATGGTCTCAGGCGTGTCGGTAAGTTCAAAGACCAAGCTGCTACTTGTCTTCTCTACGAGCTGAAATTCCATATCGCGAGCAAAACCATGGCGCGACAGTTGATACTCATTGTCGCCTATATGATACTTTCCATGCCATAGCGACCCCACGATAGGGAAAAGTATTGGCGAACGGCGTCCCCATATTCGCGAGTCGCCTTGCCAAAGATATTCATGCCGACGACGGTTCTTTATGCTCTGCAGCTCTGCCCCCATGGGACTAACTGTGACTATCAGTTTGGAATTTGAGATGGAATACATAGCCCTATTGTATTAAGATATTCTTTAATGGTCCAGGTCTTAAGGTTTGCAATGGAATTGAGGAAAACGCAAAAACCTACGAGTCTAATTTACAGACATCATTCAACTCACTGAAATCAGCACTCCTAACTGCAAATATAAAAGGTTTTTTGAACAAAATTAAAAAAGCCAAAGAAATATGCTTTAGACAGCCATGTTCATTATGTTATATCGTACTCCCTATGTTTTTCCAGTTAATCAAAACGCCATGAGCCCAAATTATCCCCAAAAATGAAATCCAGACCAACTTTTTCAGATAAAATCTAAAAAAATCTCTCTTTTTCCTTTATTTCAAAAATAAAATGTGTAATTTTGCACTCGCATTTTCGGAAGCACACCAATTTACGCTGCATTTTGAGCAGTAAGTTGACTTAAGCTAAAATGCATAACATTTTTCGGGGTGTAGCGCAGTCCGGTTAGCGCACCTGCTTTGGGAGCAGGGGGTCGAAGGTTCGAATCCTTTCACCCCGACAACTAAAAAAACCATAAAAACTCCGACTTACATACGGGTAAGTCGGAGTTTTTTCTTTATCCCTCCTTCCACAAGCACTAAAATGCGACAATTATTTGTTTGTATAGAGAAAATTTCATAACTTCGCGCCCGATTTAATTAACTAATTGTTTAACCATTTAACGACGAGTCGCCTATTTCTCTTAGTTGCATATAAACAAGGAATATGGTGTTCGTCACTTTTGAAAACCATTTTTATGGCAGATTTTAAAATTGTTCAGCCAGTGGCTGACTTTGACTGGAACGCTTTTGAAAGCGGTACAGAACCAGGCGGTGCCTCACGCGAGGAACAGGAAAAAGTTTATGACCAGACTCTTGGTAAAGTAAACGAGAAAGAGGTTGTAGACGGTAAGGTTATTTCTATCAACAAACGCGAAGTTGTCGTTAGCATCGGCTATAAGAGCGACGGCATCGTGCCCGTTAGCGAATTCCGCTATAACCCCGAACTCGCTGTTGGCGACACCGTAGAAGTTTATGTTGAAAATCAAGAAGACAAAAAAGGTCAACTTGTACTTTCGCATAAGAAAGCCCGCTCGGCACAATCGTGGGTTCGCGTAAACGAGGCCCTCGAAAACGACGAAATCATCAAGGGCTATGTAAAATGCCGCACCAAGGGCGGTATGATCGTCGACGTATTTGGAATCGAAGCCTTCCTGCCCGGTTCGCAAATCGACGTCAAACCCATCCGCGACTACGACGTGTTCGTTGGCAAAACCATGGAATTCAAAGTGGTTAAAATCAACCAGGAATACAAAAACGTGGTGGTTTCGCACAAAGCCCTCATCGAAGCCGAACTCGAACAACAAAAGAAAGAAATCATCGGCAAGC
>JAFYFI010000174.1 GCA_017543785.1 Alloprevotella sp.
ATGGAGCACCACTCAAACATCGTGCCCTGGCAAATGCTTCGCGACCGCAAGGGCATAAATCTGAAAGTCATCCCCGTCACCGAAAGCGGAGAACTCGACATGAAGGCGGCTAAGGAATGCATCGGCGAGCGTACCAGGCTCCTCAGCATAGCCCACGTGAGCAATGTCCTGGGCACCATAAACCCCATAAAGGAACTAGTGCTGCTGGCTCATGAAAGGGGCTGCCCCGTTCTGATCGACGCCGCACAGAGCGTGCCTCATATCCCCGTGGATGTTCAGGACCTGGGCTGCGACTTCCTGGCGTTCTCCGGACATAAGATATATGGCCCCACGGGCATAGGCGTTCTCTATGGGCGCGAAGAGCTTCTCGAGAAAATGCCTCCCTACCAAGGCGGCGGCGAGATGATAGCGCGCGTCACATTTGAGAAGACCACCTACGAGACACTGCCGTTCAAGTTTGAGGCTGGCACGCCCGACTACGTGGGCACAAATGCCCTGGCTGTAGCCCTGAGGTACGTGGGAGCCATCGGCATGGACGAAATCCACAGCTACGAGAGTTCGCTCACGCGCTATGCCATGCAGAGGCTCGGAGAGATAGAAGGGCTTAGAATATACGGTGAATCCGCAGAAAAAGACGCAGTAGTGAGCTTCAACCTCAAGGGCATACACCACCTCGACGTGGGCACCCTGCTCGACAGGCTCGGCATCGCCGTGCGCACAGGTCACCACTGCGCACAGCCTCTCATGCAGCGCTACGACACAGAGGGCATGGTGAGAGCATCGTTTGCTTTCTACAACACAAAAGACGAAATAGACAAACTCGCAGATGCACTGCTGCGCGTAAAAAGTATGTTCTGAAAATTTTCACTTATACATTAACAAAAAACCACTCAAATGCTACTAACGACAACTCCTATCATCGAGGGCAGCCCAGTAAAGAAGTATCTGGGAGTAGTTGCGTCGGAGACTATCATCGGCGCCAATGCCGTACGCGACTTTATGGCAGGCGTGCGCGACTTCTTCGGCGGACGTTCAAACTCCTATGAGAAAGTGCTCAGAGAGGCCAAGAACACTGCTCTCGCAGAACTGTCGGAGCGCGCTCAGGAACTCGGCGCCAACGCGGTTATAGGCATCGACCTGGACTATGAGACTGTAGGCTCCAGCGGCTCAATGCTGATGGTGACTGCCAGCGGAACAGCTGTAGTAATCTGAGCAACATGTTGGAACCTTTCTTTCGTGCCGGAGTAGTCGAAGCTGGCTGCGACGAAGCTGGTCGCGGTTGTCTGGCAGGTAGTGTGTATGCAGCTGCCGTAGTGTTTGCTCCCGACTACGAAAACCCTCTCCTCAACGACTCCAAGCAACTCTCTGCGCGACAACGCAACGTGCTGCGCAGCGAGATAGAGCGCGACGCACTGAGCTGGGCTGTGGGTGTGGTCACGGCTGAAGAAATCGACAAGATAAACATTCTGAACGCATCCATCCTTGCCATGCACCGCGCTCTCGACCAGCTGACCATGCGACCAGAGCATATCATCGTGGACGGAAACCGCTTTAAGAATTACGGCGACACTCCATGGACCACCATTGTGAAGGGCGACGGGAAATATCTCAGCATTGCGGCTGCCAGCATACTTGCAAAAACTCACCGCGACGAATACATGCGCCAGCTGCATGAGGAGTATCCTTTCTATGGCTGGGACCACAACGCAGGATATCCCACGCGGGAGCATAGGCAGGGCATCATGAAGCACGGACTATCGCCCTATCACCGCCTAAGCTACAACCAACTGGGCGGAGGTCAGCTGGAACTCTTCTCAGCCGAAGAATTTTCATAACTCCCATAAGCCCCCACGCGTGTACGCGTACATTATATAATATATACAAGGAAATAATAAAGCACAAAAAGCGACGATTTCATCGAGAAATCGTCGCTTTCTTTTCTATACGGCAGGAGGTGGCGTCAGCAAACCTTCTCCAGACGTTTCATAATCACAAACATAAATGCAGCACTGATGAGGCAGAGCACGATAAACACGCTCCAAACGAGCCACAAAGGCAGTGAGCCCCAGAGGAAGCCACCCACGCTGACAAGGAAGTTACCGATGGCAGTGGCAACAAACCATCCGCCCATCATAGTGCCCTTGTACTTGGCTGGAGCTACCTTGCTCACGAATGAGATACCCATTGGGCTGAGCAGAAGTTCGCCAAAAGTCAGCACGAGGTATGTGCCGATAAGGATATTAGGACTTGCAAAAGTCTTGTCGGCATCTGCCGCTGCAGCCTGGGCATCCGGAGTGAGAAGTCCCATGGAGCCACCCACCATGATAAGGTAAGCAGCACCGGCAACGAGCATACCATAGGCAATCTTGCGCGGCGCACTGGGTTCCTTACCCTTGGCGGCGAGCCAGCCAAACAGAGCCATGCTGACGGGGGTAAGCATCACGACGAAGCTAGGATTGAAGTGCTGGAAGATAGGAGCCGCAAGCTTCACGGTCTCGCCCTGAGCTGCATAATACTGATAGCACAAAGCGCCAAGTGCCGCCAGTGCCACAATGCCTGCTATGGCTTTGCTGCTGCCTTTCTTGCTTTGGAACACAGCAAACAGAGCATAGACGATGGCAATAATGAGCACGAGGTTCAGAACATTGAACGGCATAGACGCAGCGCCCGTTGCTTCGGGAGCAATAAACTCATTGGCGAAATAAGTGAGCGTCAGACCGTTTTGGTGGAATGCCATCCAGAAGAATATAACTACAGCGAAGACGAGGCAAAGGGCAATGATGCGTTCCTTTGTATCCTTTTCGTCCTCCTCCTTCACGTCGGCAACGGCGCCAGCCTTGGCGGCTTGTTTCTTTGTGTCAACCTCGACATGGCTGAACGTTGAGCGGAATCCATAGTAGATAGCAATGGAAAGGATGAGCGAAGCACAAGCCACGGCAAAGGCAAAGTGGTAGGAGTCGGCATGCGAATAGCCAAGCGACTTTTCTGCCCATTCCATTATCTTCACTGCTGCGGTAGGTGCAAAGAGCGCGCCGATGTTGATAGCCATGTAGAAAATGGAGAAGCCGTTGTCGCGCGATTTGCTAAACTGCGCCTCGTCATAGAGGTTACCCACCATCACCTGCAGGTTACCTTTGAAAAGTCCTGTACCAAAGCTGATGAGCAGCAAAGCGGCTATCATGCCTATCATGGCAACCATGTCGCCGCCGAGAGGCAGGGACAGAACCAGATATCCTGCAAACATGATGAGAATACCGATAGTTACCATTTTTCCGTAGCCAAACTTATCTGCCATCATACCGCCTACGAGCGGCAGGAAGTACACAAGTGCCAGGAAAGTGCTGTAGATAGCGCCGGCGGTGCCGGGAGCCAGTCCGAAGTTCTCACGCAGGAAAAGCGCGAATACTGCCAACATGGTGTAGTAGCCAAAGCGTTCGCCAGTGTTGGCCAAAGCAAGAGCGTAGAGCCCTTTGGGTTGATTTTCAAACATAATTTTTTAAGTATTTAGTGTTCTTTTCTTTCAAGTCTGCGACAGAAGCTACGTTCCACACTATACTCCGCTTCCTTTTCTGCACTGAGGCATCGTTTGCAGAGTAAGAGCTGTGGCATGAGTGGCTAGAGAAATTTAGCCGTATAGCCTTTCTTTTTCTTAGCCACTTGCTCGGGCGTTCC
>JAFYFI010000175.1 GCA_017543785.1 Alloprevotella sp.
ATGGGAATGCTCGAGACGAGAAATCTTGACTTCGAAAATGTCCTCATACTATCGGCAAACGAGGGTACCATGCCTCCTACGGCTTCCGACAACAGTTTTGTGCCCTATCCTCTCAAGGCTGCTTATGGACTGACGCTTGCCAGCAAGAAGACAGCCGTGTTTGCCTACTACTTCTTTCGATTGATTCAAAGGGCAAAGAATATAAGAATAGTATATAACTGCACTGCCGACGGACTACAAAAAGGCGAAAAGTCGAGATACATGACTCAGCTAATGCTGTCGCAACAATTCAACATTAGGCATCTAACGCTCTCCGATAAGATTGGTATTGCCTCTCCAAGGGTTTTACGAGTTGAAAAACCTGAAAATATCTTCGAACTTCTTACTACTCGCAAAGATGCTGACAATGCGGTGCAACAGCGCGACCTCTCGCCTTCGGCACTGAACGCATACCTCGACTGCCCACTGAAGTTCTTTTTCAGTTATGTTGCAAAAATCAAAAAGCCCCAAGACCCTGACGACAGTGAGGACAACAGACTTTTTGGCAACATTTTCCATAAAGCTGCAGAAATGTTCTACAAAGATGCCTTGCAACGTGGAGTTGATAATTTCAAGGTATGGATAGGCGGAATTCTCAGCGATAGCACAAATCAAATCCTTCGTTCCTACATACAGAAAGCATACATGGAAGAAAAGGCTCCGCGGAGCATCATAGCCGAAGAGACTTTGCTGAGCTATCTGAAAAAGTTGCTGCAGGCTGATGCCGAGCTTGGCAATTTGAGAATCATCGACCTGGAAAAGAGAATGAGTCTGCCAATAAAGGTCAAGATTGGCGGTGAGCAGAAGACTATTACCATAGGAGGTATAATAGACAGGCTTGACGTTGCCACAAACCCCGACGAGCCCAACCCCAGTTCAGCTCGCACGTTGCGCGTTGTGGACTACAAAACAGGGAACGAGGCGCAAACAGCCTCGGGCATGTCCGACATTTTCTACAAAAAGAATAAGCGTCCCTACTACTTTTTGCAAACATTCCTCTATGCTCTCATCGTCAAAGACAAGGTCAAGGAACTTTCAGGGGAAGAGTTGCCAACATCTATGGTACTCTTCTATCCTTCGCTCTACAAAAAAGAAGGGTACTCCCCTTGGATAAAGATGGGCAAATTTCCACTTCATGCACTTACTGATGAATTAGCAGCGGAATACAAAGAGCATCTGGTGAAAACCATAGAGGAAATATTCAATCCTGAAATACCATTCGAGCCAGTGGATAACGAATACATCTGCAGAAAGTGCGACTTCAAACTCATCTGTGGAAAACGAGAAAAGAAATAGAAGAAGATGCAAATAATAGTAGAAGACAGCATAAAAGCCATAGCACCCAACTACGCAGTGCGGGTAGTCACTTCGAAAGTCAGGAACTCAGAAACCTCGGCAGAGCTTTGGGCAGAAATACAGCTTGCAGCAGAAAACATTCAGCATACATACAACATATCTACAATAAAAGAGCAGAAAGGCATACAAGCTACACGACAAGCCTACAAAGCCGCTGGCAAAGATCCCAGCAGATACCGCCCTTCATGCGAACAGTTGTGCCGCAGAATACTCCAGGGAAAAGGATTATATAGCATAGACTCCCTTGTAGATATCGGCAATCTCCTCTCTATCACTTTCGGCCTCTCCGTTGCTGTGCTCGACAAGTCAAAGCTACAGGGCGGAGAAATCTCACTGGGCATAGGCAAGGAAACGGAACCCTACGAAGCCATAGGCAGAGGGCAACTGAATATATCCGACATGCCTGTCTGGAGAGATAACCTCGGTGCCTTTGCAACACCCACAAGCGATTCCGTCCGGACAATGTGTTCCGAGACTACTACCGAAATCTTAATCATTATAAACAGTTTCGATGGCGACGGCAAAGCATTGGACGATGCTTCTGCCTATTTGCATGAACTATTAGACAAATACGCACATTGCTCCGAGTTTAAGATAGAAATTTAGATATGTCAAAAATTCCCAACCTGAAGGAGCTCGTACTCCGCGACACCCCATTCGCCTCTCTCATGCAGAAGCGAGTGTATAATGTGCTGCTCATCGCCACCAAGTACGATGCTTTTATGCTAGAAGACGACGGGCATGTAGATTGGCAGATATTCAACGAATACAACTCTCTGGGGCTCCGCTATCCACCGCGTTTCACACAGGTCACCACCGAAGAAGAGGCTATGGTAGAATTGGCAGATCGCCATTTCGAACTCATCATCGTGATGCCCAACATGGACAATCGCGACACTTTCGCTACTGCACGAAACATAAAGCATCACTATCCTCTTTCTACCATAGTAGTACTGACTCCTTGGGCAAAAGAAGTTTCAAAGCGTTTCGAGGCAGAAGACCTTACCGGCATCGACTATGTCTTCTCTTGGTTGGGCAATGCAGACCTCCTTCTTGCCATCATCAAACTCATTGAGGACAAGTGGAATGCTGAGAACGATAGCCACACAGCTGGTGTGCAGAACATTTTGCTCGTAGAAGATAGTGTTAGGTTCTACTCCTCTGCCCTGCCCTATTTGTATGGCTTTGTGCTGAAGCAAAGTCTTATATTTTCCGAGGAGGCTCTCAACGACCAGCTTAAAACCATGAGGATGAGAGGACGTCCTAAGATACTCCTTGCCCGAAATTACGAGGAAGCAGTGAGTCTGTTCGATGCCTTTGGCGACAACATCTTGGGAGTCATCTCCGACATGAGTTTTCCCGTCAACGGAAAGAAAGAAACCTCAGCAGGCGTTAGGCTCGGACAACACATAAAGAAATTTGACAGACACATACCCATAATCTTTGAATCTAGCGAGGACAAGAACTCACGTGTTGCAGCTCAGTTAGGCGCATCCTTCATATCTAAAAATTCCAAAACCTACCCTCAGGATCTCAGGGCAGAGATAATGGAGCATTTCGGCTTTGGCGACTTCATAGTCATCGACCCTTCTACGCGCGCTCCTATAATGAAAATAAGTACGCTTCACGACCTGCAGCAGAATATATGGAAAATCCCTGAAGCATCACTGGTATATCATCTTGAAAGAAACCATTTCTCCAGGTTTTTCTATTCAAGAGCAATGTTTCCTCCTGCCGTTGTCCTGAAGAAAATCGATGTAGCAGACTACGAAAACCTCGACCAGGCTCGTAAACTGATTTTTGACCTCATAGTGGAGTACCGCCACATGAAAAACGAAGGCGTTGTAGCAGAATATCAGCGCAATCGTTTTGACGAATATGCCTCCTTTGCCAGAATTGGGAAAGGCTCGCTCGGAGGAAAAGGGCGCGGTCTGGCATTTATGAGTGCCATGGTGCGCCGCTACCCACGCCTAAGCAGCGACAATTTCCTCGTCACTATCCCCAAGACAGTAGTTATAAGCACCGACATCTTCGACGAATTCATGGAGACAAACCGTCTCTACCCCATCGCCCTCTCTGGTGCCAGAGACGAGCAAATTCTCGAGGCATTCCAGCACGGCAAACTCCCCGAACGCGTCCGCGATGATCTGCTTTCACTGCTCAAGGTAGTCAAGAGCCCGCTAGCCGTGCGCTCGTCTTCCTTGCTCGAGGATTCTCACTATCAGCCTTTCGCAGGAATCTACTCCACGTATATGATTCCAAACTTGGAAAATCACGACGCCGCTCTCAAACTTCTCAATGGAGCCATAAAGGCAGTATATGCCAGCGTGTTCTACCAAGCCTCCAAGAACTATCTCACTGCCACTCAAAACCTCATCGACCAGGAAAAAATGGCAGTGGTGATACAGGAAGTGGTTGGCTCTTTCCACAACAATCATTACTACCCCACTATGTCGGGCGTAGCGCGCTCTCTGAATTTCTACCCCATAGGCAACGAAAAGCCTGAAGACGGCGTAGCCGACATAGCCCTTGGACTAGGAAAATACATCGTTGACGGAGGGCGCTCCTTAAGATTTTCACCCCGGCATCCGCACCACATTCTACAACTGTCTGCACCAGAGCTTGCCCTGAGAGAGACTCAGACTAAATTTCTCGCACTCGACATCGACAAGCAGGTATCAGACTTTGAGATAAACGACGGTTTCAATCTCGCAGAACTCAATCTAAAAGATGCCGAAGAGGAAGGAACACTGAAGGATATATGCAGCACCTACGATGTCGAGGACAATATCATCCGACCAGGATATGAACCGTTGAAAAGAAAAATAATATCATTCCAGCACATACTTCAGTACGACCGTTTCCCGGTATGCAACACCATAGACAAACTACTGGAAATAGGCAGAAAAGAAATGGGCAGGAACATTGAGATAGAGTTTGCCGTGAACATAGACACGTCCAATACAGCATCCTTCTATCTCCTCCAGATGCGCCCCATAGTTGACGCCAGGGAACAAGTGGACGAAGACCTAACAAAAATCAATCCCTCCGAAACCATCATTATGTCAGAAAACGTCTTGGGAAACGGCATAATAACTGACATCTACGATATTGTCTATGTACGCCCTGAGAGTTTCGGAGCCGAAAACAACCCTCAGATAGCCAACGAGATATCAAACCTAAACACCGCTATGCAGACCGAAGGCAGAGGCTACATACTTGTAGGTCCCGGACGCTGGGGAAGTAGCGACCCGTGGCTGGGAATCCCCATTAAGTACCACAACATCAGCCAGGCACGCATCATAGTGGAGTGTGGACTCGAAAAATACAGGGTTGACCCATCACAAGGCACACACTTCTTCCAAAACATCACAAGCCTTGGAATAGGCTACTTCACCATTAATCCCTTTAGAGGAGAAGGAACTTTCGACACTCAGTATCTCAACTCACTTCCCGCACTCCATGAAACCAAATTTCTGCGGCACATTCGACTCGCCAACCCCTTAGTAGCAAAGATGGACGGTCGCCGCGGACTGGGAGTAGTCTTAAAGTAAAAAAAGAACAAATACCATGCACCTATTTCGCATCATAATCTTCCTGCTGTCAGCTATGACAAGCATTGCCCTGCAGGCACAAACCATAACCCAGCTATACGGCAATTTCCTGAAAAAGCATGGGGCGGAAAAAGTACAACTGTCCAACCTCATACTCAAAACAGCCTACCAGGAAGAGGCAATCGACACTCTGTTGCAATTCAAGGGTAGCTCTTTGTCAGAACTCCAACAATTTGCTACCCACTACGTAGCTGCTGAGTCATATCTGCGCGAAGAGCACTACCCCGAAGCCTTGAAAGCCGCAGAAGAAGCCCTCAGCCACAGTAGTCCCAACATTCCCGCTAACCTACTCGCGGATTGCCATTTCTCGCTAAGCACTATTGAAGTACGACTCGGCAACAACGGCAAAGGGGCAATGCATGCACAAAAAGCATACGAGCTCGACGTCACATCAGCCAACCCGCAACGCATAAGTTCCTCACTCAACAACCTTGCGTGTATCTACCTTAACATGGGACATGCCCAGGAAGCAGCCGACATCATCAATAAAGCCATCGAGATAGAGAAAAAACTCCACAGAGACGACATTCTTGCCATAAGATACGGAGTGGCGTCTGAGATATACATCAAACAAGGTAAAACCGCTCAGGCACTCAACTTTGCACGCAAGGCATACCAACTCAATCTGAAAACCAACAATAAAGCAAAACTCGCCGTACGACTCTCGCAAATGGCAGAGCCTCTCATACAAGAAGGTAAACTCACTGAGGCACGCGACAGCCTTCTTCACGCCGTCACAATACTACTCGGCACCAACTCCAACTATAGTCTCTCTGTATGCTATCGTCAGCTGGGCGACATCGAAGCTCATAGCAACAACATCTCCAAAGCCAAAGAATACTACTACCGCGCCCTGACTATCTGCAAACTCCTGGGCAACAGGCAAGTAGAGAAAAGCGTCAGATACGGACTTTGGAAAATCCTGCGTGAACAGCAACCCAGCGAAGCTCTCCAACACCTCGAAGCCTATACCCAAATAGCCGACTCCTTCTACCACCAACAGTCCACCCAAAACCTGGCATACTTCAAGTCGAAGTTCGACGACAATCAACTCAAACAAGAAAATCAGCTCCAGCGACAGCAGAAAAAAATACTTCTCATAGCAGGAACCATTCTCTTCCTCCTGCTCATACTTCTGCTGCTCGCCATGTGGCGTACTATCAAGCTTCACAAAGCAGAAGCTGCCATCATACGCGAGATACAGCGTGATAACGATAGCCTTGGCCACGACCCAGCAGCACTTACCACAGCCGATACCGAGTTTCTGAACCTCGTAACCGACAATATATACCAGCAGATGCGCAAAGGCACGCCCGATGTTGACAGCCTGGCATCACAGCTATGCATGACTCCCTCTACACTCCTGCGTCGCATAAGGGCCGTCACCGGACAAACAACAATAGGCTTCATACAGCAAACAAGAATAAACTATGCAAAACGACTCCTCAGAGAAGAGCAACCACATAGCATAGGACAGATAGCGCACAAATGCGGATTTGACGATGCTGCACACTTCTCCAGAGTATTCAAAGCAGCCACAGGACAGTCGCCAACCCAATATATGCGACATCCCGTATCTTGAACTTTTAAACAATTCAAACACAGGCATTTAACAAAAATTTTTGTACGAAATGTACAAAGAAATATCATAATTTAGACAAAAAATCCTATCACTTTGAGCGAAATATCCAAGCTTAAACAAAAATCAAGCACCATTTTTGCACCAGAAAAAAAATCAAGATAACCCAACTGGTGCATTCCTTGTTAAAACCCACCCAGCAAACACGTACAAAAGTCGGACAGAGAAAAAACAATGCCCGACTTTTTTTGTGTCGCATCAGCATTAAATGAATAAAATACAAACAGGAGAAATGAAGTTGGCTAGCCCATTTCATAATAATAATTTTGGCGCGAGGTGAGACTTTTAGAAGATAACTGTCTGTTCAGACCATGTTTTGTAAAAATCCTTTATCCGCTACCCCCTGTTTTAAGTGCCTCAGGAATGCCAACAAAATCATCTCCGAAAATTTTGGTCCGAAAAATGCCCGTTTTTCGCAATTTGAAGAAATGCTTGAGTTTCAGTATGATACAAAGATTAAGCGAAAATTTTCTTCTGATTTTTGAAAATCCAAGGCAACTTTCAGCAAATTTTGCTCTCAAAAGTCTGGTTATAGAACAAAGAAATTTCAAAATCCGCCAAAGAAATTTTGAAATTACTTTGAGTAATCCGAAAATCCAATAAAGAAATTTTCCGATAGTCAAAATCATCGCAAAAATTCCTCAAATCTGTGTTCTATTTTGCAAAAAATCCCGTGTCAAAACTTTTTACTTTTTTGTCAAGATTCTTTACTTCTCTACGAGGGCTTTGCCTATGAGGTCGGCAAATTATCTGCTCCTCCAGGGCATTGCCTATAGGTTTGCATTTCTCTCAGAGAGCGGACTTAGGGTTGGGATAGTTTTGTGTCAGATACGCAATTTTTAGCGTGTGAAATGAGCCAAATTTTACTGAGTCTTTCGAAATGTGAAAAAATAACTAAATATATGTAAAATTATCAATATAAATATTTTGTGTGTAATGAAAGATTTTGTTACTTTTGCGCAAATTTACGGGAAATGAGTAAAAATGACCTCTATTTCCTTGAAAATTGAATTAATTAATAAAAATAATAAAAATAAGCAAAAACATGAGCAATCCGAAGAGAGTTTACACGTTCGGAAACGGACAAGCTGAGGGTCGCGCTGACATGCGCAACGAGCTAGGAGGTAAGGGTGCTAACCTTGCAGAAATGAACCATATTGGCGTTCCTGTGCCTCCTGGGTTTACTATTACCACTGACACTTGCAATGACTATTATAAAATAGGTAAACAGGAAGTTGTCAGTTTGTTGAAAGACGATGTTGAGCGCTCACTGAAGCATATTGAGAATTTGACAAACCAGAAATTCGGTGACCCCGACAACCCGCTGCTTCTTAGTGTTCGTTCTGGCGCCAGAGCTTCCATGCCTGGCATGATGGACACTATTCTCAACTTGGGTATCAATGACGTTGTGGTTGAAGGTCTTGCCAAGAAGACTGGCAATCCTCGTTTCGCCTATGATGCATACCGTCGCTTTGTGCAGATGTACGGCGACGTTGTGCTGGAACTGAAACCTGCCAGCAAGCATGAGATAGACCCGTTTGAGGAAATCATCGAGCAGGTAAAGAAGGAAAAGGGTGTCAAACTGGACAACGAACTCGACACTGACGACCTGAAGCGTTTGGTGCGTCTCTTCAAGCAGGCTATCCTCGAGCGCACCGGTAAACACTTCCCCGATGACCCCGTAGAACAGCTCTGGGGTGCCATCTGTGCAGTGTTCGACAGCTGGATGAACGAACGTGCCATCCTGTACCGCAAGATGGAGGGTATCCCTGGTGAATGGGGAACGGCAGTGACCGTCATGGCTATGGTCTTCGGAAACATGGGTAGCACAAGCGCAACGGGTGTATGTTTCAGCCGTAATGCAGCTACCGGCGAGGACTTGTTCAATGGTGAATGGCTCGTGAATGCTCAGGGCGAGGATGTCGTTGCTGGTATTCGCACTCCACAGCAGATTACCCTGGAAGGCTCACGCCGCTGGGCTGCACTGCAGGGTATCTCTGAAGAGGAACGTGCTGCAAAATATCCTTCCATGGAAGAGGCAATGCCTGAAATATATAAAGAGCTTGACGCTATTCAGACAAAGCTCGAGGAGCACTATCGCGATATGCAGGACATGGAGTTCACCGTTCAGGAAGGCAAACTTTGGTTCTTGCAGACTCGTAACGGTAAGCGCACTGGTGCTGCTATGGTGAAGATTGCCATGGACCTGCTTCGTCAGGGCATGATAGACGAGAAAACAGCCATTGAGCGTTGTGAGCCTCAGAAGCTCGACGAACTGCTTCATCCTGTGTTCAACAAAGAAGCTTTGGGCAAGGCTAGTGAAATCACTCGCGGTCTGCCTGCCAGTCCTGGTGCAGCATGTGGACAGATCGTATTTTTCGCTGACGACGCTGCTAAATGGCATAAAGACGGTCATCGTGTAGTGCTCGTAAGAATTGAGACTTCTCCCGAGGACCTTGCCGGTATGGCTGAAGCAGAGGGCATTCTGACAGCTCGCGGTGGTATGACTAGCCACGCTGCCGTTGTAGCACGCGGAATGGGCAAGTGCTGTGTGAGCGGTGCAGGTGCTCTTATCATTGACTACCACAACCGCACTGTCGAGATAGACGGTAAGGTGTTTAAGGAGGGCGATTATATAAGTATCAACGGCTCCAATGGTAAAGTTTATGAAGGTGAGATACCTACACAGGCTGCAGAACTAAGCGGAGACTTTGCCGACTTGATGAAGCTTTGTGAGAAATATTCTCGCCTTCAGGTTCGTACAAATGCCGATACTCCTCACGACGCTGAGGTAGCTCGTAAGTTTGGTGCCGTAGGTATTGGTCTCTGCCGCACTGAGCACATGTTCTTCGACGACGAGAAGATTGTTGCTATGCGAGAGATGATTCTTGCTGAAGACACAGAGGGACGTAAGAAAGCTCTGGAAAAACTCCTACCCTATCAGAAGAACGACTTCAAGGGCATATTCAAGGCAATGGACGGATTCCCCGTAAACGTGCGTCTCCTTGACCCACCTCTCCATGAGTTTGTGCCTCACGATCTGAAAGGTCAGGAAATCATGGCTAAGCAAATGGGTGTCAGCGTAGAATACATCCAGCAGCGCGTAGAAAGCCTTTGTGAGCATAACCCCATGCTGGGACATCGCGGTTGCCGACTCGGTAACACATATCCTGAAATCACGGCTATGCAGACACGTGCCATCCTGGGTGCAGCTATTGACCTGAAGCGTGAAGGCTTTGACCCACATCCCGAAATCATGGTGCCACTGACGGGTATTCTCTATGAGTTTGAGGCTCAGGAGAACGTGATTCGTGGTGAAGCAGCCAAACTATTCGAGGAAGAAGGAATGGAAATAGAGTTCAAAGTGGGAACAATGATTGAGATACCTCGTGCAGCCCTCACTGCAGATCGTATAGCTACACGCGCTGAATACTTCAGCTTCGGTACCAACGACCTCACACAAATGACTTTCGGCTACAGCCGTGACGACATTGCAAGTTTCCTTCCGGTTTATCTTGAGAAGAAAATCCTTAAGGTTGACCCATTCCAAGTGCTTGACCAGCATGGTGTAGGCCAGCTTGTAGAAATGGCTGTTAAAAAGGGCCGTCTTGTTAGACCTACTTTGAAATGTGGCATATGCGGTGAGCATGGCGGTGAGCCTACCAGCGTGAAGTTCTGCCACAAAGCAGGACTCGACTACGTGAGCTGCTCCCCATATCGTGTGCCCATAGCACGCCTAGCCGCCGCGCAGGCTGCTGTAGAGGAATAAACGACAGAATGCTGATAATTAGTGAAATACGAGGCAAGGACTTGGAAAACAGGTTCTTGCCTCGGTTCTTTTTGCTCACATTCTGCACGTTACGTGTGCAGAACGTGTTGG
>JAFYFI010000022.1 GCA_017543785.1 Alloprevotella sp.
ATCTGATATTTTCTTACATTACATCTCATGGCGGAAGACGGGCTCAGTCTATACCATACTTTAGCCGCTTTCAGTTCCTTTTGCTGTCTCGCTTCTTGTATTGGAGTGCATACTATTTCCACGTCTGATATCCCCCTGACTATGCAAATCAGTTTTTTCCCGTCCTTGTCCAAGGTTACAATGTCACCTTTACGAAGAGAGAACTTGAAGACATATCCGTCGCGATTTCTATCAATGACTGGTTTCTTGGCCTTAAGTCTCTGATATGCATCAAACAGTGAAACGACACTGTAGCACCATGCTGTTTCTTGCCCTTGGTTGTCAGTCTTGGCGAAAACCGACATGGCATAATTCCCGTTTGTCTTGACTTCTCGGATTGAATCACCCTTTCCTATTGTTCGCGTGGAGACACTGCAGGCAACCTTCACAGTTTTTATGATATTCACAACATTTCCTGACTTGTCCCTCAGTGTTGGGTAATTCTTTGGGTCTTTGAATATATCCAAGCTTTTAGCAGGCAATGCCAGCACTGCGTCCTGAGAATCGTCTTTTACACCGAGTTTTTGCATGACTGCGAGGCGTATTGCCTTGTCGCGTATAAGTGGAATATCCTTGAGTGACAAGGAATCCAGTCGTTTACGCATGTATGTCTGTCCATCGTTTTTGGAATATATAGTCTCGTCATGAAGCTGACCGCGTATTTTGTTTACAACATGGTGCGAAACAGTGGCCCTATCAAGCTTGGTTTTGCCCTGTTCCAGTAGAGTTTCTCCCAAGAGAGGTTTATGGCTTATCGACTTCTCCTTACGCTCTTCGGTAGTCATGTTTGCTATCCTGTGAACCATTTCGGGAGTTATCATTGCAATGGTCAGGGCATCGACGGCATGATGTCTGTGGTCATCCCTAACCTTTTCGCCTTCGCCTAATATATAGTTGCCGCCCCATGCCCTGCGAACCAGTGCAGTACAGCCGCCTGCGCAGGCCTGTATCCTCCGCTTGCCCTGTCCATCCACAACTCCGCCATACAGTTGCCCACGATAAGACATGGCGAGCCGACTTGCGTCTCGGGTGTCGTTAAGATTACGTTCGAGAAACTCGGCGGGCTCGACTTTCTTCAGTTCGAACAAAGCCAGTTTTGTTTCGGCCATATTGCCACTAAAATGCCTGACTCTATCCAGTATCTGAGCATATTGCTCACCTTGATAGGCCTCGTAGGGGGTCATATTTCTCTTTCGGCTAACGTTTTCCTCTCCATAGCAAAGCGTCTTGTTTTTGATTGAGTCATCAAAAGAACGTGAGAACGGTATAATATGCTCGATATGCACAGCCCCTCCGTGAAGTAGTTCCACCATTGAAAAACTCTTTCCCGTATAAGGACACTCGAAATGGCATTCGTCTGCAAGCATGACCTTGAGAATGTCATTTCTAGATGGTTTTTCTATGCCAGCTTCCTTGGCGATTCTGGCCGCAATGGCAGCTCTGTCATGTTCGTTCTTGGCATTCTGCCTTGTGATTCTCTCCCTTTCTTTGTTCGTGCTCTTGAGATTGCGAGCAAGTTCAATGCGGATGTAGTCAGGCTTGCCGTATTTCTTGATTATGGCATTTACCACATAGCGCAGCTCAGTCAGCGTTCTGTGCACGATCGGGTTGCGCAGGTTCATGCCGCACATGTCAATGCATGGAAGCTGGTTCAGCACTGTGTTTCCAGAATGGTATTTTTCGGGATACTGCAGTTCCAGTATTTTATGCAGGGGGATGCCTTCCAAAAGGTCTGGAAGCACCGTGCGGAGTGCCTTTAAGGACAGTGAACAGTAGTCATCAGGAAGGACGCACTTCAGGGCGATGTCCGCATGCACGTCATCCAGGCACCAGTGTCTTTGAAGCCTGCTCCTCAAAACAGATTCTTTCTCTATTGATTGCATGTCATGCCAGAAAGCGGCGTGTTCTTCTGCCGTCATTGTTTTTGAGCGGTCGCCAAACACTCGGTAGAGTATGGAGTTCAGAACATTGCCATAGATACTCTTCTCGTCATCCCCAAGGGTGAACTTTTCTCCTTTTTTTAGTGAAAGCCTCTTTCCGAGTTCAGAGAGTGTAATCTTCCCAGATTTGTCAAGCGTGTCATTGAAGCCGTTAAGCAACTCCACTGCCAGTGCCTTCTCCTTGGGTTCCAGAGGACGTATGCCATTCTTGGACTCGACACGCAGATTATCCACGGATGTATAGAGTCTGAAAAGCTGCGCTTCCTCACGCATAAAGCTGCAACGCTTTTCGCCTGGCTCAAAACGACATTCTCCGATTAATCCGCTGCTTGACTTTAGCTTGCGCTGATAGAATATGGCCCTATGTAGTTCTTTTTCAAGCTCTGGGGAAACCAAATGCCGCTGTCGTTCGCAGATAAGCCTAAACTCATGCTCGAACATGGAGCGTTCCGTGTATCTTGACCTGATGCGTTCCACTTCTGGATCCATTGAAGCAAAGTACTCACCCAGCGTTCTAGCACCAGCCTCCTCCATGGACTTCTTGAGCGTTCGGATGCCATTGAGCACCTTCCCTGTATCCTCATCGCCTTTGAGTTCTTGTTTCCTGTTGCTTCTGTATCCTCGACGCTGTGCAAGGTGGTATAACGCACGCCCTAGTTCATAAGGCTTCATATCTCTGTCAAGAGCCATCTTTCTGTACAGATACGGTATTACATGACCGAGCTTCCCGCGTTGTTCCTTCGGCAGATGGTCTAGCAGCTGTGCATCGGTCTTCACGAAAAAATCAGGTGATAGATCATCAGGTAACATACCGCTGTCCTTTAGAATGGCAATCAATTTGCGCCGCCGCCGTCTGCGCCTTGAATACTGTATGCGAAGGCTTCTTTTCAAGCGCTTTTTCACACAACGCGAGACCCCTTTCCCCGATTCGATATCGTCATCCATTCCTGCCTCGAAAATACGACTCCCCCAGTCAATTAGCTTGGTGTCTTGGGGCATACAGGACGATGACGAAGGTTGTTCAATAAGAGCCCAGCCGATTGAAGTAATGCCAAGATCCAAGCCTAGAATACGCATATCATTCTCCTGTACGATTGTAATAAGACGTGTGAAAAAAACGAAATGAAATGGAACACTTCAGCGGCGATGCTGCAATACCCCCACTTAAGTAAGGTTTTGTTGGCCATAAACTGCATATACTATGGTTTTAGTTTACAAAAATGCAACTAGGCACGACGGATAATCTTAAAAAAATATCAAATATCATTTGACAAATCTAAATTAGATAATAAATTAACAGTACTCTACAAGTTCTGGTAAAGAACTTATCGTAGGCACCTTCCTGCGGGAAGTCCTTTGTGGCTGCTTCTAAAGCAGCCCTTTTTTTGTAGAGGTGCTTTAGCAGCTTTACCCGTTCACGGAGGTGCCGTCATTGTACACTGTGCTGCTGACATCCACACGAACACCTCCTTCAAGGTGCGCGACTACCTCGCCATCCGCGAAGGTGACCTGAACTTCCTCGCCGCCCCCAGATATGCGGAGGCTGGCAGCGCCGTCCTTGACTGGGTTGCACTTCCCGAGGACGACGTGGCATCTGACAAGCCATTCCCTCCTCACGGCGAAGACCGTCAAGGGCGAGCTACGCACAGGCGTGGTCACCAGCCAGAAGGCCGTCGCTTTTTTGACTGTTGGAAAAGACACGATTCTATCCAGATTTAGTATCCGAGCTCACGGAGTATTGTTTGGGCCTCCTCATCTCCCTGCTCGGCGGCCTTGCGGCACCACTTCACGGCCTCTGTTAGGTCCATGGGCACGCCTTCGCCGTTCACATAGCACCAGCCGAGGTCGCACTGCGCCGCTGCATATCCCTGCTCGGCGGCCTTGCGATACCACTTCACGGCCTTTGCCAAGTCCTTGGTCACGCCGTTGCCGTTGTAATAGCACACGCCGAGGCAATGCTGCGCCGCTGCATATCCCTGCTCGGCGGCCTTGGTGAACCACTTCACGGCCTCTGTTAAGTCCTGGGCTACTACAAGGCCGTTGTAATAGCAGCCGCCGAGGTCGTACTGCGCCGCTGCATCTCCCTGCTCGGCGGCCTTGCGGCACCACTTCACGGCCTCTGTCAAGTCCTTGGCTACTCCATCACCGTTCTCATAGCACACACCGAGCTTGCACTGCGCCTCCACATTTTCCTTCTCGGCTTCTTTACGAAGCCGAGGCAATTCTGAACTTGAAATAGTCTGCGGCGGAGTGGAATCCAGAAAACGCTTTTTAATCGCCTTGATTTTCTCATCCTTCGAAAGCTTTGGGTCGTCAAGAATCTTGGCAAGAGCCTCGTTTTCACGACGAATAACCAGTTCGGATTTATACTTGCACCTTATGCTTTTCCCGACTTTCTCAATGACATCGGCAAGCTCATCTCCAAGCGCTAGATTGGAAAAGAAGCCTGTTGCCAGCTGTACCATGACAGCCATCAGCATTAACCGCATACTACTGGTGCGCGACACTGATGGATGTTTACGAGAAAAAGATGAACTGTAAGCTGTTCTTTGTGTCTTGAAGATACTCATATAATGTTCCTACAAGCGATTATGGTTATTTGCAGGTTATTGTCAGGCTCTTCCGTTTTCCCTTGCGTTCAACCTCTATCTCAACCTTATCGCCAGTTGAGTTGCTAAACATGCTACGCTGCGGAGCATGGCACGGCATCCCCTACTGTCGGAGGATAACGGCGGACCAGTCTTCAGGGAGACGGAGTTCGATGAAGTTCCTGCCGTTTTCAACCTTGGTGGGTGCTTTGAAATCTGGAACTGGCCAGCCCTTGTCGTCATAGACAAATGCAGTGAGTGCTGAAGCATCATTCCAGCCATAGAGACCGCTGAGTTTTGTGATAATCTTCTCCTTGCCGATTATGTAGCCGCAATGGAGTTCCATTGGAGTGAGGGGGAACATATACTGCGTCAGGGTATGGTG
>JAFYFI010000176.1 GCA_017543785.1 Alloprevotella sp.
CTTGCGTTAGATATACTTATTTCCAGTTTTTACCACCAAGGTTCGGGTTGGTCTCAATGTCGTTAGTCGGGATTTCCCAAACGAAACGCTTGTCGGAGGCGTCAACCGAGAGGCTGATTTCCTTGACATTTGTTGCGATAACAGGACCATTGCTACTGTTGGTATGCTGATAGGCACCGCTGCGGGTGAAACCGAGGCCCCAACGCTTCAGGCAGTCGAGACGGAAGCCCTCGCCAACAAATTCGCGATAGTACTCATCCTCGATATCCTTGAAGAGGTCGGCACCAGATTTGTCAGTATCGCTGAGACCACGCTTTGAACGTAGCATGTTGAGGTAGTCTCTTGCATCAGCATCGTTGCCCAGCATGTAGGATGCCTCGGCAGCAATGAGATACTGCTCAGCTATGCGGAAGGGCTTGGGTGCATTCAGATATGAGTGAGCGGGGTCATCGGCTTCCTTGCAGAGGTCAGGATTGCCTGGGAACTTGTTGAGAAGTTTTATTCCACCCCTGTCATAGAAGGTAGATGTGCTGGAACCAAACACCACACCAACTTTCTCAAAGAACACCGTAGATCGGATATCGTCTGTTGAATAGGCATTGATGAGCTGCTGAGAAGGAATGAAGTCGGGGTTGTACCAGCCACCGTAGCTAGGATAGTAGTTGCTATAGGTGGCATTGTAGCCATGATAGGAGGCATAGCTGGTGCGCTCGTCAGAATTCTCTACTGGAACATAGATAAACTCACTACCCTTGTCATACTTCCACATCTGAGCAAATTCGTCGGCTGAGGTAGCAAGAGCGAAGGAAGGATTATTGATGAGCTCGTCGGCAAGATCGAGAGCACGGTCATAGTTGTGTGCCCACACGCTGTAGCGAGCCTCGAATGCCTGGAGCACGGGGAGAGGCAGGCTGAAACGATATGCCTTATAGAGCTTCTGGTTGTTTTCATCAGAAGACTGACTCCAGCTATCAAGATCTTCCTGATTGTCGAACTGGAACAGGCTGTTAGCCATTTCTAATTCTTTGTCGATGAATTCCTTCGTAGCCTGCAGCGTAGCTCTTGCGGGACGTCCGTTGATGTCAACGCTCGTTACGAGAGGCAGACCAAGCTCAGCATCTGCAGTAGCAGGGTCGTAGTCTTGACAGTAGCGCTCAGCCAGGCCATAGTAGCAATATGCTCTGAGGAAGTGAGCCTCACCAACGTAGTGCTTGATGAAATTGATATCAGCTTCTTCTGTGATGCCCAAATCAGGATTGACCTCGATGTTTACAACCATCTCAGGACCTGAGCCGGTATCTTCGTAGCCGACGGTCTCTGTTCCTATCTTGGAAAGGAAGTAGTTGCACTGACTGATAACGCTGTACATACTAGCCCAGTAGCCAGTCTGATCGTCGGTATCACTGCTACCAAAGGACCAGCGATAGGTGTCGCCGTTACGGTTACCATAGCCTACGTTGGGCTGATAGTAGTCAACCTGGATGTCCTTGATGTAGTCGCCCAGTGACGCAATGCTTCGGAACTGTGCTATAAGACCTACTTCAAATTTGCGCGGATCTTCTGGATTGTTCCATATCTCCTCATCAACGACGGCAGTAGTTGGGAACTGGTCGAGCTCGCAGGAAGTGAAGACGGGCAATGCCATCAATGCGAAGAATGCAGTCTTTAATATATTTGTTTTCATAATCTTTTCTCTTTATAAAGTTTAGAAAGTGATTTCTGCACCAATGGAGAATTCCTTTGTGTTCGGGTAGCGAGTGAAGCCGATGTTGCTGTCGGTTTCGGGGTCGGCACCTGTCCAGTTGGTGATGGTAAAGAGATTTCGCGCTGCCATGAATACTCTGAAGTTGCTGATGAACTTCGTAGCTTCCATCCACTTGTGCGGAAGATCGTATGAGAGAGAAAGGTTCTTCAGACGCATGAAGGAAGAGTTGTGGATAAGCGAGGAGTCGAACTCGTTATCTACACCAAATCGAGGAACGTCTGTGATGTCGCCCGGCTTCTTCCATGCATTGAGCTGCTTGCGGTCCTGGTTGTAGCCAGCTGAAGCGAAGTAGCTGTTGTTGCTGAAGTATTCGGTATTGTCGAGCATGTACTTGCCAAGCACGTAAACGAAGTCTGCCTGCAGTTCGAGGCCGTTCCATGTAGCACGGAGACCGAAACCACCGTTGATAGGAGCATTTACACGCTTGCCGAGGTCAACGCTGAGGAGCGCTTCGTCGTATTCTTTAGTTATAGCGGATGTAGCCTTGCCATTAGCATCGGGCACATACCACATGATAGTACCGTCGGCGGGGTCGATGCCTGCACGCTTAGGTTCGAAGAATGTAACAGGCTTGCCTACCTGATAGTAGGTACCGGTACCTGCCAGAACATAGTGGTCGAGACCATTGAAAAGTTTGGTTATCTTCTCTGAGTTGTAGGTGAAGTTACCATATACGTTAATGTTAAGACCATGCCAGTTCTTTACAGCATCTACGTCGAACATGATTTCGATACCCTGGTTCATCAGACTTGCGATGTTTGTGAAGTATGAACCCTGACCTGTGGTATAGGGCACGGGAACGTCCATAAGCATGTCCTTAGTCTTACGACGATAGTAGTTAACCTCGAGGTTGAAACGGTCGAAGAAACGTCCGTTGAAACCGATGTTACTCATTATCTGAGTTTCCCAGCTCAAGTATTTGTTACCAATGTTAGACTGCACAAGGGCAAGAGTCTTGCCATAGGTGGTAGGACTGACGAGAGCCAGGTGAGTGTAGTTGCCGATACCGGAAGAGTTACCTACGGAACCTATTTCACCGACTACGTTCAAGACGTTAATCCAAGAAACATCTCTGAGGAACTTCTCCTGCTTCATGTCCCACTTAACACCACCTGAGGGGAAGGATGCGCTGCGCTTATCGATACCGAAACGTGAGCTGCGGTCGTTACGTATGGTGAAGTTCACGAAGTAACGGTGCAGGAACGAGTAGTCAACACGTCCGAAGAATGAGAGATATTCGTACTTGGGATGTCCGGAGAGGCTGGGGAGCAGAGGCTCTGTTCCGTGACCGAGCTCCATGAAGCGGTCGTCGGACTGACCCTGTGTGCGAGAGTTGAAAGACTCGCTCTGACCCAAGATACCTTCGTGGCCGAGCAGGAAGATGAGCTGATGGTCATCAGTTACGTCCCACTTATACTCTGCCGTGTTGGTGATCTGCCATGTGGAGCTGCGTGCGAAGGATTCGTTTACATAACCTTCGTTCTCGGTTGTTGCACTCGGGATAGAAGGAAGTATCTTCGTCGTACCACGCTGATCGAGAAGGTCGGTACCGAGCAAGGACTTGATGGTAAGACCCTTGATAGGGGTGATTTCTATAAATGCACTTCCCTGCAAGCGAGCATCATTGGCTACGCTTGGGTTGTACTTAGCATAAAGATATGGGTCCATGTCGCCACCTGCTCCAGGAACGATGAGCAGACGTGAGCCGTCTTCTGCATAAGGATTGTGGTAGGGAGCGAGCATGGCAGTGCCAAGCACACCACTCGTAAGATAGGCACTACCGCCATTGATGTTATCGGAAGAACGTGTGTCGTAGCTCAAACCGAGGTTGATGCCGAACTTAAACCAATCCAGAGGATGTGACTCGATATTCGTACGGAAGGTGTAGCGGCCATACTTGGACTGTGGTGTCAGACCGCTGCGCTTCATATAAGAACCAGAGGTGTAGTAGGTTGTAGTACCGCTACCGCCGGCTATGCTGAACGTAGTGTTGTACATGGGCACGCCGTTGTCGAAGAAATACTTCTTCCAGTCGGTGTTGACGCCGCTTTTCTTATATCCAGCATATTCTGAAGCTGTGATGACACCATTCTCGAGTTGATAGTCGAGGAGTTCGCGGCTGTTCATGGGGTCACCTACTCTACGTCCAAGGTATGTCCAACCAATGCTCTGACCCACCTTAATCTGGGCACGCTCATTGACCTTACCACGCTTTGTGGTAACAACGATGACACCGTTTGCAGCACGTGCACCATAGATACTCGTTGCCGAAGCACCACGAAGCACTGTGTAGCTCTCGATATCGTTCTGGTTCAACATATAGAAAATTGAAGACGTTGTGGCTGCACCATCCACAATGAACAGGGGCTCGGTTCCACCATTGAGCGAACCAGTACCACGAATGGTAGTGGACACTGCACTAAGGTCGCCGACGTCACCACTGGAGTTCAGAATCTGAACACCGGCAACCTTACCTTGCAGGGCTTCGAGAGCCATGGTCACAGGCTTGTTCTCGATTTTGTCGGAACCGACTTTCGATACAGTACCTACCACTGTTCCGAGCTTACGTGCCGTACCATAACCGATAACGACAGCCTCATCAATGGTTGACTCCTGCAAAACAATGTTCATGTTGTCGTTTACTGACACCATCTTCTGCTCATAGCCTATGAAGGAGACTGCCAGCTGCTTTGTACCATTGGGAACTCCCGAAAGCACAAAGTTACCATTCGCATCTGTGGTTGTAACGACTTTTGAACCAGGCACGCGGACGGAGGCTCCTGCCACCGGTTGCCCGTCAGAGTCGGTCACACGACCACTCACGCGCTTCTGCGCTGCAAGCGTTCCTGCAAACAGCAGGGCCGCCAACAATAGCACAAACTTCTTTGTCATAATATAACCATTAAATTAAACAATTCTACTGATAATGGAAAATAAAATAAACACAACCATGCTTCCTCCTCTATAGGGAGAAAACGTGCTCATCCTTTTCTCATTTTGCCATTAAAATCTCTTTGCCGCAAACATTTCTCATATAAAAAGACATGCTTTGAAGGCAATTTCGAAAGCAAAAATAGGGCTATTCGATATTTCTGCAAAATTTTTATTAAACTTTTATCGCAAATTTTAACTTTTCACGATAAAAACTTTCACATTGGCAGAAATTTACTTAAATTTTGCACACTTTGATAAGCAAAATCAGAAATTTAACAATCAAAATGAAAGGAATGAAAGCGGAGAATTTCAGAAAAAGTTAAGCGAGTTGCAAATTATGACGGCCAAGACGATGCTGGTTATAGTTGCATAGAGCCAATCGCGCTGTTTGAGGAAGTCAAAAAGCGAGAGAACAACACGCATGATAGGCGTCAGAATTAATGCTATTACACCAAGCTGTATCCAGCCTATGGAAGAAAAATGCACTATGCCGCCTAAGATACCGCCCAAGGTGGTGTATTGCTCATAGCCGGCAGGAGGGGCTGAATAGGAAAAATGGGAGTAGTCCTTCATGGGCTCGGCTCCATGCTCCAGCAAATACATAGCTCCGCCTATCATTGCTATGACACAAGCTATGGTAACACCCCAGCGGAGGGTGTTGCCTATGAGCTGCTGCATGTCGCGTCCTACATTTCCTTCTTTCATAGCTATCCTATTTGTCAAAGGTGCCTAGGAAACCGTTGTAAATCATATTTATGGCAACGAGCAGAATGCATACGGCAAAAATTTGCCTCAGAACCTTTACCTTCATCCTCTTCAGGAGCCGGGCTCCCGTGAGTGCTCCTGCCAACACACCGACCATGACGGGAAAGGCTATGCCTGGCTCGATGTTTCCGCGTTGTATATATACCACAGCCGATGCGCATGCCGTCACACCCATCATAAAGTTGCTCGTAGTAGTAGAAACCTTGAAAGGCACCTTCATCAGGGCGTCCATAGCTAAGACCTTGAGCACACCACTGCCTATGCCGAGAATGCCGCTCAGCACTCCTGCCAGGTACATCACGCTGAAGCCGCCGCCTACATTCTTGAGCTGATAGTCTTTCATCGTTCCGTCGGGCTGCGGCCAGGAGCCATAGAGCTTCAGCCTGCGGGCACATTCTGAGCCTTTCACTCCTTCGTGATCGTCCTTTCGACGTTGCTGCATGGCTGCCGTGAAGATGAGCACACACCCAAAGATAATAGCTATAGTGCTTGAGTTGAGCCAGACGGCAACAAATGCTCCACAGACAGCTCCTATGGTAGTGGCTATCTCGAGAAACATACCTAGCCGCACATTTGTTATCCCCTCCTTTACGTATGCACTGCCGCTACCGCTGGATGTGGCTATGGACGAAACCAAAGCAGCGCCGACGGCATAATGGAAATCTACGCCAAAAAGCATAGTGAGTAGCGGTATTACCACTACTCCGCCGCCGAGTCCGGTGAGTGAGCCAAGCAACCCGGCGCAATATGCTCCAAGCAGCAGGATAAGTGTAAAGGTGAGAATAGTCATGTCCGACCTATAGATAAAAAATAAAAAGCCAGAAGGCAACTTTGTCGTCCCTTCTGGCTTTAATGTAAAGATATTAGTTTTCTATAAGGTCATTACCCGTCATTTCTGCCGGCTGCGGCAGTCCGAGGATATGGAGCAGGCTTGGTGCAACGTCTGCCAGAACGCCGTTCTTGACGCGGGCATTCTTGTTCTCAGTGACGTAGATGAAAGGCACAGGATTCAGAGAATGTGCCGTATTGGGCGTACCGTCAGGATTGATAGCATTGTCGGCATTTCCGTGGTCGGCAATGATGATTGTCTCATAACCGCTCTTGCATGCGGCAGCGACAACCTCGCCGACACACTGGTCAACTGCTTTGACGGCTTTCTCTATGGCTTCGTAAACACCAGTATGTCCCACCATATCGCCATTAGCAAAGTTTACTACGATGAAATCGTACTTTTCTTCACCTATAGCAGCCACGAGTTTGTCCTTAACCTCGAAAGCCGACATCTCAGGTTTCAGGTCGTAAGTTGCAACCTTGGGCGAGGGCACCAGGATGCGGTCTTCGCCTTCGAAAGGTTTTTCGCGACCGCCATTGAAGAAGAACGTTACGTGAGCATATTTCTCCGTCTCGGCAGTGTGGAGCTGCTTCATTCCCTTCGAACTGAGATATTCGCCAAGGGTGTTTGTGACATTCTCCTTCGGGAAAAGAATATGAACACCAGTGAAACTTGCGTCGTATGGCGTCATGCAATAGTATTGCAATCCGGGAATAGTCTTCATGCCCTGCTCTGGCATGTCCTGCTGCGTAAGCACCGTAGTAATCTCTTTGGCGCGGTCATTACGATAGTTGAAGAAAATAACGACATCGCCTTCCTTTATCCTACCGTCAACAGCCGAGTTTACCAATGGTTCCATAAATTCGTCGGTGTCCTTGAAGTCCTCGCAATCGCGTTCGTAGCAGCCTCTGACAGCCTCTACCATGTCTGTTTCCTGCCTTCCCTTGCCTTCAACCAGCTGGTCATAGGCAACCTTTACGCGGTCCCAACGCTTGTCGCGGTCCATGGCATAGAAACGTCCAATGATGCTGGCAATGCTGGCGCCTGTTTCGTCGCATACTTTCTGCAAAGCCTCAATGTAGGTAACACCGCTCTTAGGGTCGGTGTCGCGGCCGTCCATGAAGCAGTGTATATATGTGCGCTCGGCAACGCCATACTCGCCTGCTATCCTTACAAGTTTGAAGAGATGGTCGAGGGAGCTATGCACACCGCCGGTAGAGGTCAGTCCCATTATGTGAAGGCTCTTGCCTTTCTCCTTAGCATAGCTATAGGCAGAAACTATTTCGGGGTTCTGCATTATAGAGTTGTCGGCAATAGCGCGGTTTATCTTCACCAAATCCTGATATACAATACGCCCTGCTCCGATGTTGAGGTGGCCCACCTCAGAGTTGCCCATCTGTCCGTCGGGCAAACCTACGTTTTCGCCACTCGTAAGCAACTGCGAATTAGGGCAGGTTTCAGTGAGTTTATCTAAAAATGGCGTAGGCGTATTAAAGATGACGTCGCCTTTACCTTTATTGCCGATGCCCCAACCGTCGAGGATCATCAAAAGTGCTTTTTTCTTGCTCATATTATTCATTTTTTAATTTGCAGCGCAAAAGTATCATTTTTTTTGCGCAATAGCTCACTATATAAAAAGTTTCTGCCGACATGATTGTCTCATATCGGCAGAACAACAAACAAACAATGAATGAAAACTAAAAATCTCAAGCAAAGTCTCCTTGAAAGACTCTCTATACCATATTATATATATACGCACGCGCGCGAGGAGTTTTTGTTTAGTGGTTAGTGGATGTTTTGTATGTATAGCGTGCGGCGCACCACATGAAGGAGATTTGCCAGGTCAAAAGGCTTGCAGGGGTCATGACTTTTGGCGGCTGAAAGCTTTCACGCAGCCATTCAGGGCAAGTGCACACCAAAGGGCGGCAATGGCATAATAGGAAAGATGTGCACCTACAGGCAAGAGAAGCATAAGAACGGCTAGTTGCACGTGTAGCAGATGAAGCGTCTGCCTGGGGTTCACAGGTTGCTCAAGCAAATCGGAGTATATACGTGACACTGGAGTTGCCAGTGAAAGGAGGGCTGACTCTAGACTAAAAGAAAAAGACTTTTTCTGAGAGGCAAGGAACATATCCGTTGCAGAAACTTTTTTCAACATAGCACTTTCTTTTAAAAGTTTGACGATGCAAAAGTAGAGGTGATTTCTGACGCAAAGTGTCAAACCAAAAAGAAAAATGTTAAAAATTTGAGTTAAAGTTTCATTTTCTCACTACTCGTACGTTCATTTGGGCTACATATTCCTTCATATACTCGGCAAAACGCGGGCTGCCTACTATTTCAATATCATCTAGCAAACCTACAACAAATCTGCCAATGCCAACGAAGCTGCATACCTGAGTATCCAGGAGGTAACGCCCGTCGGGAAGTTTCCTGATCTGCTCCTGGGCTGAAGGCACTTCCTCGCAGAGCAAATTGGCAGCCATGCTACCCATGCGCAGCCTTACCCTGACGCGTTCTTTTCCACTAAAATGGAAGAGGTCGGTAAAGAATTCTTCATGCCTATCCTTGAAACTCCATCGCAGGTCAAGCAGGTCAATGCTCTCTGCGCGGCTGATTTTGAATGTCTTGTTCATTCCGCTATCAGGCTCAAAGCACCGCACCTCATTATTTTCAGCCAGAAAGATATATGGCTCCACAACGCGGTCGCGAGTCTGTCCGCTATGGTTCGAAGTATATCCACGCAGCACGCACATCCGCTCTTCGCTCACAGCCTGGAACAGTTTGCGAAAGTTGCGCGCATACTGGTCATCAATGGCATGGTGGGCAAGGACATCGTCTCCATACAATCTGGAAAGTTTTTCGCGCAGATAGCGCACCTGCTGGGAGTTGTCGTTCACGCTTCTGAGCACCTGCGCCATAGTCAGAGCCTCTGCTTTTGAAAAATGTATGTCGCCCGAAATATCAGACAAGAAAGGAGAGTTTGGGTCTATGCTGTAGAGGCTACCCATCTTGTTCACTATTAGTCCTGCCTTGCGAAAACTCTCAAGCGCCCTATAGACGGCGCGCGGATGCATGTCGGCACTTTCTGCCAGCATCTCAACACTGACGCCATTGCTCCTTACAAGCATTGAAATAAGGTGCAAAAACTGTTGAATTTTGGGTGTTTTCATTCTATTTTGGCAAGTCTTGTTGGCAAAATTACGAATTTAACGCTAAAACCAAGCTTTTTCCTCTCCTTAAAATGTTAAAAATTGTTTAACACCATTATGCCTACCTTCCTCTAAAAATGGGAGATGAGTGGCAAAATTCGCATGTTTCTGAAAAGTTAAAGTCCGTTGCATAAGCGCGAAAGGCTTTGCAGGGCACTAATAAAGCCGTACCTTTGCAGCGCAAAACTTCATTCCGCCCCACTATTTTAGTACGGGCAGCAGACACCATCCGCCAAGCGCGGCTCTACAATTCAGATGTAGCAGAAGTCTTCATGGAATGAGAAAACGCTCATTATGCAAATAAAGAAATTTCTAATAGGAGTTGCCTGTCTCCTCCTTCTTTTCACAGGCACATCATTCGCACAGCAGACCGTCCAGAAAGGTGGTGCCAGCTACTATGGTCCCGGTTTCCACGGAAAGCGTTCCAGCAATGGCGAAGTATTCAACATGCATGCCATGACATGCGCCCATCGCACCCTTCCATTTGGCACGAACCTGCTTGTTCGCGACGTTAAGACAAACAAAGAAGTCATTGTCCGCGTCACCGACCGCGGTCCTTTCTGCCGAGGACGTATCATTGACCTTTCCTATGGTGCAGCAAAGAAGCTGGGTATGGTTGCCCGCGGCACTGCACAAGTAGAGATTAAGGTATTGCCCAAGGGTGTTTTGCCCGAGACTTTGAAACTCCTTGAAGGTCCTATGGAGAACCTTCCTGAAGTAGAATACTACGATCCAAAGACTGGCAATTACCTTGCTTGGAATGTTTGGGTAGATCGTGCAAAGACTGCTCACGAAGAAGCTCAGAAAGAAGCTGCAGCAAAGAAGCGCGAGCATGAAATTGCCAAGGCTAAGGCAGCAAAGCCCCGCTGGCACATCCTCAACGACAAACTGACAGCAAAGGCATTCAAGCCTAAGAAGTAAGATTCTTATCTTTAGGACAAAATAAAGCAATAGCGCAACCTTGATGGTTGCGCTATTGCTTTATGCATATATAATATGGTATCTTATCCCAGGAGTTGTTTCACCAACACCGAAATAGCTTTGCCGTCGGCGCGTCCAGCCAGTCGGGCGCTTGCCAGTCCCATGACCTTGCCCATATCCTTCATGCTCGTAGCACCAGTCTCGGCTATTATGCCGCGAACTTCCTTCTCCAGTTCCTCTGGCGAAAGAGCCTTAGGCAGATATTCCTCTATCACCGTAGCCTGAGCCTCTTCCTGCTCAGCCAAGTCGGGGCGTTGCTGCTCCCTATAGAGCTGGGCTGTGTCGCGACCCTGCTTTGCCAGTTTGGATAGAATCTTCAGCGCAGCGGCATCAGAGAGTTCATCGCCTGCTCCCGGAGCCGTCTTTGCCTCAATAAAGTATTTCTTAATGTTGCGAAGAGCCTCAAGGCGCACTTTGTCCTTAGCCTTCATTGCAGCAATGATGTCATTGCTCACTTTTTCAAAGAGTGTCATAGTCTTAAACTGTCTTATCGTTCTGTGTTTTTTAAAATTCGTTTTTCCTTATGGCGCCTTACAAATCTACGCCATTTGTTATCTCCATCGGCACATCGCTATTCATGAGAGGCAGCTCGTTGTTGATATCCAGTTCGAAAGCCTTTTCCTTACGCGACGCCATGATGATGTCCTGCAAATCCTGCCTGCTTCGTTCGTTTGTGACCGAGTCGTCAATGAGCTTCGCAAGTTCTTCGTTTTCCAGGTCATCCATGTCGTAAAGGAATATATGCCTGCGACGTTTCCGAGGTTTACTGTTGACGTCCTGATAGAACCTGTATCGTCTCACTTCACGCTGTTCTTCGCGGTCCAGGTCTGGCACGTTTTCTATTGGCTCCACCCTTTCGCGGTTGCCATATACTCCGAACCCACTGGCAAGTATCGTAACCTTGATTTCTTCGGGCAGTTCTTCGTTTTCTTCCAGTCCCCACTTTGTTTCTATCTCCTTGCTGAAGCTGTTCATGAAAGCCTCCACCTCTGAGAGTTCCTCCATCATGAGGCCATTGCCCAATTTTGGATTGAACGAGATGTTCATCAGGAAACGTGTGGAATGGTAGATGTCGTTGTGGTTCAGTAGCGGAGACTTCACCGCCTCGGCAATGGCTTTCGACAGTCTGCCTTCGCCGCTTGATTGTCCGGTAGAGATGATAGCCACTCCGCTATCTTCAAGAACCATGCGCACGTCCTCGAAGTCGAGGTTCATCGTTCCGCTCATAGTTATTATCTCCACGATGCTCTTTGCAGCAACCAGGAGGGTGTCATCGGCTTTTTTGAAACCGTCCATCACCGACAAGTGCGGATATATCTCCAGCAGGCGCTGATTGTTGATGACAAGCAGAGAGTCCACCTCGTCAGCCAGACGCTCCACACCGTCGAGGGCTTTGTCTATCTGCTTAAAGCCTTCGTAGAGGAATGGTATTGTCACAATACCCACAGTGAGTATTCCCCTCTTTCTCGCTTCACGAGCTATCACTGGCGAAGCACCTGTGCCCGTACCGCCGCCCATGCCGGCAGTGATGAAAATCATCTTTGTGGTCTCGCCCAACGCATTGTCAATAGCCTCCACGCTATCCTCTGCCAGTTTACGGGCAACTTCGGGGCGTCCACCGGCACCCAGTCCCGGTCCCAGTTGGAGCTTGTTGCCTATTGGCGAGTCCTCGAGGTGCTTGCGGTCGGTGTTGCAAACCAGAAAGCTGACGTCGTGTATGCCCTGACGAAACATGTGGGCAGCGGCATTGCAGCCACCGCCCCCCACGCCGATGACTTTTATAATGGTGTCGTCGGGCAAATTTACGGGTACTATTATGTTGTCAGATATTATGTTTCCAGGCATTTATGCTCAGAAGTATTATTTATGACTAGTAAAACTTATTACCGTTCCCGTTTCAAGCGAAGAGTCGGGCTGAATGATGACAGCACCATCGGCTTTGGCCTTTATCTCAGAGAGTTCTTCCTTGCTGCGCTTGAACGTCGGTGTCATCTCCACCTGCGAGATGATGTCTTCGTTGTCCAGGTCGTCAATGCCGAAGATGTAGATTCGTGCGTTGCGGCGGCGTCCGGTTTTGTTGTCGGGAGTGCCATAGAATTTTCCGCGACGTTCTTCTATCTCTTCCTGCCTTTCCTCGGCGTCTTTTATGCGCTGAGCCTCTTCGGCGTCGATTTTCTCCTGCATGCCAGGTATTTCATTCATGCCGAAGCCAGTGGCAAGAATCGTAATCTTCACCTTCTTGTCGAGCGAGGTGTCGGTGCTGAGTCCCCACTTTGTCTCAACGTCTTCGCGGAAGCGCGACATGAACTCATGCACTTCGTTCATTTCCTCCATCATCAGGGTGTCGCCCTCCTTCTCTGCGCAGAAGGATATCAAGAGTAGCACCTTCTTGGAGTCGAAGATGTCAGTATTGTTGAGCAGCGGAGAATGGAGTGCATCCTCTATGGCTTTAGTCACGCGGCTGTCGCCCTCGCCATATCCCGTTGACATGATTGCCACGCCACCGTTTTTCAGCACGGTACATACATCGTTGAAGTCCAGATTGACGATGCCGTGCATAGTGATGATTTCGGCAATGCTACGTGCGGCTACGGAAAGTGTGTTGTCGGCTTTCTCAAAAGCGCTGAGCACGTTCAGGTCCGGATATATCTCGCGCAGGCGTTCGTTGTTGATGACGAGGAGCGCATCTACATGCTTAGCAATTTCGTCAACGCCGTCGAGCGCCTGGTCTATCTTACGGTTTCCCTCGAAGCGGAAAGGTATTGTCACTATGCCCACTGTCAGTATGCCCATGTCTTTGGCTTCGCGGGCTATGATGGGAGCAGCTCCGGTGCCTGTGCCGCCGCCCATGCCGGCAGTGATAAACACCATCTTGGTGCCGTCGTCGAGCATGCGGCGTATCTCAGGCACGCTTTCCTCTGCTGCCTGGCGGGCTCTTTCCGGGCGGTTTCCGGCTCCGAGTCCGTCCTTACCCAGCTGCAGACGTGTAGGCACAGGAGAGTCGCTGAGAGCCTTGCTGTCGGTATTGCACAAAACGAAATTCACGTCGTGTATGCCTTCGCGATACATGTGGTTCACGGCATTGCCACCGCCACCACCAACGCCTATGACCTTAATTATTGACGGAGCCGACTGTGGCAACCCCATGTCTATAAGAATATCATTGTTGTCCATTGTTTTCTGCTTTTTTATGGCTTAATCTTCAGGATTGTCTTTATCGCCTACCATGTCATTTGCCCAATTAGAGAATCGACTGAAGAATTTCTTCATTTTCTCACCGCGACGCTTAGCGCGTGCAGCTTTCTCCTGGGCTTTCTTCTCGGCTTCTTCCTGTTTCTTCCTCTCCTCCTCAGCAGCGCTATCTTCGGCTGCCTTCTCGGCGGCTGCCTTTTCGGCGGCTGCCCTGGCTTCAGCCTCTTGCTTGGCCTTGAAGATGTCCTGCGGACTCTCCAGCTCTCCGCCGCAGCAGTTTATGGTGCCCTTGTCCAGGAGCACTATGGCTGCGTTGCAACTACCGTCCTGATTGAAGGTAGGCACTCCGCTGGCAAAACGCACCTGCGTACGGATAGTCTTCACCACCTGTATCTTGGTGAAGTCGGTATATTTGGCAAAGGCCTTTTCTATGCCCTTCATGTTTGAAGCGCCGCCAGTAATTATTATGCCGCCGAGGAGCTGGTTCTTTGTGTATTTCGACAGTTCCACCTGTTTGGCAACGTTCCTTATTATTTCTTCCTGTCGTGCCTCCACGTGTCCGGCAAAGTCCTCGAAGGGGAACGACAGTCCGCCCTCGGTGACAATGTTGTTCCTGGGCTCTTCCAGGTCGTCGTATATAGCCTCGCCGTAGGTGCGTTTCAGGCGTTCAGCCTCAGGCTCGGAGATTGACATTGAGGCTATGTCGCGTGTGATATTGTTGCCGCCCAAGGGTATCACAGCCAAGTGGCGCAGGATGTTGTTCTTGAACACTGCAACCGACGTAGTCTCGGCACCCATGTCCACAAAGACGCAGCCAGAGTGTTTCTCCACGTCGTTCACCATCTCGTTGGCAAGTGCCAGCACCGTGATGGGCACACCGGCAATGCTCATTCCGGCTGCCTCTACGCACTCCTCGATATGGTCGCTCACCTCACGCTTCGTGATGATGTTCAGGAAATGCCCCTCTATGCTCTCGGCTGGCACGCCAACGGGCTCGAGGAGGGTCTGCGCGTCGAGTTTGTAGCTCTGGATTACAGTTTCCAGGATATCGCGGTCGGCAGGTTGCGACTGTAGGTTTTCGTCCTGTATCGTTCCTACTATATCTTCCGAGATGACTGTCTTCTCCGTGAAGTTGCGCACTACGGAGTTGGCTACGGTGTGCATACCCATGCCGCCAATGCCGATATATGTGCAGCTTATCGACTTTTTCAGAGATTTTTCCAGCCTTTCCTTGATATTCTTTATGCAGGACTTCATCTTGTCGATGTTGTTGATGCGTCCTTTTCGCATAAAGGCGCTTGCTGGTTCCTGAGCAAAGGCGAGCACCTGGAGTGCGCCGTCGGGTTGCTTGCGTCCGGCAATACCCGTCACCTTCGACGAGCCCAGCTCAATTGCTACGATAAATTTGTCTTCTGTTGCCATACAGGTTTATGTTTTTTTTATTTCAGTTTTCTCTATTTTCAGGAATGTCTCTTTTTGCTGCGTTTCGTACAGATGATTTGGTTGGTGTGTTCAAGGTTTATCTCACTGTACTTGTTCCACCCCACCTCGGGCATCACCTTCTCGTAGAACGCCATGAGGTTGCGCATCTTCTTGGATATGCTGTCGGGCTTACCCATGTGGATAATGTTGTCGCCGATGCGTGGGATGAGGTCCACCTCCTGCTGAGGTGTAACGTTGATTTGTTCTATCTGGTCGTTCCAGAAATCGCTGCTTTGCAGGAACTGTCCGAGCTGCAGCAGCTGTCGGCGTGTGAAGTTCTTATCCACATTGCCGGTCACTACGGGCAGGTCTGCCACGTAGCCCATGGGCTCCATCACATATCCGCGGTTGTCCACGTAATAGTCTTCTCCGTTGTCGGCTTTTATGCGGAGCATCGGCAGGCGCTGACTGATGATGACGTGTACTCTGTTAGCCGGAGTCTTGTAGCAGATGGCGTCTTTGATGAAGGGGTTTTTCGTCATCTCCTTCTCTATCATCTTGCTGTTGATATCCTTCATTATTTTCCCTACGGGGTATTGCTTAGAGCTTTTCAGTATGCGCTCTGCCTCTGCCGGAGTGATGAATCCGGAGTGGGTGCTGTCGGATATGGCTATGTCCACTCCTACGCACTCGGCATTGTCGCCGCTGTGGGCAAACTTGAAAAAGGCAAATATGAGATATACCACGATGCCCAAGAGAAATAGCAGCTTCAGGATATTCTTCATTTATTCTTCAGTATGTTAGTCAATTCTGTCATGTAGTTGTCGGCATCTCCGGCGCCGAGAATCATCAGCACGTCGAAGTCGTGCTCGCGTGCCAGTCTGGGCAGGTCGTCCTTGCGCATCATGTGGCGCTCCATGTCGGGGCGCAACTGGTCGAAGATGAGTTTGCTCGTCACCCCTGGTATGGGCTCTTCGCGAGCAGGATAGATTTCCGTGATAAACACTTCGTCGAGCAACGAGAGAGCCTCGGCAAATTCGTGATAGAAGTCGCGTGTTCGGGTGTAGAGGTGGGGCTGAAACACTGCCGAGAGTTTTCTGCCGTTGAACACCTCGCGTATGCTCATCACGCACTGCCTTATCTCTTCGGGATAATGTGCGTAGTCGGAGAGCAGCACTATCTTGTCGTTGTTCAGCTTGAAGTCGAAGCGGCGTTCCACTCCCCGGTAGCTCTTCATGGCTTTGCGCAGTTCATCGGGGGTAGCGCCTGCCAGTTGTGCCAGAGCCATGGCTGCTATGCCGTTCTCTATGTTTATGCTCACGGGCACTCCCAACTCCACATCGCTTACGTTTCCGAGCGGCGAGACGAGGTCGAAGACTATTCGCCCTCCGCCTATGCGCAAGTTCTCTGCGTGGAAGTCGCCTTCAGTGCGGCTGTAGTCGTAGCGGCGCACGTTGTTGACGAGGCGTTCCTTCATCTTCAGTCCGCGGTGTATCACGAGTGCTCCGCCGGGTTGTATCAGCGTGGTGTAGTGGCTGAAACTCTCCAGGTAGGATGCCTCGTCGCCGTAGATGTCCAGGTGGTCGGCGTCGGTGGCAGTAATAACGGTTGCATAGGGACGCAGATGGTGGAAGGAGCGGTCGAACTCGTCAGCTTCAATCACTACGTAAGGGCTCTCCTTGCTCAGCAGGAAGTTTGTCCCGTAGTTTTGCGTGATGCCTCCGAGGAATGCGTTGCAGCCCACGTGGCTCTCGTGCAGGAGGTGTGCCGTCATGGCTGTCGTGGTGGTCTTTCCGTGAGTGCCAGCCACGCAGAGTCCGCGCATTTCCTTTGTGAGTTCGCCCAGCACCTGGGCTCTCTTCATTATGGTGAAGCCATTCTCTCTGAACCATGCCCACTCGCTGTGGTCGGCGGGTATGGCAGGAGTATATACCACCAGCGTGTCCTCAGCCGAGCGAAACTCCTGCGGGATGAGGTCTGTGCTGTCTTCGTAGTGCAGCTTCACGCCTTCGTTCTCCAGGTGGTGTGTCAGCTCTGAGGGCACCCTGTCGTAGCCTCCCACGCAGAGCCCACGTTGCAGGTAGTATCTTTCGAGGGCGCTCATGCCTATGCCACCTGCTCCGAGGAAATATACGGCGCGCCACTTTGACTCTGCGCCGGTATTGCCGGTTTGATTATTTTCGTATGTGTCTTGTTTCATCATGTTCTGTGTTCATCGGTCATTCTGCCCCGGCGAGTTTCAGCACTTCGTGGGCTATATCCTTGGCTGCATCGGGCTTAGCCATCTGCAGTATGTTCTTGCTCAGCGCCTTCAGCCGTTCGCCGTCGGTGACGGTGTTGATGGCAAGCGGCATGAGTGTGCGGCGTGCCTCGCTGTCGGGAACGTAGAGGGCAGCGTCCTTATCGACGAGAGCCATGGCATTCTTTGTCTGATGGTCCTCAGCCACATTTGGCGAGGGCACGAGTATCACGGGTTTGCCGAGGAGGCAGAACTCCGATATGCTGCCGGCGCCTGCACGCGAGATGACAAGGTCGGCAGCTGCATAGGCTGTAGCCATGTCGGAGATGAAGTCGGTCACCTTCAGGTTCTCGGGGCAGGTGAGTTTCTCAAGTGTTTCGGCTATCTCTGCGCTGTAGAATTTTCCTGTCTGCCAGAGGAACTGCACGTTCTTCTGCTGGCGCACGAGGGGCAGGTTGCCCAGTATGGACTCGTTTATGGTGCGTGCGCCCAGCGAGCCACCCACGATGAGCACGGTGCGCCTCTCTGTGTCGAGACCGAGGTTTTTCACGGCTTCGTCTCTCGAGGGGGCGTCGGTCAGGAGGTTCTGGCGAATGGGGTTTCCGGTAAACATTATCTTCTCTGCAGGGAAGAAACGCTCCATGCCTTCGTATGCCACGCAAATCTTGCGGGCTTTCTTTGCCAGGAGCTTGTTTGTCACACCGGCATAGGAGTTTTGCTCCTGCAGGAGTGTCGGTATGCCCATCTCTGCACATACGCGCAAGGTGGGTCCGCTGGCATATCCACCCACGCCGACAGCCACCTGAGGCTTGAAGTCGCGCACTATCTCCTTTGCCATCTTGCTGCTGCGCCATATCTTGACCAGCACAGCCGCGTTGCGCCAGATTCGCTTGCGGTCGAACCCTGCTATGGGCAGTCCTTTTATCTCATAGCCGGCAGCTGGCACGCGCTGCATCTCCATGCGTCCCTCAGCGCCCACAAAGAGTATCTTGGCGTCGGGACGCAGTTCCTTGATGGCATTTGCAATGGACACGGCAGGGAAGATATGGCCGCCTGTGCCACCGCCACTTATTATAATTCTGAGTTCGTTTTCCATAGTTAAAAACAGGCTATATTGGGTTTCATGCAAAATTAAGAATAAAAATTCGCTCGCACCTACGTACAAGCGAAATAATTTTTAAGTTTTGCAAAAGTTTTTTTCTTTTAGTGTATCAGCACATTACAAGACTCTATTTTTATGGAGTTCGATGATGGTTTCTTCGAGTTCTTCATACCATTTTTTTCCGAAGCGTGCTATGAGTGGTTCGCGCAGGAACTGATATGCCCTTATGCCCAGCTGCCTGCCCTTCTGCCGGGCTGGCTCGCACACGTCCCAGCGGTGCAGGTTGAGCCCCACGAGCCCGCCCGACAGGCGCTTCTCGCGGATGGGATAGAGAGAGCACGAGCGCGGCTTGCACCACGCGGTGCGCCCTTGTCTGAAGGCACGCTCGGAGGCGCAGAGGCACAGCCCGTTCTCATAGCAGGTGAAGATGCAGTCGCGCCCGTCAACGATGCTGGTCACCAGGTCGCCGTCGCGGTCGATGTCTGCCACGCCCTGGCTCTCTATCACAGCACGGGCTTTCTCGGAGAGCTCGCTTTCTATTGCCGGCAGCACGGCTTCCATCTGGGCTATCTCGTCCTCTGCCAGTGGTGCGCCCGACTCTCCTTCTATGCAGCACCTGCCCTGACACTTGGACAGGTCGCAGCAGAAAAATTCGGTCACCACGTCGGGAGAGATGATGACGTTGCCTACCTGGAAAAGGCGAAATTCGTGGTTTACCATAATATGGGGGTCTTACCGTGACTTATCAAGTAGTCGTTGCAAAGTGAGAAATGATGATTTCCGAAAAATCCTCTGTATGCCGACAGCGGCGAGGGGTGGGCTGAGGCAAGTATCAGATGCCTCTGACGGTCGATGAAACCGCCTTTTTTTTGAGCATAGCTACCCCAGAGGATGAACACTACGTTCTGCTTTTCGGCGGCTATGTGCTGGATGACGGCGTCGGTAAACTGTTCCCATCCTTGCCCCTGATGGCTTCCTGCCTGATGCGCGCGCACGGTGAGGGTGCTGTTGAGCAGCAGCACTCCCTGCTCTGCCCAGCGCCGCAAGCTGCCGCTCTGAGGTATGGGACGCCCCAGGTCGCCGTTGATTTCCTTGAAGATGTTCTGGAGCGAAGGGGGAAACGCCACGCCGTCTGCCACGGAGAAGCAGAGGCCCTCAGCCTGCCCGGGCTCATGGTAGGGGTCTTGCCCGAGGATGACCACCTTGAGTTGTTCAAACGGGCAGAGGTCGAAGGCATTGAATATCTTTCCCGCAGGGGGATAGCAGGTAGTGGTGCCGTACTCCTGGCGCACAAAGTCGGTGAGCTTACTGAAATAGGGCGCATCAAACTCGCTCTGGAGTCTCTCTGCCCAACTGGGATGTATCCTTACTTTCATAGCGTGAGCGAAGATAAGAATTTTTCCTCGAAAACGGGCATCACGGGCACGAGGACGAGGTACTTCAGAGAGGAAAAAGACGACCGAGGAAAGGCTGTTTGTCAAAATCCTTTATCCCAGACCCCCTGTTTTTGAGCTCAAAAAACGGGCATAAAAATCATCTCCGAAAATTTTGGTCCGAAAAATGCCCGTTTTTTGCATTTTGCGGAAACGGTTGACTTTCAAGTCGATACAAAAATCAGGCTCGGATTTTCGTTTGATTTTTGAAAATCCGAGCCACATTTTCGCGATTTTTCGGCTCAAAAACATGAAAATTTCTTTGAGGAATTTCAGAATTTCTTTGAGGAATTTTGAAATTACTTTGAGTAATCCGAAAATTTCCTTATTGGATTTTCCGAGAGTCAAAATCTTC
>JAFYFI010000177.1 GCA_017543785.1 Alloprevotella sp.
AAAATGCAGATTTGAGGAATTTCTGCAAAGATTTTGACTCTCTGAAAATCCGATAAAGAAATTTTCGGATTACTCAAAGTAATTTCAAAATTCCTCAAAGAAATTCTGAAATTCCTCAAAGAAATTTTCGCGTTTTTGGGGCGAAAAATCGGGGAAAAGTGGCTCGGATTTTGAAAAATCAAACGAAAATCCGAGCCTAAATTTTGTATCGTCTTGAAACTCAGACCTTTCCGCAAATTGCGAAAAACGGGCATTTTTCGGACCAAAATTTTCGGAGATGATTTTTATGCCCGTTTTTCGGGCTCAAAAACGGGGGGTCTGGGATAAAGGATTTTTACAAAAGCCTCATCCGTCGGGTTAAGATACTGTTTGGAAGAGTTTCAACTTTCGCCGCACACCTATATTAATAATGCAGTGCCCCGCCAAATCTGGAAGCAACATAAGAAAGAACAAAGCCCGGCAGATTGTCGTGGAAAGACTTTATCTGTCGGGCTTTGCCTAGTCTAGTACGTTGACTCCATCGCTGGGCAGCGTGGCATACTCTTCGGCTTCCATGGAAGTGCGCTGCTCCTTGGCGCGGAAGATGCTGTCCTTGAAGTCCTGGTCGCGCCTCAGCCGGTCGAGGGCAGCTTTTGCGGCTCGCTGGTGGCTCTCTTTCTTTGAGCGCCCCGTGCCTTCGCCTGCCTCTATGCCTTCGAGGATTACGGTGGCTATGAAATTGTTCTCATCCTTGACGTCGCCTTCGCCTTCCTGCATGCGAAACACTACGTTGAGCTTATTCTTCTGACTCCACTCCAAGACTTTCGACTTGAAGTTTTCCTCTTTTCGCGCCACGGCTTCCAGGTTGATATACTTGCCGAGGACTCTCAGGGCAATGAAACGATGGCAGAAGTCGTAGCCACGGTCCAGATAGACAGCTCCCATGAGTGCCTCGAAAGCATTGCCGCCAATGTTGGTGCGCGAGTTCTGCGGCTGGGGCGAGCGCTTCACAAGGCGCGAAATCCCCATCTTGTCGGCAAGCTGGTTCAGGGTGGAGCGCTGGACAATCTTGCTGCGCGTGCCGGTGAGAAATCCCTCGCGGCGACGGTTGAAGTGGCGGAAGACGATGTCGGAGACCACAGCTTCGAGCACTGCATCGCCCAGGAATTCCAGCCTCTCGTTGTTCAGAGGCTTGCCTTTGCGGTTGCGGGCGTCGGAGGAGCTGTGGGCAAAGGCTGTGCGGTAGTATTCTATGTTGTGAGGGTAAAATCCCAGGATGTCATATATCTGCCGGCGCAGCTTCCTGTCGTGCTGAAAGGGCAGCAGAAGCCGGTCGAAGATGAGTCGTCTCTTGAAACCGCTCTTTGGTGGCATGGGGTGTGGCTCATGCCGCGGCGAGCGACGAGGACGTTTTGGGTTGTTCATATTTTTACGTTGAAAAGAAAGTAGGTATATAAGTTTTTGGGTTCTTAGGTTTCATGGAGTCCATAGGCTTGCTCCTAAAGATGAAGAAAACCTGAGACGCTATTAAAAACCTAAGAACCCAAAAGAATGTTTCCGTCAAGCCATTCCGGCAGAGCGAAGATTGCTGCTATTATGCCTTGGCGTGAAAACATCGGAGTGTGTTCGAACCATTTACTTATACTTCTTCATGATGCAGCAGGCATTGTGTCCGCCAAAGCCGAAAGTGTTGCTCAGGGCTACGTTGACGGTGCGCTTCTGCGCCTTGTTGAAGGTGAAGTTAAGATTATAGTCGATTTCAGGGTCGATGTCGTCGTCGGCATGGTTAATGGTGGGAGGCACGATGTCTTCCTTCACAGCCATGACGCATGCCATGGCCTCTACGGCGCCGGCAGCTCCGAGCAAGTGTCCCGTCATCGATTTTGTACTGCTGATGTTCAGTTTGTAGGCATGTTCTCCAAAGAGCTCTTTTATAGCTTTCACCTCGCTGATGTCGCCTACGGGTGTGCTCGTGCCGTGAACGTTGATGTAGTCAATGTCCTCGGGCTTGAGCTCAGCATCCTTCAGCGCACGCTCCATGACGAGGCGTGCTCCCAGACCTTCGGGATGGGAGGCGGTAATGTGGTGTGCATCGGCACTCATGCCTACGCCAGCCACTTCGCAGTAGATGCGAGCCCCGCGCTCCAGAGCGTGCTCCAGAGTTTCGAGCATCAGGCATCCGGCTCCCTCGCCCATCACGAATCCGTCGCGACTGGCAGAGAACGGACGGCTTGCGCCCTGAGGGTCGTCGTTGCGAGTAGAGAGGGCATGCATGGCATTGAAGCCCCCTACGCCCGTAGCCCATATTCCAGCCTCGGCGCCGCCCGTCAGTATGGCATTGGCTTTGCCCAGACGCAAGAGGTTGAAGGCGTCGGCAAGGGCATTGGTGGACGATGCGCAGGCACTGGCTGTGATATAGTTTGGCCCGTGAAAACCATAGTTGATGGCAATCTGCCCAGCGGCAATGTCGCCTATCATCTTTGGAATGAAGAATGGATTGTACTTAGGACCTTCGTCGGAGTGGAGTGCATAGTAGGACACCTCAGTCTCGAAGGTGTATATGCCTCCGATACCAACGCCCAGGATTACTCCTATCTCGTTCTTGTCCACAGTTTCAAGGTTCATGCCGCTATCTTTCACCGCCTCGGCAGCAGCCGCAATGGCATACTGCGCGTAGAGGTCCATCATGCGAGCCAGCTTGCGGTCCATATAGTCGGCAGGGTTGAAGTTCTTGACCTCACAGGCAAAGTGAGTCTTGAACTTCTCGTGGTCAAAATGGGTGATGGGGCCTGCGCCGCTCACACCCTTTTTCATGTTCTCCCAAGTCTCGGCTGCGCTGTTGCCCAGCGGAGTGAGAGCTCCTATTCCGGTAACTACTACTCTATGAAGTTCCATTTTCTGCTTCTTTGCTTGCCGCCGCAGGATGGCTGGAGACAGCTTAGGGCTAAAAATGAGCCAGGAACGCCTGCGTTCCCTGTCGCCAGCCACCCTCCGCACGACTATACGCAGAACGTTTAACGCCTCCGAAGTTCCCACCGGAAAAATGGAGGATATCTTCGGAAACGTTAAACGTTATGCTTGGAAGTTCAACAAAACTTTATTGAATATTTTCCTCTATGTAAGCGATAGCATCACCTACAGTTGCAATCTTCTCAGCCTGATCGTCGGGAATAGAGATTTTGAAAACCTTCTCAAATTCCATGATGAGCTCTACGGTGTCGAGGGAGTCAGCGCCAAGGTCGTTAGCAAAGTTTGCTTCAGGCTTTACCTCATCGGGCTCAACGCTGAGCTTGTCAACGATGATCTCTTGTACTTTCTGTGCAATTTCAGACATAGTTGTTTATTGAATTAATAGTTAATAAAAAATTTTTCAAACATTTTCGGCGGCAAAATTAGACTTTTATAATAAAACACCCAAAAAAAATATAGGAAAATACGTTTTCCCTGCACATAATATGCTAAAAATGTGCAGTGCTAAATTGTCGTTTTTCGTCTATTTATTGCCTTCTTGCTTCTTATGGTAGCGCTGCAGCGAAGTGTTCAGGAAATCAACGTAATTAGCTACATTTTCGTCGAACGACACTGAGCGGTTCAGTGCATGCCCCTCGTTGTCGAGCGCCACGTACTGCGGCTGCGTGTTGGCTCCGAACTTCGTCTCCTGCAAGTAGCTCCAGCGGTCGCCCACGGTGCGCAGAGTGCGCTTCTTGCCACCCACAGACACCTCTATAGGCTCCGCAAGTCGCGTTTTGTCGTCGACATAGAGGGAGATGAGCACAAAGTCGTCGTTGAGCATGTCGCGCACCTTGGCGTCGTGCCACACAGCCATCTCCATCTTGCGGCAGTTCACGCAGCCATAGCCCGTAAAGTCTATCAGCACAGGCTTGCCCACCTGGCGGGCATAGGTCATGCCGGCATCGTAGTCGTTGAACTTTGCCTCTACTTTCACGGGGTCGAGGTTGAAGTCCTGAGTAGTCATGGGCGGAGCAAAGGCACTGACGGCTTTGCATGGCGCGCCCCAAAGTCCGGGAATCATGTAAATGCTGAAAGCCAGACTGCAGAGCCCTATGAGGAAACGGCACACACCGACGTGGCGGTCGTCGTCATCGTGGGCAAACTTTATCCAGCCGAAGAGGTAGGCAGCGAGGAGCATGAAGATAGCTATCCACAAGGCAAGGAACGTCTCGCGGTCGAGCAGGTGCCAGCCGTAGGCAAGGTCGGCAACGCTGATGAACTTCAGGGCAAAAGCCAGCTCCACAAAGCCCAGAGTCACCTTGACCACATTCATCCAACTGCCACTCTTAGGCGCCTTCTTGAGCCAGGCGGGGAAGAGGGCAAAGAGCGTGAACGGCAGCGCCAAAGCTACGGCAAAGCCCAGCATGCCCACAGCCGGAGCCAGCGACGAGCCACCGTCGGCACTGAGTTCTACGAGGAGGAAACCAATGATGGGACCTGTGCACGAGAAAGACACTATGGCAAGGGTGGCTGCCATAAGGAAAATGGAAATCATCCCGCCCGTGCGGTTGGCAAGGGCATCGGTCTTAGTGCTCCACGAAGATGGCAGCGTCAGCTCGAAACCTCCGAGGAAACTTGCGGCAAATATCAAAAGCAGGATGAAGAAGAATATGTTGACTACAGCATTTGTAGAAAGGTCGTTGAGAGCATTGGTGCCGAAGATGCTTGTAATGATAAGCCCCAGCCCTACATAGATGATCACTATGGCTACTCCGTAGAGAATGGCGTCGGAGATAGCCTTGCGCCTGTTCTCCGAGCGATGAAGGAAGAAAGACACCGTCATGGGGATAATAGGCCACACGCAAGGAGTGGCTAGCGCTATAAGTCCGCCCAGCATGCCCATGAGCAGTATGTAGAGCAGTGAGCGTCCGCTGGTGTTGGTGGCCTCGCCGTAAGCCTTCAGTTCCTCTGTGATAGGAGCATACCAGGCAGAGTCTGAGGGCTGTGCTGCCGACAAAGCCTCCGCCTGAGTGCTGTCGGCGGCAAGAGCGGCAGCAAGAGTATCGCCCGGCTGGGACTGCGGGCTTGCAGCGGCTTTTGCCTCGGCTGCGGCGGCGTCGGCCTCAGCGCTGGCTGTGGGAGCATCGGGACCGTCGTTGCCTGAGACTGCGACTTCCACCGTTTGAGGCGGAAGGCAACTGTTCTGGTTGCAGATGCCATAGCGCAGATACGCCTTCATGGAATATGCCTTCTTCGTAATCTTGAGCCTCTGCGTGAAAGAGCATCTTCCCTCAAACATGCTCACGTTCATGCCAAAGACAGGGTCGTACATCTGCACGGCGCCGGCTCCGGGCTTCAGGGCACCGAGAGGCTGGATGCCGTCCTTACTGTCGATTTCGAAAGAAGCCGGTGTAGGTCCGCCGCTGCCTATGTTGGTGGAATAGACGTGCCAGCCAAAATCTATGTCGCCTGTAAAGACAACGTCTATCTCCGTAGGGCTCACGCGCTTTTGCGACGTAGTAAACCGCCCCTGCCCCATAACATGAGGTATGCAGCACAGCAGAAGAAGCGAAACGAGGAATATGACTCTTTTCATTTTTATAGAATTTCTCCGTTTTATTTTTTATCCTTGTCTCTTTTCCATTCCAGCCAGCCTACGACGGGATTGTGGTCGGAAATGCCCACGCTGTTGTCCACGTAGAAAGAATATGGCTCAAAGGCATCGGAACAGAAGAGGTGGTCTATCCTGACAATCATGGCATTCTTGTTGAAGGTACGCCCCAGCCCGTTGCCGGTACTGCGGAAGGCGTCGCTGAGATATTCAGTCAGCTGGCCGTGGGCATAGGAAACAGGCGTATCGTTGAAGTCTCCGCCAAGGATGATGTCCTCTTCCTTGTGCCTTTCTATGAAGTTGGCTATGGAGTCAACCATTGCAGCGCGGCGCTTACCGGCTATCAGGATTTTGCTCAGGAGCGTCTTCGTGGTTTTCTCGTCTATCTGATGATTGGAGTCCTTCACCATTTCCGAGAAGCCGTTGCGGTCGTTCTTGTTGAGCCCCATGCTTGCCAGGTGGCAGTTTATGGCAATGATCGTATCGCCCGGCGACGGCACTATCCAAAACGCCGCCGCTCCGTTGGCAAAGCGCCGCACGATGAGTTCCTTCCTGACGATGGGGAACCTGGAGAGCATCATAATCTTGTTGTACGACGGGTCGATGTCGTTAAAAGCCATGTCAACACTGTCCAGATACATTTTTGTCCTCATCTCGGGCAGCACGTGCTGATGTATGAATTTCGTGTCGGAAATAGCCTCTTGCAGAAAAGCCAAGTCGGGATCTACGCTGGCTATGTACTGAGCCAGCACGTTATGCCGCGTCCCGTCCGCGTCCTCGACAAAGCGCTCTGGATATAGCCCCCAGCCGAACACATTAAAGCTAAGGACATGCAGGGCATCCCTCGGCGGCTGCGAACGCAGGTTCACAGGAAAATAGTTGCGTATGGTGCCTGCCACTACAAGCAAGCCCACGAGGCAAATCCAGCTGCGCCGCGGCGCCAGCAAGAACGTAAGCAGCAGGACGAAAGCAGTGAAAATGAGAAAAAACGGGAACGCCAGTCCCAGGAGGCTCATGGGCGAGAAAGTCTCAGGGCTGATGTATGGCGAAAGGGCACTGACCCACAGCATAACTACTGCAAGTATCGACACCACAGTCATGGCTCGCGCCACGAAAACTTTTTTCTTTTTTGCCATACCTATATAATAATGTATATCCCGACGCCGGTCCTCAGCCGCGCATCCAGCCCGGAATTCATTTGCTGCTATACTGGAACAGCTCGCGCTTTTCCTCAGCCGTCAGGGCATCGTAGCCCGAGCGGCTTATCTTCTCCAGAATCTGGTCTATGCGCTCCTGGCGGCGTTTCTTCTCCAGGTTGTACTCATAGTCGCTCTGGCGTCCGTGTATGCCGCTGCCGCCTACGGGACGGAACTGCGGGCTCTGCCTCTCCTTTCTGAAGATGCCGCTCACCTTTTTCCACAAACCTTCTATCAAGGGCAGCCCCGTTCCGCCGCGCTTGCGCCAGTAGTGGAGCAGGAGCCAGCCGAAGAGCATACCGCCCAGGTGGGCAAAGTGGGCTATATTGTCGTTGGAGGTGTAGGCGCTGAAAAGTTCTATGGCAGCATAGGCAAAAACGAAGTACTTAGCCTTCATCGGAATAGGTGGAATGAGCAGCATGATGCGCTGTTCGGGATAGAGCACTCCGAACGCCAGCAGCACGCCATAGCAGGCTCCGCTGGCACCTACCGTGGTCCAGGCGGCGGAGTTGAGAAATGCCGACATGGGAATGACCTGCGACCCTATGTTCACTGCCTGATAGTTGGATATGCCCAGGTAGAAAAACTGCGTGAGCTGCCAAAGCTCCTGACAGAGTGCTGCGCCAATGCCGCACACGAAGTAGTAAACGATGAAGCGCTTCTGCCCGAGTGTGCGTTCTATGATGCCGCCAAACATCCACAGCGCAAACATATTGAAGAACAGATGCGCCAGCCCGCCGTGCAGGAACATATAGGTGACGGGCTGAAACAGATAGAAGTCGGAAGCCAGGAGAAAATGGAGCCCGAAGATATTTGCAAGGTCAATGCCTGTGGCGCGCACGAGGACCTCTTGCAGAATGAGCACGGCGCAGTTGATGATGATGAGCCATCGGGTCACAGGGGGAATAGAGTTGGCTATGTTGTTCATGATGAGTCGTTTCGGATTGTCTTTCTACTATTTCTGAGTATGAGTCTGCTCACCGCCGGCTTCAGCCGTACGGCGACATTCACACACTCCACATCAAAGTGCAAAGTTATAACTTTTCTCTGGAAAATCTTCATACTTACCAACACGTCAACATTCTTTAACGATTTTGTAACATTCCTGCCGTGTCGGCTGCCTCAACGTTTCGCCCGTCTGCGCAAAGCTTCTGCCGGCGCTGCCTTGAGCCGAACAGGGCATAAAATTGTTAAAAACTCAAAAATGGCACGAAAAAAATTGAATATATCAAATTTAAGTCTAAATTTGCAGCGAATAACCCTCTTTCTCTTGAGGGGACACGCCTGAAAAACACTTTCTTGAAGAATCCTTAAATCAGAAATAGGAATACAAAATCAATTCAATCGTTTAACTAATAAAAAACAAATGCAAATGAAAAAGATTACTTTTCTTTTCTCATTGTTGCTCCTCTTTTTCGTGGGAGGACTGACTGCCAGCGCGCAAAACTGGCAGGAAGATGAAAAGCTGGACTACGTTCCCGATGAGGAAACTCCAGTGGCTCTTTTCCACCCCGGAACAAGCGGCGACAGCCCTGCCCGCTGGTGGGCTGGCACAAACGCCCAGACAACAGATGAGCTGACAAACAAAGGTCTCGGTATCTTTGAGCCCACAGGCGAGGACTTCTTCGACTCCTTCCTGGAGGAAGACGTTCCCACCTATCGTCTGAAGGACTATGCCACTGGCAAGTACCTCAAGGACGTGCGCCTGAGTGACTATATGGACTCCAGCGACTATACGGGTCAGCCCGTCACCGACTGGACCGAAAACGTAAACGAGGCTTTCGTCTTCACCGTAATGCCTGGTGAAGAAGGCGACGGCGCAAACCCACGTGCCCTCGTAAACAGCAACAAACAGAGCACCGGCGACGGAGAATTCGTTCTCTGCAGCACCTACACCTACACATTTAGCGGTGAAACCGTCTATACATACCTCGGTGCCATCGCTCAGCCCTTCCTCGCTCCTTGGCAGGACACCAACGCTTGGCAAATCTTCTCCGTAAGGGAAAAGCAAGGCCTTGAAGTTCTCGAGGCACTGCTCCAGGAATACTTCCCCAACGGCGTTGACGAGTCAACCTATGCCGTAGGTCCTAACCCCGGACAGTACAACGCTCAAATCGTTTCACAGGTTCAGGGAATCTATAACGAAATAGCAGCCGTTGTTGACGCAGGCGAAGAAATCGATGATGAAACTCTTAACGCCTATATCGCATCCCTCGAGGAAGCTCATAGGTTGATCACCGAGGACGCCTTCAACCCCATGAAGCCCGGCTACTACTACCTGAAAGGCACCAACGGCCAGTACATGAGAGAAGAGAACGGCTCGCTGTTCTACACACGCAACGAGACAGTTCCCGAAACTCCCTCTGCCAAGGCTTCCGGTTTCATCTGGAAAGTTACGGCTGCCGAGGCTGATGGTGAAGGCACAGAGCGCTTCTACTTCCAGAACTACTCTACAAAGAACTATTTCAGCAACTCACGTCAGACAAAGTCTTACGGAAATCAGAGCTACAACACCTACCTCACTACAGCTGAGCCCACAACTCCCATCTACGTAACCTTCCAGCCACAGGACGGACGCTTCAACCTCCACATGGCTAAGTCCAGCGGCTTGCTGAACACCTTCTACGGAAATGCAGCCGGCTACATCGGCGAGTGGAACTCCGTTCACGATGTCGGCTCTCTCTGGAACATCATCGCACTGAACGAAGCCGATGTTGATGCTCTGGCAGAAGAAGTTGAAAAAGCAAAGCGCAACGAGGAACTCCTCAAAGCATGGCTCGAGGGTCAGGAACTCTACCACTTCGGTCGTGAAATCACTGCCGACGACGAAGGCGACCAGGAAGACATCGAAGGTGCCGACTTCAGCACACCCGAAGGTCTGCTGACCGATGCTTCACAGCTCAACTGCGGCACAAACGTTGAAAGCTCAGAAGGTAGCGTAGCAGGTCTGATTGACGGCATCATAGCTCCAAGCGGCTCATTCGTCAAGGACGACCAGGGCAACATCACCATTGGCGTGGACAACACTCACTACTACCACACCATGTGGAGCGCCGTCCCAACAGAGGAGCCATACATACAGATTAGTCTCACTGAGCCTGTTGACGCTGCTATCCTCAAGATAGCCAAGCGTGTCAATGCCGGCAACCAGATGAGCAAGTTCATGCTCTACACCGCCGCAAATGCAGATGCTTCAGAATGGAAACTGGAAGGCATCTACGACGTAAACTTCGACAAGCCAGCTCTCGGTCAGGGCCTCAAAGCCGACAAGAGTGCTTTCGTTGACTCAACATGGCAGAACGCTACAGCCCTCGTAGGCGTAGAATTAAGCATGCCCTCAAGCATTATTAAAATTGTTCCTGTAGCCGTAGGTAACCAGACTAAGGGCGACTGGGGCATCTTCAACATTGGTGAGCTCCGCGTATATGCCGGTATGTACAACGAAGAGCGTTCTACCTTCGAGCAGGTTGACGCAGACGTTGCCGACGAATTTACAGAAGCTCTCGCAGAAGCCCTCTCAGAGCTCAACCAGGCTAACGCTACTCAGGCTACCATCGACCGCCTGAAAGCAGCCATCGAGGCATTCCGCGCACAGCTGCCCGATCCTAGCCGCCTGACAGACGCCATTGCAGTGTTCAACAACTACTACAACGACCTGCCCGTGACGAGCCAGAGCCCAGTGCCCGTAGGATTCTTCCCCGAAAACATCTCTGAAATCAAGGCTGTTGTTGACGGAATTGGAGAAACAGTCAATCCTCTCATGACACGCGCAGAAATCGAATCAGGCATCAATGCCGTTGCCGAACAGCTCGCAGCTCTGAAGGCTAAGATCTCCATGCCTTACGACGGACAGTACTACATCATCCGCGGACGTGCAGCTGAGACTACCTACAAGAACGTAAGCAACGCTCCTCTCTATGCAGCCAACAACGCTACGAAGGACGCCTACATGGAGAATGAGGACGGCACTGTTGAATTCAACAAGCGCGAAGCCACTCACTACATGCCTTACAAGCAGGACGGCTCTAAGGCTGACTCTGTCAACGTGAACAACCACATCAACTACGTATGGCTTGTTGAAAACGTTGATAAGAATAATCAGACCTTCACCCTCCGCAACGTGGGCACAGGCACATACTTCGGATACATCCCCGACGGCACACTCTCACAGCCCGTTTACATGAGCAAAGAGCCCATCACCATCCAGCTGCAGAGCGCACACGTCAATTCCGAAGGCTACTTCAACCTGATTATTGGTGAAGACAAGGAAAACGGCGTTCTCTATGCCAACGGACAGCCTCAGACAGGCAACATCGTGAAGTGGAACTCCGCTCGCGGCACCGACAACAGCGCATTCGAGTTCCAGCTTGTTGCCACCCTGATGGAGAACACCGAAGTGGCACTGAAAGAAAATGTGTACAACGTGATTACCCTGCCCTATTCTATCACCCGCTTCTATGGTAATGGTAAAGCATACACCTGCCTCGGACAGAAAGAGGGCAACATCGAACTCAAGGAAATAGCTAACGGCTCAGCCATCGATGCCGGTACTCCGTTCATCTACAAGGCAGCTCCTTCGCAGAAGTCTCTGAACGTTTACGTTGGAAGAGCTACGGTAAGAATAAACGGCATGCCTGTCACGAGAATTTCCTACCAAATGGAGCCCCTCACAGTGAATGGCCTCGTTGGTACGCTGGAGCCCATCCGCATATCACAGTTCCCCGCTTACAAGCTCACCGAGGACGGACAAGCTACCGTGGTGGCTGAGAATGCCCTCAACCAGTACAAGGAAGTCGCAGCAAACAGCGGTTACTTCTACATGAGCGACGAAGCACAGACCACAGAGACCGGCGACCTGCAGATACCTATCTCTGGCTACGATCCCACAGGCATCGCAACCCTCGAGGTAGCTACACCTGCTAAGTCCGACCGCATCTACGACCTGAGCGGACGCCGCGTGATGAAGGCTCAGAAGGGTCTCTACATCATCAACGGTCAGAAAGTTCTTGTTAAGTAAGCACAGCTTCGACTAACACAGAATAAAACCAATATCGGCGGGCAGCCATCGCAAAGATGGTTGCCCGCCTTTCTTGTGTCCGCACACCTGCCTGCACAGGCAAAGAATATGCTGCCGGCGCGAGGCGAGCAGAGGAACACAGGCTTGTCAAAATCCTTTATCCCAGACCCCCCGTTTTTGAGCTCGAAAAACGGGCATAAAAATCATCTCCGAAAAATTTGGTCCGAAAAATGCCCGTTTTTTGCATTTTATGGAAAGGTCTGAGTTTCAAGTGGATACAAAATTTAGGCTCGGATTTTCGTTTGATTTTTGAAAATCCGAGCCACTTTTCC
>JAFYFI010000178.1 GCA_017543785.1 Alloprevotella sp.
AAAGGTCTGACTTTCAAGTGGATACAAAAATTTGGCTCGGATTTTCGTTTGATTTTTCAAAATCCGAGCCACTTTTCTGCGATTTTTCGGCTGAAAAACGTGAAAATTTCTTTGAGGAATTTCAGAATTTCTTTGAGGAATCTGAAAATTACTTTGAGTAATCCGAAAATTTCCTTATTGGATTTTCGCGGAGTCAAAATCTTTGCAAAAATCCCTCAAATCTGCGCTCTATTTTGAAGAAAATCGCGTGTCAAAACTTTTTACTTTTTCGTCAAAATCCTTTACCCGTAGCAAAAAAGAGAGTCGCACATTCCTGGAATGCGCGACTCTTGTGTGTGCTGTGCAGAGCTGAGGTCTATTCCTCGCCCTGGAACAGGGGGTCCCATGCCGGCAGGCGCACAGGCGTCTGGTTCATGAGCTGAAGTGTGGCTTCGGGCACATATTTCTTCTCTGGCACGAGGCGGAAGAGGTATTCGCGGAACCATCCGTCGGTCATGATGAGGTGTCCCTTCTGTCCTGCCGTTGGTCCCCAGCTGTTTTCCACTTTCCACTTCATAGCCTTGCCGTCGGTGGCGAGGTCCACAGCCATGAGCGTCATGGCATGCGAAGAGGCAGAGGCTCCGGTGCGTATGCGGTCGGCCTTGTTCATGCCGAAGGTGGTGCCCAGGAGCTCGCCGTAGTCGTAGTTGTCGAGGCTGAGTACTCCCGACTTGGCATCGTAGAACTTACCCACGTCGCAGCTCATGTACATCATGGTGCTGTCCTTGATGCTTGCAATGGCAATGTCCTCAATCTCGTCCATGGGCAGGTTGAGGTATGTCCAGTCGGGCGCGTCATAGACGTGGCGGTCCATATCTACCGTATATACCTTATAATATGGACGCGAGGGGTCGTTCATGAGCATCACGAAGTCGTTTTTCAGGTCGCCGCCTACATATTCCTCGAAGAATTGCCTGGGTGTGTATTCCCGCGTATCGACAGCCTTGCCCGACGCGTCGCGTCGAGTCCAGGTGAACTTTTCGGGCGGTGTGCCGAGGCAGATGCTGAGCATGTGCCACACTGTGGAGAGCTGTTCAGCCTTGCGGGCTTCGATGGCTGCGGGCTTCTTTCCGGCTGCCACCATGGAGCGAAGCTCGAGAGCAAACTCGCGCAGCTTGAGCGAGATGAGCTGCGACATGCGCGAAGTGTTGTTGGCGCTGGTAGTCTCGGGCATAACCTCAGCCGGCACAAGGCCGTATTTCGACACCAAGTCGCGCACTCCGCAGAACGTGCCGCCGTCGGAGAGTGGGTGCTGGAAGAGCCATGCGTTCTGCTGGCTGTCGATGGGGTCCTTGGCATTATCGACAACAGCCTGCAGGAAGAGGTTGGACTTCTCCAGCTGGTCGTAGAAGAAGACGTATGCCTGCGAGAACTGGAACTCTCCCAGGCTGTAGTTCTTTATCATCTTGGCACGCATCACGTTGAGTCCTGAGAAGAGCCAGCACCTGCCGCTCTGCTTCTGGTCGCTGATGCCTTTGGAGGGTACTTCGTTGGAGAACCACACGTCGCGGCTGGCAGGATTGTTGGCTCGCAGCGCAAGGTCGTTGATGTTGTAGCGCGCCATGGCATTGCTGAGTATGCGGTCGGAGGCATTCTGCGCGTTGTCCTTCTTTATCTTTGTGAGCATGGACTGGCTTATGCCACCCTGTGCGAGGGCTGCCGACGCGGCGAGGCTTACTGCCAAGCCGAGCACAGCGGCGCGTAGATGGTGTAGGTTTGACATTGTGGATTGGGGATTTGGGGGTTTGTATGGTTATCCTGAAAATTACTTATGCGATGACTGGTGGTGGCTGTGATGCTTCTCCTTGACGTGGAGCCTCTTGTAGATGAAGCGCGTGATGATGTAGAACAGCGGAGCCGTGAAGAGTCCGGCATAGACGTCAATGAGGTAGTGAGCCTGTATGTACACGGTGGAGAAGCACAGCAGGATGTAGAAAGGCATGAGGAAGTAGCTCAGCCTGCGGAAATGCTTGAAGAAGACTATCATCAAGATGGTGCCTATGCCCACATGGCTGGAGGGGAAGGCTGCTATGGGGCGCTCGCCGGCTCGCTGCACGATATCGACCAAAGAGTGGAAGAAGCCAGGCTCGCCCACGCTATTGTTCAGTTCTATGTGTGTGCGGAAGAAGTCGTTCAAGGGCGGATAGTAGTCCATCTTTATTTCTGCCAGGTTCACGTATTCAAAATAATACTGAGGTCCGGCTACCGGCATGAACAGGAAGATGACGTAGTAGAGCATGAAGCTGGCAATGATGATGAAAGCCGTCTTCTCAAACAGTCGGCGCGAGATGGTCAGCGGCATCACAATGCCGAGGACTATCATGACGTAGTAGGAGAAATATCCCATGTAGAACAGCTCGCTCCAGAACTTCTCGGGCATAGTCTTGAAGAACTCCTGACTGGGCTGGTAGTCGAAGAGTGTCTGCTCCGCCAGGGCTATGATGTGGTCCATGTTTGGAAATACGGAGCAATAGTGGAAGATGTCCGGATACCAGAAGGTGATGAGCAGAACGGGGAAGATATTTCTGACAAACCTGGTGAGCGGACAGGGTTTCTTCTGCGAGAAGAACCAAAGCAGGAAGGTCATGCCGATGATAGCCAAACGCTCCACTACCCTGAGTACAGGTGCGTCGATGCCTCCCCACAGCACGAAAGTAAGCAAGAGGGTCAGCGCCGCGTAGGCAAGGTTTGCCATTTCTATGGGTAGGAGTTTCTTTTTGGGTTCCTGCTCGTCGAGGCAGTGTTGCAAAGCATCAGCAATGGTTTTGTCTTTGTTTGATTTTGCCATTTTCAATCTAGTTTTTTGTTTTCTTTCTTCTATTTATTTTTATTTCGCTTCTTTCTGTTCTATATCCAGCCAGCAGCCTTGTACCAGCCTACGGTCTCTTCCACTCCTCTGGCGAGGGTCCATTCGGGCTTGAAGTGCAGCTCGCTGCGTGCTGGCTCTATGCTGCACCTCCAATTGCGCTGGCACAGGATGTTGTACTTGTCCATGTTGAGAGTAGTCTGCTTGTTTCTCAGTCCTGCCAGCCATTGGCTTACGGTGCATACCAGGCGCAAAACCCACAGCGGGGCGCAGACGTGCAGCACGCGCCTCACCCCCATCTCCTTCTGCAGGAGGTCGGAGAAGTCGCGGCTTGAATACTCTGCCCCGTCCGAGAGGAAATATGCCTTGCGGCTCCTGCCATTTTCGAGTGCCAGGAAGGCAGCCTGCACCACGTCGCGGACGTAGATGAAGGTGATGACCTGAGGCTTGAAGCCCACGGAAAAGTCGATGTGCTGACTGATGCTCTTTGCCATCAGGAAATAGTCTCTTTCGCGCGGACCATATATTCCCGTCGGGCGCAGCACGATGTAGTCGAGTTTCTCTATCTTCTCCAGCTCGCGCTCGGCGGCAAGTTTGCTCTCGCCGTAGGCAGTGTTGGGCTGGGCTGTATCTTCGTCGGTGAGTTCTTTTCCGTCGTTCTCGTGTATGGCTCCCATAACGCTGAGGCTGCTCATATAGACCATGCGCCCCTTCAGCGCCTCAGCCTCCACGAGGACTTTTGCCAGGTTGAGCGTCGTAGTGGTGTTGTTCTTCAGAAAGGCTTCGCGATTCTTGGCTTTCGTAGCCCCGGCAGCATGGATGACAAAGTCGAAAGAGCCGTGCTCCCTGACATGCGCCTCTATCTCTTCGCGCAGAACGCCGTAGTCTGCCATGTGTAAAGGCAGAAAGTTTATGCGCTCGTCGCTGAGCCACTGGCGGCTGCTCGTAGGCCTCACAGCTGCCCATACCTCCATGCCGCGGCGCAGCGCTTCCTCGACGAGGAAACTGCCTACAAAGCCGCTGGCGCCTGTGATGAGAATTTTCTGCTTCACGTTATGTCTTGTTTTTTGTCAGCCTCAGAGCTGCTGCATCTCGTTAAGTTTCTTGTAGTATCCTTCCCTGGCAAGCAGCTCGTCGTGTGTGCCGCGTTCCACTATGCGTCCTTCGTAGAGCACGCATATCTCGTCGGAGTTCTTTATGGTGGAAAGCCTGTGGGCAATGGCTATGGTGGTGCGCGTCTTCATGAGCCTCTCCAGCGCCTCCTGCACCAGGCGTTCGCTCTCGGTGTCGAGTGCACTCGTGGCTTCGTCAAGGATGAGGATTTCGGGGTTTTTCAGAATGGCGCGAGCTATGGAGATGCGCTGACGCTGTCCGCCGCTCAAACGGCAGCCGCGGTCGCCGATGTTGGTATCATAGCCTTTTTCGCTTTCCATGATGAAGTCGTGAGCGTTAGCCACCTTGGCAGCTTCAATGACCTCCTCCATCGTGGCATTCTCCACGCCAAAGGTGATGTTGTTGTAGAACGTATCGTTGAAGAGTATGGCTTCCTGGTTCACGTTGCCTATGAGTCCGCGCAGGTCGGCTATCTTCAGGTCTTTCACGTTGACTCCGTCGATGAGAATTTCTCCACTTGTCACGTCGTGGAAGCGCGGCAGCAAATCGACAAGGGTGCTCTTGCCCGAACCGCTCTGGCCTACTATGGCGATGGTCTTGCCTTTGGGCACGCGGATATTGACGTCGTGCAGCACTTCCGTAGTTCCGTTGTAGCTGAAGCTTACTCCGCGGAACTCTATTTCGTTCTTGAAAGTGTCTATGCTCTTCGGATTGTCTGTTTCCTTAATGTTGTTTTCGGTCTTGATGATTTTGTTCACGCGCTCCACGCTTGCCAGTCCTCGCGGAATGTTGTAAGCCGCACGCGAGAGGTCTTTGATGGGCTGTATGATGCTGTAGAGGATGACCATATAGAAGATGAAGGTGGGTGCATCGAGTCCGCCGCTGCGCCCGGAGAGGATGAGCGTGCCTCCATACCACATGACGAGCACTATGAGCACCGTGCCCAGAAATTCGCTCACGGGGTGTGCCGACGCCTGGCGCATAGACACGCGCATCACGGCATCGCGAAACTCGTCGGTAGTCTTGTCGAAGCGTTTCAGCATCTTGCCTTCAGCCGTAAACGCCTTTATTATCCTCATGCCGCCCAGCGTCTCGTCGAGCTGCGACATTGTCTCGCTCCACTTCTGCTGCGCCTCCAGCGACTGCCGCTTCAGCTTTCTGCCAAGCTTAGCCATGATCCACGTCATCAGGGGCAGCACGATGACCGTGAAGAGCGTGAGCTCCCAGCTGGTATATACGAGTACGCCGAAGTATATGATGAGCAGGATGGGGTTTTTCACCAGCATCTCCATAGAGCCTGTGATGGAGTTTTCTATCTCTCCCACGTCGCCGCTCATGCGGGCAATGATGTCGCCCTTGCGCTCAGAGGAGAAGAACGACAGCGGCAGCGACACTACCTTATGATAGATGTCGCGGCGAATGTCGCGCACGATGCCGGTACGCATTGGCACCATTATGCCTACGCCGGCGAAATAGGAAGAACACTTCAGCAGAGTGGCAATGATGAGAAAACCGCCAAGCATCAAGAGCGTCTGCGACGGACCATAGACATTGATGAGCTGCTGAGTGTAGTAGTACATGTTGTTCACAAGTACGTCCTTAAATCCATACCCTTCGCTGCCCCATGCCATATAGACATACTCCGTGGTGTCTATCTTGAACAGAATGTTGAGCATTGGCATGATGCTCAGAAAGGAGAATACGTTCAGTATAGCTGAGAGCAGGTTGAATCCCAAAGCACCTACGACGTAGCGCTTGTACGGCGAGAGGTACTGCATCATCAGTTGTATGAATTGTTTCATTGTTGTTTGCTTTTAAGGGGGAGGGATTGTAGGTTTTTTCTGGTTTAGATTTGTGGAGAAGTGTTTTTATAAAGAAAACATCAGAACGCTGAAGCCTCAGAACCAAGGTCTATTTTTTTCTTCCAAAGTCTGCAGGTATCTCACCCCATTCCTTGGTGTTCCACTTCACTACAGGAGTGTCCCACGTGTTTTCTCTGAGCCAGCGTTCGGCACGCTCAATCACTTTGTAGAGTTCTTCGCTCTTTTTGTTGTGTTCGAGTTTTGTCTTACACTTTTTTCCTTTTATCCAGAGCAGTGCGTTACGGCTGTCGGTGAAAACGGTGCGGCGCAGGCCCTGTTTCTTGATGAGCGCCAGGGCATGCACTATGGCAAGGAACTCTCCTATGTTGTTTGTTCCCCAGACGGGACCGTAGTGGAACAATTCTTTTCCCGTGACGAGCTCCACTCCGCGATATTCCATCTGTCCGGGGTTTCCGCTGCAGGCAGCATCCACTGCCCACGCCTCGGCAGTTATCTCCGGCATGGGTAGGCTCTTCTCTGAGTGTGCCTTGCGCACAGTCTTTTCTCTCCTTTCGGGAGCAGGTTTGCTGTAGGCTTCCTCAGCCTCCTGCATGGTCGGAAACGACTTGTAGCGTGCGCCGGTTTGTCCTATCACCTGAGCCTTACATTCGTCCCAGCTGGTGTAGATGCCGGGCTCCTTGCCGCTCCATACTACATAGTATTTCTGCTTTGCCTTTGCCATGTGGGCGGAGTAGTTATTTCTTTCTGGACTGTCAACAAACGAATCAACAAAGAGAACTACATTCTCTCAGGCATTTCTATTCCGAGAATGCCCATGCCTTCGCGCACCACCTTTGCTACGTTTTTCGACAGCAGCAGGCGGAAGTTTCTCTGTGCCTCGTTCTCCTCGCGCATGATGCTGAAGTCGTGGTAGAACTGGTTGAACTCCTTGGTGAGCTCGTAGCAATAGTTTGCCACGGAGCTGGGGCTGTAGTCGGCAGCCGCCTGTCCCACCACGTCGGCAAACTCTGCGGTGTGCTGTATGAGTTCCTGTTCCTTCTGGCTCAGGCATATGGCGTCGGTGTCGATGGCGTTTATGGAGTAGCCTTTCTCTTCAGCCTTGCGCATCAGGGAACGTATGCGGGCATAGGTATATTGGATGAAAGGACCTGTGTTGCCGTTGAAGTCGATGCTCTCTTCGGGGTTGAACATCATGTTCTTCCTTGCATCAACTTTCAGCAGGAAGTATTTCAAAGCTCCGAGCCCTACGATGCGTGCCACTTCGGCTCGTTCGCTCTCGGGCATGTCGTCAAACTTTCCAGCCTCATCTACGGTGCGGCGTGCCTGGCTCACCATCTCAGCCATGAGGTCGTCGGCATCGACGACGGTACCCTCGCGGCTCTTCATCTTTCCGCTGGGCAGCTCCACCATGCCGTAGGAGAAGTGCACCAGGTCCTTGCCCCAGTCGAAGCCCAGGCGGTCGAGCAGCAGGCTGAGCACCTGGAAGTGGTAGTTCTGCTCGTTGCCCACTACGTATATCATCTTGTCGATGGGATAGTCGTTGAAGCGCTGTGTGGCAGTGCCTATGTCCTGAGTCATATATACGCTTGTTCCGTCGGCGCGAAGCAAAAGTTTCTCGTCGAGCCCAGCGTCGGTGAGGTCAGCCCACACGGAGCCGTCCTCGCGGCGGTAGAAGATGCCTTTGTCCAGTCCTTCGAGCACTTTCTTCTTTCCGTCGAGATAGGTCTGGCTCTCGTAGTATATCTTGTCGAAGCCTACGCCCATGACCTTGTATGTCTCGTCGAAGCCCTCGTACACCCAGTTGTTCATCTTCTCCCAGAGTGCGCGTACCTCTGGGTCGCCGGCTTCCCAGCGTCGTAGCATCTCGCGTGCTTCCTGCATCAGTGGAGCCTCCTGCTCAGCACGTTCGCGGGCTTTTTCCTCGTCCATGCCCTCTTGCCGGAATCTGTCGGCAAGGGCGGCAACCTCTGCGCGGTAGTGCTTGTCGAAACAAACGTAGTAGTCGCCAATGAGGTGGTCGCCCTTCTTACCGCTGCTCTGCGGTGTCTCTCCGTTGCCAAACTTCTGCCATGCCAGCATGGACTTGCAGATATGTATGCCGCGGTCGTTCACTATGTTGGTCTTCACGACCTTGTTGCCGTCGGCCTGTAGCAGTTGTGACAGAGCCCAGCCCAGCAGGTTGTTGCGCACGTGTCCCAGGTGGAGAGGCTTATTGGTGTTGGGGCTGCTGTATTCCACCATCACCAGCGGGCTCTTTTCGTTGGGAGTCTTGATGCCATACTTCTCGTCGCTGTCTATCTCTTCGAGGAGTTCTATCCAAGCCTCCTTGCTGATGCTTATGTTCAGAAAGCCCTTCACGGCATTCATGGCGCTGACGAATGGCACGTTGTCCACGAGCCACTGCCCTATCTCCGTGGCGGTCTGTTCGGGACCTTTTCTCGAGGCACGCAGATATGGGAACACCACGATAGTGATATGTCCCTCAAATTCGCGTTTTGTCTTTTGCAACTGGATGTCTTCTGCCTTCACTTCAAGTCCATACAGCGAGCGCAGTGCCTCGCTTGCGGCAGCGGCAAGTTTTGTTTCTATTTTCATCTGATTTTTTCTTTTTCCTTGGGTGGCGATTTTTCCAAAAAGCCACACTTACGCAATTTATGGCGCGAATATACAACTTTTCCTTCGCACTCCACCTATAAGGCTGCTCTTTGTTGTAAAAAAAACAAACTCTGACCGAAGCCAGAGTTTTTATTGAGTTATGCTAAGTGCAGATTTTTTTGCCGTGCCTATGGGCATGACGTTTTGCGGGCGAGCCGCATTAGTCGTCGTCGGAGCCAAAGCTAGCCAGCTTCTCTATGCTCTTGGGGTCTATATCTCCCTTAAAGAGAATGAGCTTGCAGCCTTTGCTTCCTTCCTGGGCTATGAGGAAGAGTTCCTTTATATTCTTTTTGCCCGGGAGGGTATAGATGCTCACAGCGTTTCCTTCATCCGACGCACTCATCAGGAGTTTGTATCCGTTCTTTTCCAGTGCCGGGAGCATCAGGCGCATTTCTCCTATGATGTCTTCGTCGGAGATGTCCATGAGCTTCATGTTGTCGATTTTTTTGATGACATCTCCTAATTCTGAATTCTCATCTTTGTCCTGGGCAGCCACCATCGCCAGCATATCCTTGTTCAGTTCGATACATTCCACCTCTTTGTTGTCCTTGGAGATTTTTTCGAAAATTTTGTCGACAGTCTGCGAAAATGCCGTATTGAACGACATGATCATCGCGGCAAGTAATAAAATCTTTTTCA
>JAFYFI010000179.1 GCA_017543785.1 Alloprevotella sp.
ATTGAAATCCTCAGAATATTGTGGCGGGAGCTGACATAAATTTGGGCATTTCCGTTATCAATATTTCGTTCTTCTAGGAGTGCATCATGCAAAAACTAAGAACTACAGAAAGAATAAAAAATGAAAAAGCATCATATAGCCATTATAATAATATCATCATTCATTCATCTTTGTTTGGTGTTGAGTTTTTTCTGGTATTTCAAAGAGAATTATTATGCCTTATATTACAGATATTCTTCACCAAAATCCACACAAGAAAGGCTTATAGAAATTTCAAATATGGAGTTCTTTGATGTAGATAGCATGGATATATATCAAATAGATAATGAATATAATTATGTTGCTAATTACAAAGGGGATCAAATTCTCATGAAACGTGCAAGGGCAAGAACTGGACTAATTTTGTCGCCACATAAAAATACTATAATTTCACATAATGATTCTTTGACGCTAGCAAGGTGGATTAATTTTTTTGAGGAAAATCATTTATATCTTAAATATAATATAACTCATCTTAAAATCAGTCAGCGAAAAATTGAAGAAGTTATATTAGGAAATATCTTTTTTATAAAAGCTGACTTCATAAAGGCTGATTCGACTAATAATAAGTTTGTCTATAGACGATATAACAATGAATGGTTCATAAAAGTAAGAGCGTGAGTGAAATGTCATGTTACGGCCTTTTAAAGAGATTCAAGATATAATTTAATATTTGAGTTCAGAATATATTTCAAACCCTAATAACAGTATTTCAAAACCTTACTTCTGTGCTGCATGGGTATATTGGCTCTGCCTGACAGATTCCTTCTGCTCTATGTTTTTGAGCATTTGGAGCACGTCGGCTTGTGTATGCAGGAACTCGGGGCAGTCTTCGTAGTCGGTATGTCGGCGCAGCACAGTCTCTACGCTCTGCACGCTGTGCTGATATGCCGCCAGTTCGTTTTGTTTCTGAGTGGCATGTATGGCAAGGCTACGTATTTCCCTTTCACGCTCGCGTCTGAGTGCCTCGCACACTGCCTGCAGCATGGGTGCCACGATGCCGTCGAAGAGGTCGTGCCCACGCATGTAAAGATATGTGCGCTCTGGCGACAGTCCTAGGTTGAGCAGCGACTGCAGAAAAGGCTTGTAGGTCTTTTTGCCTTCAGGATATTCGCGCTGCAGGCGGGCTATCTTGGAGTTCACTCTGTGGCGGAGGGCTTCGAGGGTCTTTTCGGGGTGGTAGAAGTCGAGCTTGGTTATTTCTATGATATGATAGAAATTCAGCATGGAAAAGTTCTTGTAGTGCCCGTAGCGATAGCTCCACACGTTCCATACGAAGAGGGGCCAGATGATTTTGGAAAACTCCGTTATGAACTTTTCGAAGTCGAAGATGAAGCGGTCGTTGAGTGTTGCGCTGGCGCAGACCTGTCGCAGGGCAGGGGCGTAGCACTGCAGGTTCTCTATGGAGTAGGCGTAGGTGTGGAAAACGTAGGGCGAGCCTATCAGCACTCTGGAGGCAGGTGTGGCTCCCTGCATGAGGTAGTCGTAGTCGGCATCGACGCAGGCTATCATGTAGTTGCCGAGGCGTTCGCCGAGTTCGTTGGAGAGAACGGTTTTCTTCCCTTTCTGCAGGGAAGTGCTTGAGGGGAGCTTCACTTCGAAAAAGTATTTGTCCGTTTCAAGGCGCCGCAGCAGGTTTGTCCAGAAATATATGTCATCATAGCTTTCTACATACGCTATTATGCGCCTCCTTGCCTTCTTTCCGTTGAGGCGGTTCATAGCCTCTATGTAGGAAGAGTTAAGGTTTTGTGTGAGTCGGTGGGACATGCTATGACTTCTTTTCGTTTTGTCTTATATTAGTATATGTGCTATGTGGAGAGGGGGAGGAGTTACTTCCGCCTTAGTCCTGAGTGATTTCCGACACCTCCGTTACATAGTCTTCCCAGCCGTCCATTATCACGGCGGGAGAGTGGGTAGTGAGGATTATCTGCGCGTTGGGATTCAGTTCGCGCACCAGTGCTATGAGCACCTGCTGCCATTCGTGGTGCAGGCTTGCTTCAGGCTCGTCCATGAAGAACACGTAGTGCTGGTTGTCCTCCGTCAGTGCCGTGAGCAGGATGAGCAGCATCTGTTTCTCTCCGCTCGAGAGCACATAGGGGCTTATCTTCTCGTCGTACTGTATGAAGCGTAGCTCGTTGCTTTCGCGGTCTATGCGTTTGCCTGTGCTCGAGAACAACTCGTCGATGATATCCTGAAAACGTGTCTTGGCAGCCGTGGCTCGCATAGCCTGAGCCTGTGCGTCGGGAGCTCCGTTGGTGAGGAGTTGCACCATGCGGTTTCCTACGTTCACTTGATAGTCGAGATAGCGGCGCTGCAGGATGTACAGTTGCCAGTCGAGCTCGGTAGCAATGCTCTCGCCAGGTATGTCCTTGAGCCCCTCGCTCTGAACGAGCTGACGGTCGAAGCTGCGTATGATGTCATAGCGTATGCCTGTAGCCTCGGCAGGCTCAAAGTCCACGCGCACACCCAGTTTGGAGTTTTGTGGAAGTTCGCCCGACAGGGGGGCTGTACGCATGTGGCGGATGAGCTTATTGATGATGGTGCTCTTTCCCTCGCCGTTTTTTCCGCTGAGAATGTTTACGTCGGGGCGTAGCTCCCAAACGATGTGCTTGTGGCCTCTCCAGAGGCTGGAGATTTCAATGCGTGAGATGTATTTTGCGTTAGTCATTTTGGTTTTTTAGTTTTTAGTCTTTTTTAATGGCTGGCGGAAGGAGCATCCCTCTTTCCAACGGGAGCATCCGTAGGCAGTGTTGCCCTTGATGACCTTGCCTTTGCCGCAAACGGGGCATTTCATGCCTACGCGGATGGTCGTCTTAGGCTTTGCGGCTTTAGGCTTTTGCTCTTGCGGGGCAGGTGGCGCAACGCTGCTCACCTTTCGGTTTGAGTTGTCGCTCAGGACCTGCTGCACTATTTCGCCTATCATGCGCTTCATCTCATCTACAAATTGCGCAGGGCTATATTCTCCGCGCTCTATCTCCCGGAGGCGCTTTTCCCATATTCCGGTGAGTTCAGCACTTTTGAGAAGTTCTTCTTTTATGATGCCAATGAGTTCTACGCCTGTAGGAGTTGCCATCAGCGCCTTGCGGTTTCGCCTGATGTAGTTTCTCTTGAACAAAGTCTCTATTATCGCAGCTCGTGTTGAGGGGCGCCCTATGCCGTTTTCTTTCAGAGCCTCGCGCAGCTGTTCGTCGTCAACGTTTTTGCCTGCAGTCTCCATAGCCCTCAGAAGAGTAGCTTCGGTGTAGGGCTTTGGCGGCTGTGTGGTTTTCTGCGTAAGTCCGGGCTTGTGCGGTCCGCTCTCGCCTTTCTTGAACTCAGGCAGATTGCCGGCATCGGCATCCTGGTTGGCTGAAGCCTCGTCTTCTTCCGGTGCGTTCTTCTCCCCACGCTGCGGCAGTGTGGCTCGCCAGCCTGGTTTGAGAATAACCTTTCCTGTAACCTTGAAACTCACGTCGGCAGCTTCGCCCAGGACCGTTGTCGTAGCAAATTCGCAATCGGGGTAGAAAGCCGCTATGAAACGACGTGCCACGAGGTCGAACACCTGCCTTTCTATGTCGGTCAGGTTGTTCGGGGCTACGCCAGTCGGGATTATGGCATGGTGGTCGGTCACTTTGGAGGAGTCGAATACTTTCTTGCTCTTAAGAAGTTTTGCACCTCGCAGGGGTTGCAGCAAATCTCCATAGTAGCCGGCAATGCCGTTGAGAATGCCTTTGCATTTGGGATATACGTCGTCGGGCAGGAAAGTGGTATCTACACGCGGATAGGTGGTGATTTTCTTCTCGTAAAGACTTTGTATGAGTTGTAGGGTGGTCTCTGCGCTGAAACCGAACTTTTTGTTGCATTCCACCTGCAGGCTCGTAAGGTCGAAGAGTCGGGGCGGTGCTTCCTTGCCTTTCTTTTTTTCTACGGAGACAACGTTGAAAAGCTCGTCCTTTATCCTCTCCATAGCCTTCGCGCCTTCTTCCTCCGAGCGAAATCCCCGCTCGCCCTCTTCCATCAAAGCCGTGAATGTGGTGTCGCGGTATTCGGTTGTAAGCACCCAGTAGGGATCAGGCTTGAAATTCTCGATTTCTTGCTGTCTCCTCACGATGAGTGCAAGCGTAGGAGTCTGCACGCGACCAATGCTCAGCGGCGGAGTGCCATAGCTTCGCTGCCCGTATTTCAGGGTGTAGAGCCGGGTGGCGTTCATGCCCAGGAGCCAGTCTCCTATAGCCCTGCAGAGCCCTGCCTCGTAGAGCTTCTGATACTTCTCCTGAGGCTGCAGGTTGGCAAAGCCTTCGCGTATAGCCTCGTCGGTCATAGAAGAAATCCAAAGTCTCTGCACGGGGCAGGCGGCTTTAGCCTTCTGCATTACCCAGCGCTGTATGAGCTCGCCCTCTTGCCCGGCATCGCCACAGTTGATGATGCTGTCGGCATTTTGCATGAGTCGTTCTATCGTCTCAAACTGTTTTTTCACTCCAGCATCGTTTTTCAGACGTATTCCGAAACGCTGAGGCACCATAGGCAGTTGCCCAAGGCTCCAAGCCTTCCAAATAGGGGCATAGTCCTCGGGCATCTTCAACTCACAGAGATGTCCGAAAGTCCACGTAACCTGATAGCCATTGCCTTCCATGTATCCGTCATGCTGTGAGGTGGCTCCTATGATGCGGGCAATGTCGCGCGCTACGCTTGGCTTTTCTGCTATGCAAACTATCATATCAATGCAAAAAACTCTTAAGTTATTTTTTAGGGGAAGTAAAATGGCGACTCACGAATTCATCTATGATGCGCCTGCCGTCTTCGCTTGCAATACCACGCAAATAGGCAACAAAAGTGCTCCGGAAAACTGTTGTGGGTTCCATGGAACATAGTGTGGAACTCTGAGCTACAAATTCTCCCATAGCCGAAACTACCTGTAAAAATACGTTGATGTCTATTCCAGACAATATGAGTCCTTGGCTTACGCCTCGCTCCAGAAATTCTACGGCAGAGGCATGCCGCTCACGACTCTTCTTGACGGCAAAGTCTCTGAGACTAGGATAGCGGTAAAACTCATTGTAGAACTTTACGGAGATATGCTTCATCATTTCTGTAGAGATGAGTATCTCGCTGAGGATAATCTCCACGACGTTGTCCGTCTTGTCCAGCAACATTCTCACTCTGTTGTTCCTCTTGGCATCCCAACTCTCGTAGCAGGCACGAAGCAACTCTTCCTTATCCGAAAAAATCTCGTAGAGCGTGCGTTTGGACATCTTCAGCGAATGAGCTATGTCATCCATCGTAACAGCCCTGATTCCCTTACGGAAAAAGAGTAGGGAAGCGCTTTCGACAATGCGTTTCTGCGTCTGTTCCAACTCTGGTGAAATAGTCTTGGACTCCATATTTTTATAAATAGAATTTTCGTTCTTCAGTCTCTTTATATACAGAGAAGATTCTTGTGACAGTTCTCAGCTACAAATTTACTGATTATTTATTAAACTAGTACGTCTCTCTCAGTTTTTTACAACCTTTTTGGGCTTTCGTTTGCAGATGTGAAAGATAAACTCTACCTTAGCATCGCAAACATGAATTCTTACTAATGTCAAGTCTGCACATGCAGGGGCAGTGAAAAAAATGTTCTTTCTTCACAAAAAAAGTAGTTATAATGCCTGCCTTCCGTACAATTCGTCTGTCCATTAGGAGAGGCTGTCTTGTCTTTGCAACGGGAGGTGGGCAGTTATTTTTTTCTCCCTTCGTGAGGTGGAGCGCATGCACCGCGACCTGGGGAAGTTCATCGACGAGCAGAAGAAAAAGAACAAAATTAATTTTATAACGCAAACGCTTGCATTTTTGCAGGCGTTTGCATATGTTTGCAAGAGATAATAGAAAAAGAAATGGAAATGGATCCCTTAGGTATCATTTTATTAGCTATAATTATAGGCTATTGCCTGCTTTTATTTTATGGATTCATATTGGACTGCACAGCTTCGCCTAAAGAAAAGCGAAAATGGCGTCAAGACATAATGAAAAGGAAAAAGAGAAAAGAAGCTAAACGTATTGAAAAAAGACTAAAGCCTAAATGGTATGACACGCCCAGTCCAGGTATAACAGATTAGTTTATTGTCTTTTATAGAAACAGAAGGAGTATTTTACTTTGCACGAAGAAAGTAAGATACTCCTTTTCTTAGGAAGTTCATCGACGAGCAGAAGATATCTAACGAAAAAGGCTGAAAGTAAATTTTATGGCGCAAGCGCTTGCAATTTTGCAGGCGTTTGCGTATGTTTGCATCAAGCAGCGGCGCTCTTTTTTAATCCCTGAAAATGCTAAACAAAAAATGGTTAATTCAAACAATACATCACAACCAATTCAGGCTGTAGCGCAGACGGCAACCAGTAAGAAATCCCGCACGTTCCAGACGATGAGCGAGCTCAACCAGTTCTATGAAAAGAAGTACCGTGCCCTGCGCGAGGAAGGACGCAAAATTCACGAAAGCTACCTTGAACAGCGACGCAAGCTCAACGAGCAGCTCCGCAGAGAAGGCGGTAAACCTGAGCGCTACCGAATTGTCTTCCGCCGGATGCGAGAATGCTACTATATTGATGGGCGCTTGATATGGGCAAAGCGCGTAGCTCTGAAAATGGAATACGACTATGACGAGGCAAAGCTCTTTTTGGAGTTGGAAGAGAAGAAAAAACAAGAAAAGAAGGAACGAGAAATAGACGCGAAGTCCTCGTACCAGGGGGGTGGCATAGCTCTCCTATTATTTCTCATTATGCTAGCTTGCAGCCTATACGTGTTCTATATAACGGTAACGACACCTAACTGCAAGGATACGGGAGAAAAAGTTATGCACGTCTTGTTTTTCGGTGCACTCGATGTGTTCTGTATCATGGGAACGTATGTATGGTGG
>JAFYFI010000023.1 GCA_017543785.1 Alloprevotella sp.
CAACATGCTTCACGTCGGGGCAATACTGCTTGATGTTCTTTCCGAGCTCCTCGGCAATTTTGCAGTTGCCAGCCAGAAGGTCTTCGCGCGTCATGCCTTCCTTACGGGGAGCGCCGCCGCTCGAGATGATGTACCTTGCGCCTGTGAAAGCTTCCTTCACGTCGGTGGTAGCCGTGATGGTTACGTTTTCGAAACCGCTTTGGCGCATTTCCTCAGCAACGCCTTCGGGTGAGAATACGTCGTAGAGGCAGATGTTTGTTGTCAAGCCCATAGTGAGGGCTGTCTGTACCATGTTTGAACCTATCATGCCGGCAGCACCGACAATGACGAGTTTTTCGTTTGTTAGAGCCATTGGTCTTAAAGTTTTAGTAAATTATTTTGTTGTTTGATTTTTTCTTCTTGCAAAATTACGAATAATATTGGGGAATCAAAATTCTTTACTTAATTTTGCTGCTGGAAGTATATATATAATAAGGTATAAATTATTTTTGACATTTTTTATGGCTCATATTTCCACGGAACGCATAGCAGCTCTCAGACAATGGATGAAGGAAAACCGGTTCAAGGCTTTCGTCGTTCCCACAGCCGACCCTCACGGCAGCGAATACATTGCCGCCCACTGGAAATGCCGCGAATGGCTCACGGGCTTCGATGGCTCTGCCGGCACTGCCGTTGTCACTGAGGACGAGGCTTTGCTCTGGACCGACTCGCGCTACTGGCTGCAGGCAAAGGAGCAGCTCGACGGCAGCGAGATAAGGCTTATGCGCGACGGCGACGAAGGCGTACCCAGCGTGGAGCATTGGCTGCGAGAGCATTTCAGGGGCAACAGCTATTTCTTTGTAGGCAAGGACGAAGGTCTCGTACCCAAAGAAGCCAACGAAGGCATACCTCACTTTGACGACATAGACCATCTGCCGCCATCATGCGACAAGGACCCTTTTGAAACCATCTGGCACGACCGCCCTGCCCTGCCCGACGCCCCCGTCAGGCTCCAGCCACTGGAATATGCAGGGTGCAGCATTGCCGAAAAGATGAAGATGACCGAAGAATGGCTTGGACAATATGCCGGAAGCTGCTCTCTCATCGTTTCCGACCTTGCCGAGATAGCCTGGATGCTCAACCTCCGTGGCAGCGACATCGACTTCAACTCTGTGTTCTATGCCTATCTGCTGATATCGTTTCCCGAAAAGACGGCAACGCTCTGCATCGACGAGAAGAAGGTGCCAGCCGAGGTAAGGGAGTACCTCAGCGCCAACGGCATATCTATGGCGCCCTACGATAGCCTTCCCGAAGCGAGCCATAAGGTAGCAAAGAAGTACGTCTTAGTATGCAAGGGACTCACGAAGAACCTCTACAGCAAAGTATATTCTGATATCCGAAAGACATACATCATCGACTCGCCTCTGCAGCACTTCAAGGCATTGAAGAACCCCACCGAGCAGCAAGGCTTTCGCCGTGCCATGGAGCGCGACGGCGTTGCCATGGTGCGCATGCTGCGCTGGCTGGAGGAGAACCCACGGCAGACGGAACTCAGCGTAGCCCAAAAGCTGGAGAGCCTGCGTGCCGAGGGCGAGAACTACTGCGGCGCGTCGTTCGAGACTATCTCTGCCTACGGCGCCCATGCCGCCATAGTGCACTATGAGCCCACCGCCGAGAGCAACATACCCCTGCAGCCAAACGGACTTCTTTTGCTCGACAGCGGAGGACAGTATCTCGACGGCACTACCGACATCACACGCACCATTGCCCTCGGACCTCTCTGCGACGAGGAAAAGCTCATCTACACCCTTGTGCTGAAGGGACACATAGCCCTCTCGATGGCTCATTTCCCAAAGGGCACGCCAGGCATCGCCCTCGACGCACTGGCAAGGAAGGACATGTGGAGCGAAGGCTACGACTACGGTCACGGCACGGGCCACGGAGTGGGCAGCAACCTGTGTGTGCACGAAGGTCCGCAGCAGATACGCAAGAACCTCAACGCTCCGTCGCAATACGCCTTTGAACCTGGCATGACCATCACCGACGAGCCCGGCATCTACGTTGAAGGGAAATATGGCGTGCGCATAGAGAACATGCTTCTCTGCCACGCTGACGAGGAGACACCCTTCGGAAACTTCTGCAGCTTCGAGGTGCTCACCCTCTGCCCCATCGACGCTCGCCCGATAGTGCTCTCCATGCTGACGGCAGAAGAACGCGACTGGCTCAATACCTACCACAGCCATGTGCGCAGCCGACTCCTGCCGCTGCTGAGCGACGCTGCCGACAAGGAGTGGCTGGAAAATGCCACAAAACCCATTTAAGAAAAAATGACACTTAAGCTGAAACATATTCTGCCGCTGATGCTCCTTCCGCTGCTGGCAGCCTGCGAAAAGGAGCGCACCATGCCCGTGGAGAACGGCATGTACTACTGGCGCACAGACCTGCACCTGGACAAGGCGGAAAGGGACTTCATGGCACAGCACGGAATAAAGCGCCTCTTCGTGAGGTTTTTCGACATGGTGATGTCGGAGACCGACGGACCTGTGCCCAATGCCACGCTGACATTCTCCGACTCCATCGCCGACAGCATCGAGGTGGTGCCTGTGGTCTATGTGCTCAACGAGTGTATGAAGACCCTACCAACGGGCATTGCCGAGAAACTCGTGAACAGAATTTGGCAGATGTGCGAAACCAACGGCATCGCTGCGCCGAAAGAACTCCAGATTGACTGCGACTGGACGGCCTCCACGCGCGAGAACTATTTCAAGTTTCTCCATGAGCTTCGCCGCTATGCCGACATCAGGGGAGCGCAGCTCTCTGTCACCATCCGCCTGCACCAGCTTCGCGAGAGTCCGCCGCCAGCAGACTGCGGCGTGCTGATGCTCTACAACACAGGCGATGTCTCGCGCATAGATGTGGAAAAGCCTATCCTCGACCTGCGCGACGTGAAGCCCTACATAACCAATCTCGAGGACTACGACCTGCCGCTGCGCACCGCATACCCCATCTTCGGCTGGAGAGCTCTCTTCAGGAAAAACAAGTTCGTGGGCGTCATCCACTACGAAGGCGAATATCCCGTCATGCCCACCGACACCATTATAGAACGGCGCCCTGCCGCCGAGGACGTGCTCGCCACATACCGCGCAGTGGAGAAAGCCTCGAAAGGAATAAACAACAGCGTCATACTCTTTGACTTACAATCAGAAAACATCACACAATATGAAGCAGATTTTTATGAGAAGGTTCTTCATCGCTAGCACCTTCATGTTCTTAACCCAACTCTACGCCATGGCTTGTGGCGGTACTTACCCTACCTACAACTACTACATGTTCAGCGTGCTCGACTACGAGTATAACCCCGTCAACACCAATACCGACAAGTTTTGGGCTGACTATTCCAATGGCGAGGTGACGGAATTCGACGCCGAGGCTCTGCTCAACATTGCCCGCCAGCGCGGAGACCGAGAGACGCAGAACTACATTGCCCTGCTGCAAGACTATCTCGAAGCCTGCGGCTCCAACGACAGCCCCTGGGACTATCCCAGCAAGGAGGTCATAGATGAGCGTCAGGCCATGCTCAAAAAGATTCTCTCTGCTACAAAGCTCTACAAGGGCACGAAGTTCAAGGAGCATTATGCGCTGCTGCAGATGCGCGTCAACAGAGCCCTGAAGCGCCACGACGACAACATAGCCTTCTGGAACAACACCGGCTCCAAGTTTGCCGACTCAGCCTTTCGCAACCGCATGGAAGGCATATATGCCGGCTCGCTGCTGAGAACGGGGAAGCGGAGCGAGGCTTGCGACATCTACGCTCAGCTGGGCGACGAGGAGAGCATAAAGTGGGTGTCACGCCACTACTGCAACCTGGCAGGCATACTCTACTTCTACTCCAAAGACCCCAACTCGCCCATGCTGCCTTACCTGGTGCAGCGTTTCGTAAACAATGCACAGGAGACTCTCGACATTATTGCCGATGGCGGAAACCCCAACGACCCTGATTGGTTTGAGATGGTCCAGGCTCTGCCCACTGGAAAGAGCGACGTGATGGACTTCATAAAGTTTGCCGACGAGGCTGCCGCCAATCCTCAGGTGAAAACTCCCTGTCTCTACCTCTCCGCAGCAGGTTTCCTCCACTATCTGCACGGCAATCAGGAGAAAGCTGAGGAATACCTCAGCCGCGCCCAGACTGCCGACGGCACAGAGATTCAGTACGACAACCTCCGCGCCCTGCGACTGCTCGTATCCACACGCAGCAAGCACAACACAAAGGATTACGAAAAATACATCTTGCAGGAGTTCAGGTGGCTGAACCAGAAGATGCAAGAAAGCTCAATGGTAGCCTCGGAAAACGACTACTACGGCGAATCCGAAAACCACTACACCCATGTGTACTATCGTGTGGTCTTTCACGGACTCCTGCCCTACTACGACAAACTGGGGCAGAACTTCACTTCCGTCATCATGCTCAGCAAGATGGGGCAAGACCCTGAAGACGCAATGCCCTACTACTGCATGGGAAGCCACTATGTGCAGAGGCTCGACTCCATGACGGCAGACGAGGCAATAGCCTACTATGCCCTGCTACGCCGCGGCGGCGACACTGAGCTGCAGCGCTATTTCATAGACAACGTGAAGCCCGACGCAAACTACTTCAACGACATCATAGGCACCAAGATGCTCCGCGAGGAACGCTGGAAAGAGGCTATCAAATACATGGAGAAGGTTCCGCTGGCATATCTCAACGCCAAAGCCGCAGCCACCTATGCCAAATACAATGACTACAACAAGCCCCGCTGGATGGGCAAGCAGCGCATACCCAAAGACGCTGACTGGGAGAACCCGGGACTGACAAGCAACAAGAAGATAGACTTCTGCAAGGACGTCATGGCACTGCAGAAGAGCTACAAGAAGGCTTCGGGCGAGGAGAAATGCCTGCTGGCATATCGCCTGGCCACTCTCTACTATCAGGCTTCCTACCTGGGCGACTGCTGGTTCCTGACGCAGTATGGTCAGACAGCAAACGAGGACAACGCCCCCTACTCCCACGACTTCATTGGCGAAGCTCTCAAGTATCTTGAAGTAGCAAAGACTTCGTCCAACAATTCGCTGCGCACAGAGGCTCTCTATGCTTGTGCATACATTCCGCGCGACAGCTGGTTCAAGACCGACTACGACAAGGAGACCTACGACTACTACTTCGAGCTGCAGCCACAGAGCCGCCAGTTCAAGGCACTGAGCGAGCTCTCAGCCATTGCCAGCCAGGGTGCTCCCACCTACATCACGCACTGCGACGTGCTGAGGCTCTTCCGTCAGGAAACTGCCAGCGGCACAGGCGGACGCCGCGACGTGGAAAAGAGCAAATACTTCCGGCCTTGGTGAAGAAAAAATTTGAAAACAAGAAAACCTGATTTCCAAATTCTGAAACATGAAACTCCATAAGTTCAATCTCTTTCTCATATCAGCCTCGTTGCTGCTTTCGTCTGAAATGTTTGCGCAGGACAGGACGCCTTTCGCCTCTCAGGACCTTCCGCAGGGCGATGCCAGGGCATGGAGCCGCGCAGGCAAGGGACTTCGCCTGACGTGGGCAAGCGCCGACGTGCTCTATCTGCCCGATGCCCAGCCGCCACGCTGCGAGCGCCCCGACACCGTGCTCCACGCATGGCGCGGCGAGCGCATAGGGCTAGAGGCACTGCTCTACAGCCAGACCGACACGGCTCCCGTAAGCCTGCGCCTCAGGAGCAGCCACGCAGCCAAGGCAGGGAGCAAGGCGTTCGAGGCAGAGCCCCACTTCCTCTGCTACGTCGTCACCGACAGCTTCAAGACGTGCGGCATCCACCCCGACAGTCTGAAGCCCTACCTGGTGCCCGACTGCATAGACAACGCCGCGCCGCGCACACTGCAAGCCCGCACCCTGCAGCCCCTCTGGCTCACGGTGGAGGTGGCGAGGGATGCGCCGAAAGGCATCTGCAGCGACGTGCTCGAGGTGGTCGATGCCAGCGGCAAGGTGGTTGCCTCGCTGAATTTCTCCATCGACATTAGTTCGCAGACCTTTCCCCTACCCAAGGACCAGAGGATGCACCTCGACTTCTGGCAACAGCCCTACAGCGTGAGCCGCTACTACGGAGTGGAGCCTTGGTCGCAAAGACACATTGACTTGCTGCGCCCCTACCTCGAACTGCTCTCACGCGCCGGGCAGAAGGTGACCTCTGCCATTCTCTTCTACGAGCCGTGGGGCGAACAGAGCAACGACAAATTTCAGCCCATGGTGGAGACCACACGTCTGAAGGACGGCACGTGGCAATTCGCCTACGACATTTTCGACAAGTGGGTATCGCTCACCGACAGCTACGGCATGGCGCAGCAGATAAACTGTTTCTCCATGGTGCCCTGGGACATGAGCTTCCGCTACTTCGACGCTGCCGCCGACAGTTTCTGCGTGCTGAAGACTACTACTGCCACGCCAGAATACCGCGAGCTCTGGACAGCCTTCCTGAAGGACTTCTCACGCCACCTGCGCAGCCGCGGATGGCTGGAGCGCACCCGCATAGCCATGGACGAGCGCGGGCTGCAGAGCATGCTCGAAGCTTGGGACGTGGCACAGGCTGCCGCGCCGGAGCTGAAGATGGCACTGGCTGGCAACTACCACCCCGAACTGGCAGAAAAACTTGCCGACTACTGCATACCCTTCGGCAAGCAGTTTCCACCCAAGCAGCGACAGTATCGCAGGGAAAACAAACTCGTCACAACTTTCTACACCTGCTGCACGGAGAGCCACCCCAACGTCTTCAGCAACAGCGACCCTGCCGAAGCTGTGAGCCTGTCTGTATATGCCCTCGCCTACGGCTACGACGGCTACCTGCACTGGTCGTGGCTCAACTGGACGGACAATCCCCTGCGCGACACGCGCTTCAAGTTCTGGGCGCCGGGCGACTCCTACATCGTCTATCCCGATGCCCGCAGCAGCGTGCGCTGGGAACGCTTCATCGAGGGCATACAGCTCGCAGAAAAGGTGCGCCTGCTCAGCGACGCCCTGGAGGACAAATGTCCCCGACAGGCGCAGCGACTCAGCGACGCAGTGAAGGGATTCACCACCGAGCTGCTCTCCACTGCCGGCGGTGCCGCACAAGCACTCAGGCGCCTGCGCAAAGTGATGGGCGAGGCAGAAAAGGAACTGTAGCGTGGGTGCCAAACGAAACCCTGTCACTACTGCAAAACGAAAAAAGCCACGTGCCGCGGCGCCTGGCATAACATAAAGACTCCGCCCCCCTACGGCTTCATCCTGCATCGCAGAAAGCCGTAGGGGGATTTTTTTGCTCTCGGCAAAGAATGATGTCCAGAGGCATGCCCCGTCGCCTCGCATGGACTCAGAAATGGTAAAGAATCTTGACGAAAAAGTAAAAAGTTTTGACACGCGATTTTCTTCAAAATAGAACGCAGATTTGAGGAATTTCGGCAAAGATTTTGACTCCGCGAAAATCCAATAAAGAAATTTTCGGATTACTCAAAGTAATTCCGGAATCCAACAAAGAAATTCTGAAATTCATCAAAGAAATTTTCATGCTTTTGAGGCGAAAAATCGCGGAAAAGTGGCTCGGATTTTCAGAAATCAGATGAAAATCCGAGTCTGATTTTTGTATCCGCTTGAAAGTCAGACCTTTCC
>JAFYFI010000180.1 GCA_017543785.1 Alloprevotella sp.
GCAGGGAAAACTACAATGTTTCGCATACTGTGTTCGCTGCTGCTACCCGAAAAGGGCTCAGCCAGGGTGGACGGCTTCGACTCGGTCAAGGATATGAGGAAGGTACGCTGCAGGGTAGGGTACATGCCTGGAAAGTTCTCCCTCTATCAGGATTTGACTATTGAGGAAAATCTCAAGTTCTTCGCCACACTTTTCGGTACGACGCTGGAGGCTGGCTACGATAGCATCCGCGCTATATACTCACAGATAGAACGATTTAAGAATCGAAAAGCAGGTGCTCTTTCGGGTGGCATGAAACAGAAACTGGCACTTTCGTGTGCCTTAATCCACTCGCCCAGCGTTCTCATTCTTGACGAACCGACCACGGGTGTTGACCCCGTAAGTCGCAAAGAGTTTTGGGAAATGCTCTTGACGTTGAAGGAGCAGGGCATTACCATTATTGCCTCCACACCATATCTCGACGAGGTGCGCTGCTGCGAGCGTGTGGCATTTCTCGATCAGGGAAAGCTAAGAGGTGTAGGAGCTCCAGATGCTATATTAGAGGAATTTAAGGATATTTTCAATCCCCCAAGCATAGAGCATGAAGGACATTCAGGAGCAGCAAATGAGAATGTGATTGAAGTGAAACATCTCGTGAAGGCATTTGGTGCATTTCATGCTGTTGACGACATATCGTTCAGCGTGAAACGAGGCGAGATTTTCGGATTTCTCGGTGCCAACGGCGCAGGCAAGACCACAGCAATGCACATGCTTACAGGACTAAACCAGCCCACTAGCGGAACAGTGACCGTTGTGGGGTATGACATCAGAACACAGCATGAGCAGATAAAGAAGCACATAGGCTATATGTCGCAGAAGTTCTCGTTGTATGAGGACCTGACTGTAGGTGAAAATATCCGACTCTTTGCCAGCATCTATGGTATGAAAGAAGGAGAGATTAGGAAAAAAACTGACGAGTTGTTGCAACGACTGAAATTCACTGAACACAAAGATACATTAGTCAAGAGCCTACCATTGGGGTGGAAACAGAAGCTGGCTTTCTCCGTCAGCATATTTCATGAACCAGGTGTTGTTTTCCTCGATGAACCGACAGGAGGAGTTGACCCTGCCACCCGCAGACAATTTTGGGAGCTAATCTATGACGCAGCTGAACGTGGCATCACTGTTTTTGTAACGACCCACTATATGGACGAAGCTGAATACTGTGACCGCATCTCAATCATGGTTGACGGAAAAATCAGCGCACTCGGCACACCCGATGAACTTAAAGAACGTTTTCATCAGCCCGACATGAACCACGTGTTCACATACCTGGCTCGGTATGCAACACGTTCAAGCGATTAAGAACTATATAAAAATATGAAACTATTTATAAGTTTTGTCATCAAAGAAGCCAAGCACATCCTACGCGATAAGCGCACGATGCTCATTCTCTTTGGCATGCCGATAGCGATGATGCTTATTTTCGGATTTGCCATAACTACGGATGTAAAAAACGTTCGTACTGTCGTGGTAACATCACACATGGATTTCCAGACACAGAAAGCTGTAGAGAAGCTCTCGCAATCAGAATACTTTACCATAGATAGAACCGTCGCAACACCCCAAGAGGCTGAGAAACTCATTCGTCGTCAGCAAGCAGACATGGCTGTGGTGTTTGCATCCGACTTTTCAAAAAAGAGTGAAATGCAACTGATAGTTGATGGTTCTGACCCCAACATGGCTCAGCAATGGACAAACTACGCACAAGGTGTCTTGGCTAACATGCAAGGTGGCATCATAAATACAAAAATGCTCTATAACCCCCAAATGAAGTCGGCATACAACTTTGTGCCTGCCATTATGGGCATGCTCCTCATGCTCATCTGCGCCATGATGACATCTATCTCCATTGTTCGAGAAAAGGAAAGAGGCACTATGGAAGTGCTCCTCGTTTCGCCAGTACGCCCCATCATGGTCATAATAGCTAAGGCTGTGCCATATCTCGTACTAGTTTTTGTTATTCTAATTGTCATCCTGCTAATGGCTCACTATGTGCTCAGTGTGCCACTGGCTGGTTCCCTGTTCTGGATTATAGCCGTAAGCATAATCTACATTCTGCTTGCGCTCTCACTAGGGCTGCTTATCTCCAACGTAGCTAAGACGCAGTTTGTAGCTTTGCTAATCTCTGCAATGGTGCTACTAATGCCAGTAGTCATGCTTTCCGGAATGATGTTCCCTGTTGAGTCTATGCCGCAAGTATTGCAGTGGATAGCTGCCATAATACCACCACGCTACTATATCGATGCCATGCGAAAGCTGATGATTATGGGAGTCGGAATTGGCGAGGTAGGGAAGGAAGTTGTTATCCTCGTGAGCATGACCGCCATTCTGCTCACCATCGCCCTTAAGAAGTTTAATGTGAGATTAGAATAATACCGAAACTCATATCATAGCTATGATTGCGTCTCTCATAAAAAAAGAATTCCTGCAGATTCGTCGTAATGCCTTTCTGCCAAAGCTCATCATAATGTTCCCCATTATGATTATGTGTGTCATGCCTTGGGTTATGAATATGGAGGTGAAGAATATTGTCGTTGATGTTGTAGATAATGACCGCTCTAGTGAGTCTCAACGGATAGTCCATGCGATAGAAGCAAGCAACTATTTTATATTCAACGGCCAGAAACAAAGTTATAGTGCAGCTCTAAGAGATATCGAGCAAGGAGATGCAGACGTAGTAATAGTCATTCCGCATCATTTTGAGCGCGACTTCACAAAATCACTTGCGGAGGGAGCGAGATTAGGAGGCAGCTCACAATATCCCCATGTATTGATAGCAGCTAACGCCGTCAATGGCACTAAAGGAGCAATGGGCAGTGCATACCTTTCTCAGATAGTAACAGCAAGCGTTTCGCCTTCCGTAGGAGTTATGCAATCGAAAGTTTCTACCCTTATGCTCTATAACAAGCATCAGAATTACAAACTTTACATGATACCTGCTCTGCTGGCAATTGTGATGATGCTAATGACAGGTTTTCTGCCGACCCTAAATATCGTAGGTGAGAAAGAAGCTGGTACCATTGAGCAAATCAATGTTACGCCAGTCCCCAAGTGGGTATTCATACTCTCCAAGCTCATACCATATTGGCTCATTGCTCTGTTTGTCATCTCTGTCTGCCTCCTGCTGGCGTGGTTAGTCTATGGACTTACACCAGCTGGACCACTTTGGTTAGTCTATCTGCTAGCAATGTTGTTGGCAATGTTCTTCTCGTCGTTCGGACTTATCATTTCCAATTATAGCGACACCATGCAGCAGGCAATCTTCGTCATGTGGTTCTTCATCGTATGCATTATGCTCCTCAGCGGGCTTTTCACCCCGACACGTTCCATGCCTGACTGGGCGTATTCAACAACTTATGTAAATCCTATGCACTATTTTATCGATGCCATACGCACAGTCTTTATTCGTGGTGGTGGATTTGCTGAAGTAGCACATCAGGTGCTGGCACTTCTAGCTATCGGAACATTCATGGCTACTTGGGCTATACTGAGCTATAAAAAGAACAACTGATAAACTCTTCTTTTTTACCACCTAACCTCTTTAGATCTTTTGAGGGTTAAGTTTATTGATTCTAAGGTTTGTGTAGCACAGCCAACTTAAAAACTAAAAAAAGCATAGAGGTTATAAAATAAGGGTAAGTACCTGTATCCAGATTATTACCCTTATTTTGTAACTATTTTTTGCAGTATAGCCAACTCCTCAACCGCTGCCTGCGCGGCTCTTTTTGGTGCCTCAAAATAAGCGAGTTTGCGGTTTTCTCTAATCAATGTCTAACTCATTCGTTTTTTTCCGTCAGGTCGTAATACAACTGAACTGCAGCATCAGTAGAAAATGCCTCTGCCCATGTCTTGAAGTCGTATTCCAGTCCGCTTACCTTATCGAGGTATGGACTTTCCCAAAGGTCTTCCAATGAAGCGTAGGCTTCTGCTGGGTCTTTGCCGTATGCGTCCACCACTTCTGTTCCATATTGCTCAACGAGTATCCTTGCCCAATCGCTTTGCTCACAGCCTGGATTGAGACGCAAGACTTCGAATGCTACGGCTTTCAGTTCCTCCAGCGTCTCGTCATTGGTGCAGAACTCTCTCATTATGTCGTCAAAGTCTACTTGTGCCATAACACAAAACTTAAAATTTTTCCTTGGCAATTCATGCTTATCTTTGCGGCATGAAAAAGATACTCAGAATTTATCATCGCTGGCGTTGCCGCCGTCTCCTTCGTAAGCTATTTTGGTTTTACGCTGAAAGAACTGATAGCGCTTTTGAAGCAATGGGACAAGCGGTTGACGCTTTTATTTGGTTTACCGGAGAGGAAGCCGACGATAGTCATTGGATTAACTATTGGTGGTTTCTTTAGCAAATTCCGCTTTGTTTTTCTCTCTTAACTGCCTTAAGGATTGCTTGCGCTTCTCGTCAGCTTCATCAAACAATTCTTGTTCTGACTTCACATGCGCAGTAGGCAAGACAATAGGGATTGAGAACGACAAGCGAGACATGTTCTCGGTATGTGTTTGGCTCTCTCCTCCTATTTTAGCCGAGAGAATTTGTATGCCCAGCTTGCCGCCGGCTTCTTTTGTTGCAGTGTCTCCAACAGTTATCGCCACGTCAAAGTCGATTTGAGAAATCCTCCTATTGACTTTGTTGTTGTCAGGGTCTTTAATAGTTCCGTTCGATATTGGATTAGGCAACGATGGCGACACAATGGCACCATTGTCCAGCTCATTCTGCAACTCACTCACTGCTTCCGTGATGTCGGTTATTGCGGTCTTTATAAATTCTTTCAGTTCCATATTTTGTTTTCAATCTTTCAATTATTCTATTATAAC
>JAFYFI010000181.1 GCA_017543785.1 Alloprevotella sp.
CGTGGTGCGAGGACCTTTAGGTCCTGCGCCCCTCGCGGAAAAATGGAACGAGAAATAATGGTTTAACTCCATATCTGTCATCGCCGTGAACAAACTTAGTTCGCGGCGTTTTTTTTTTTGTGCATGGCGACAGTTTTTCTTTTTGATACACTGAAAGTGGTAAAAATTATTGACGAAAAAGTAAAAAGTTTTGACACGCGATTTTCTTCAAAATAGAGCGCAGATTTGAGAAATTTCTGCGAAGATTTTGACTCTCGGAAAATCCAATAAGGAAATTTTCGGATTACTCAAAGTAATTTCAAAATCCAACAAAGAAATTCTGAAATTCCTCAAAGAAATTTTCGCGTTTTGGGGACCAAAAATCGGGGAAAAGTGGCTCGGATTTTCAAAAATCAAACGAAAATCCGAGCCTAAACTTTATATCGCCCTGAAAGTCAGATGTTTCCGCAAAATGCAAAAAACGGGCATTTTTCCGAACTTTTTTCGCGGAGATGATTTTTATGCCCGTTTTTCGAGCTCACACACAGGGGGTCGGGGATAAAGGATTTTGACAATTCCTGATTCCCAATGCTCGTTGCACTTCGCGCGGCGGGCGGAGATGCGCTGCCCGGGGCGTTGGGTTAAAGCTCACTCTGAGGTGCTACTGAAATAGATTTGTGGCAGAAAAACTTCGCTTTATTTACAATAATGTGTAAATTCGCGGACGTATTTTTTAGAGCAAAAAATTAGTCATTATGAATATAAGCTATAAGTGGTTAAAAGATTATGTAGATTTTGACCTGACGCCCGAAGAACTTGCAGCAGCTCTTACGAGCATAGGTCTGGAGGTTGACAGCGTAGAGGAAATTGAGAGCATCCGCGGCGGACTTCGCGGAATTGTTGTTGGTGAGGTGCTCACCTGCGAGCCACATCCCGACAGCGACCACATGCACGTATGCACTGTGAGGCTCAGTAAGGATGCCGATGGCGTGAGCCAGATAGTATGCGGCGCTCCCAATGTTGCTGCAGGGCAGAAAGTCATGGTTGCCACAATAGGCACCGTACTATACGATGGCGACAAAGAATTTCGCATAAAGAAATCTAAGCTTCGCGGCATAGACAGCTACGGCATGATATGCGCCGAAGACGAGATAGGAGTGGGCAGCAGCCATGACGGAATAATTGTGCTGCCCGGAGACGTTGAGGTCGGTACGCCCGCAGCCGAATACTACGGGCTGGAGAGCGACTGGCTCATAGAGGTGGACATCACCCCGAACCACAGCGATGCCTGCTCTCACTGGGGCGTGGCGCGCGACCTGTATGCATGGCTGCGCAGAAACGGCCACCAGACAACACTGCACCGCCCCGGCGTGGCAGACTTCAAGGTGGACAGCCAAGCCCTGCAGATAGGAGTAAGCATAGAGCAGGCTGAGGCTTGTCCTCACTACATGGCTGTGACGCTCAAAGGCTGTGAGGTCAAGGAGAGTCCTGCGTGGCTGAAACAGAGGCTCGAGGCAATAGGCTTGCGACCCATCAACAACATCGTGGACATCACCAACTACGTGATGATGGCATTCGGACAGCCGTTGCACTGCTTTGACGCCGACATGATAGAAGGCGGAAAAATCGTTGTGAAGACTATGCCCGACGGCACTAAGTTCCAGACCCTGGACGGCGAAGAGCACATTCTCTCGGAGCGCGACCTGGCTATATGCAACGCAAAGGAGCCAATGTGCATCGCCGGTGTGTTTGGCGGACGCGGTAGCGGCACCTACGAAACTACAAAGAACGTATGCTTTGAGAGTGCCTATTTCCACCCCACATGGATACGCAAGTCGGCACGCCGTCACCAACTGCAAACCGACGCCTCCTTCCGCTTTGAGCGCGGCATAGACCCGGCAGGGCAGGAATATGCACTGAAGACGGCAGCGCTGATGGCGAAAGAGCTGGCAGGCGGAGAGATAGCCATGGACGTGAAAGATATCTGGGCACGAGAGCTGCCAATGGAGTTCGACGTGCAGCTGGATTATAAATATATGGACGAGCTTGTCGGCGCTCAGCTGCCACGCGAAATGGTTGTGGGCATTCTCGAAGACCTCGGAATGAAGGTTGAGAAAACCGCTGAGGGACTGAAGGTGAAAGTTCCGGCATATCGCGTAGATGTGCAGCGGCCCTGCGACCTCGTAGAGGAAATACTCCGTATATATGGCTACAACAATATAGAGATTCCTTCAAGGATGAATGCCTGCCTAACGGTGCAGGGAGAGAACGACCGCTCGCAAAAACTTCAGACCCTTGTGGGAGAGCAGCTCGTAGGACAGGGCTTCCGCGAGATATTGAACAATTCGCTCACGCGCCAGGCATACTATGTCGAGTGCAAGGCTTACGCTGCCGACACGCTGGTGAAACTCGTCAACCCGCTCTCGTCCGACCTGAATGTGCTGCGCGGTACGCTGCTCTTTGGCGGATTGGAGTCGATAGCTCGCAACGTGAATCGCAGAAATGAGAACCTGCGCTTCTTCGAGATGGGAAAGACATACAGGTGCATAGAGAAGACCCAATCGGAAGATGGCAAGCCGACAAAGACTTATGCCTACGACGAAGACTATCACATGGGACTCTGGCTCACAGGCAAACGCGTGGAGGGCTCCTGGGCTCACCCCGACGAGGACAGTAGCATATATGAACTCAAAGCCTACGTGGCAAATATCCTGAAGCGTATCGGTCTGCCGATGGGAGGGCTGATATCGTCGGACTCTACCAACGACATTTTCTCAAAAGGCATCACGCTGAGCGACAGGAATGGTAAGATACTCCTGGAAATGGGTGTCGTGGCAAAGCGCTATGCCGTGATGTGCGGAGTGGAGAAAGAAGTGTACTTTGCCGACCTGCACTGGGACGAGCTCATGAAGAAAACACGCAAGAACAAGGTGGAGTTTGCCGACTTGGCTAAATATCCCGCAGTGAGTCGCGACCTGGCATTGCTGCTCGGCAAGGAAGTGAGCTTCGCACAGGTAGAGGAAGTGGCTCGCAGCGTTGAGAAGAAACTCCTTAAGAGCATAGAACTCTTCGACGTTTACGAAGGCAATAAACTGCCCGAAGGCAAGAAGAGCTATGCCGTGAACTTCATCCTGCAGGATGAGACCAAGACTATGAACGACAAGCAGGTGGAAGCAGTGATGAACAAGATAATCTCCGCACTGACTTCAAAGCTTGGAGCACAGTTGAGATAAGTAATCCGCAGCAAGGCGAGAGCAGAGGGAGAGCTTGTTCTCACTCTGCCGAGCCACAGCAGGATTGCATAAATGGCAAAAGATGAAATAATACAAAAATAAAAAAATAATATCTAAAAAATGGGAAGAGCATTTGAATACCGTAAAGCTGCAAAGCTAAAGAGATGGGGCCACATGGCAAAGACTTTCACTCGCATCGGCAAGCAGATTGCCATTGCCGTAAAGGCTGGTGGTCCGGAACCTGAGAACAACCCCTCGCTGCGTGCTATCATTGCAACGGCAAAGCGTGAGAACATGCCAAAGGACAACATAGAACGTGCCATAAAGAACGCACAGGGCAAGGACCAGAGCGACTACAAGACAATGACCTACGAGGGATATGGTCCTCATGGCATAGCAATTTTTGTGGATACCCTGACCGACAATCCTACAAGAACAGTGGGCGACGTGAGAAGCATCTTCAATAAGTTCAACGGCAACCTCGGTACTATGGGTAGCCTGGCTTTCCTCTTCGACCACAAATGTGTGTTCACGTTCAAGAAAAAAGATGGCATCGACATGGATGAACTCATTCTTGACCTTATAGACTACGGCGTGGAGGATGAGTTTGATATCGACGAGGAAGAAGGAACGGTGACTATCTACGGTGACCCGAAAAGCTACGGCGACATACAGAAACACCTGGAAGAAAGTGGCTTCGAGGAAGTCGGCGGAGAGTTCACTTATATCCCCAACGACCTCAAAGACGTTACCCCCGAGCAGCGCGAGACCATCGACAAGATGGTGGAACGCCTGGAGGAGTTCGACGACGTGCAGAATGTCTTTACAAACATGAAACCTGAATAAAGAACCTGGTTCATCGTCAGTTTTCTTATGACCTACGAATACATACCTCAGGGTGTCTGTTCAAAGCGTATCAAGATTGAGATAGAAGGCGGCAAACTCGTCTCGGCAGAATTTGAGGGAGGTTGCCACGGAAATCTGCAGGGCATTTGCTCTCTGGTGCGCGGAATGGACTGCGACGAGGTGCTTAGGCGACTTGAAGGAATAAATTGTCGCGGCAAGGGGACAAGCTGTCCCGACCAGTTGTCGCGTGCAATACGCGAGGCTCAGCGACAGGCTTGAAATGCGAATACTCCTACTAGGCGAATATAGCAACGTCCATGCTACGTTGGCAGAAGGGCTACGCTTTCATGGGCACGAAGTTGTAGTGGCTAGCGATGGAGACGGGTGGAAAGACTATCCTCGCGACATCGACCTGCGGCGCCACATGCCACAAGGGAAAATGGCTGCCATAGCCTATTACGTCTCACTTTGGAAGAAGTTCTTGGCATTTCGTGGCTTCGACATAGTACAAATTATCAACCCGCTGTTCCTGCCCTTGAAGGCAGAGCGCATAATGCCTTTCTACAGGTATTTGAGGCGTAACAACAAAAGGGTGGTAATGGGAGCCTACGGAATGGACTATTTCTACGTGAAGGCTTGTCTGGATTGTACTACCTTCCGCTATAGCGATTTTAATATAGGTACTTCGCTGCGGCATTATCCCCTCGGCGATGCCTTTATCGCAGACTGGTACAAAGGAGAAAAAGGCAGGCTTTGCAAAGAAGTGGCAAACGACTGCGACGCCATAGTTGCAGGACTCTATGAGTATTATGCTGCCTATGCCAACACCTTCCCCGGCAAAACACACTTTATCCCGTTCCCAATAAGCATTAAGCAGCAGGTTGAGATGAAGGGCAGGGAAGGGGCAATTAGATTCTTCGTAGGCATACAGAAGGGCAAAGAAGAATATAAAGGCACCGACATTATGCTCAGGGCATTGAAGAGAATAGAGAAGGAGATGCCCGAACGCTGCAAGGTGGAGATTGCCGAGAATATTCCCTTTGAAGAGTATTGCCGGCGCCTGGAGGATTGCGATATCCTCGTAGATCAGCTCTATTCATACACACCGGCAATGAATGCCCTGGAGGCCATGTCGCGCGGTATTGCAGTAGTCAGTGGAGGAGAACCTGAGAACTATGAAATACTTGGAGAAAAGGAACTTCGCCCAGTGATAAACACCTATCCAAGCGAAAACGATGTCTATGAAAAGCTACTAGATATTGTGATGCACCCCGAGACGATAAGTAGGCTCAAGGCAGAAGGACTTGAATACATCAAGCGGCACCACAAAAAAGAAGACATAGCTGAAAAATATCTGCAGTTGTATCAGAAAATACTATAAATAGTATCAGGATATATTACAAAAAAAGAACGGAACGTATCATGTATTTGATTACGTTCCGTTCTTTCTCTAGAGCCGAGAGCCGGACTCGAACCGGCGACCTACTCATTACGAATGAGTTGCTCTACCAACTGAGCTATTTCGGCAATCTGATGGACGAATAAAAATGCGAGTGCAAATAAGTATTCGCCGAGCATTTTAGCTTTAGTCAGCTTGCTGCGCTCTTGTGCAGCATTAGCTGGTGAGCTAATAAAAATGCGAGTGCAAATAAGTATTCGCCGAGCATTTTAGCTTTAGTCAGCTTGCTGCGCTCTTGTGCAGCAATAGCTGGTGAGCTAATAAAAATGCGAGTGCAAAAGTAAGGCATTTTTAGATAACCCCCAAACATTTCCTTTAAATTCTTAGCCTTGAGCGGACTGAAAAATGCTCTGCAGTGTAACTCTTTCAGTCTTTAGGAAATGCAGGTATGTGTTTCATCTGTTTCATGATCCACTGCCTGCGAGAGCGCATGTATTTGCTTGGCAGCTTGGAACTAAAACGTCTGGGGTTGGGGAGTGTTGCAGCGATGAGAGCACACTCGTCTCGCTTAAGGTCAGCAGCATGACGCCCGAAGTTTTCCTGGGCAACAGCTTCTGCTCCATATATTCCATCGCCCATCTCAATACTGTTCAGATAGACCTCCATGATGCGCTCTTTTGACCATAAAAGTTCAATGAGCACAGTAAAGTAAGCCTCAAAACCCTTTCTTACCCATGTACTACTGGGCCAGAGAAACACGTTTTTTGCCGTCTGTTGGCTTATGGTGCTGGCTCCACGGCGTCTGCCTGTACGCTTTTCCTCGTCAATGGCATCAGTAATGGCATTGAAATCAAAACCGTGGTGATTAAGGAAGTTCTGGTCTTCGGAAGCTATGACAGCTACGGGCAAATACCGGGAAATGCTGTCGATTGGTACCCAACGATGCAGACGGCGAGGCTCTTCCCCGTTAATACGCTTCTCTATGTCTCTTATTATCATCAGCGGGGTACGCTCCACAGGCATCCACCTATAGTAGAGCGTAGCTCCGATAGATGATACGAAGAAGGCTATTATCAGAATGCGTATGATTTTCAGAAATAGTCTCAACAGATATGTGCTTTTTTAGAATGGGAGGTCGTCGGCAGTTTCTTCAGCTTCGGGAGCGGGAACATCTGTAGGTGCTGGAGCAGGAGGGGTGGGCTGAGAGTCTTGGGGATTTGCAGGATTTGCAACTTCAGTCTGTTGCTGAGGTGGAAGTGCACGCCACGCACGTATGTCGTTAAACCAGCGTCCGTTGTATTCGTGAGCATCAATGTCCAGAGATACTGTATATTCCTGTCCTTGCTGAAGATTCATCTGTGAGATACGATCCTCACCAAATACTGTAAAAATGCAATGACGAGGATACTGTCCCTCGAACCATTCAATTATGTAGTCCTGGCTTTTCCATTTGTTTCCAGTACGATTAGATACGCCTTCTCTGGGTTCTCTTACCTCAATAATTTTTCCTGTGATATCCATATGTTCTGATTATTAGAATTTTGTAGTGCGAAATTAGTAAAAAAGACTAAAAAAGCACATCCTGACGCATGAATTTCTTTAGTCTTTTTAGTTGTCTTTGATATTTTATAAACCGTTCTATAGCGAACTTGCATTAAACTTGAACGGCAGCAGGTCGGACACAGATTCCAATACCCACACATGCTCCTTTCCGTAGAGCAGTACTCTCATAGGCTTATTATAGCGGTATTCTATTTCAGATAATACCTGTCGGCATGCTCCGCATGGTGAAGTAGGATTTGCTGTAAATTCGCCTGAAGTGTCTCTGGCTGCAATGGCAATTGTCTTTACGGGAACATCGGGGTAGCGCGCATTGGCATAAAAAATAACACAACGCTCAGCACAAAGTCCTGTGGTGAAAGATGCATTTTCTTGATTGCTGCCTTGCATTACTTCTCCATTTTCAAGTTCTACGGCTGCCCCTACACAAAAGTGGGAAAAAGGAGAATAGCTTGTATATGTTGCCTCTTTTGCTTTTTCCAATAGACATTTGTCTTTTTCAGAGAGTTCCTCAAAGGTGCAGATTGTATATGCAAGACGAATGCTTTCTGCTTTCATAGTTTGTATTTATTAAAAGGTTGTATGCGAGAGATTCTCGGCAAACTTACACTATTTTTTCTTTATATTTGATAGAAAATCAGAAAAATGTTCGTTTTTTTGAATTTTGGCGAAAAAAAGGCCTCAAAAAAATATTTTGAGACCTCTTCCTCTTTAGTTGCGGAGGTTCGACTCGAACGAACGACCTCCAGGTTATGAGCCTGGCGAGCTACCAACTGCTCCACTCCGCGATAATGCGAGTGCAAAATTACACATTTTTTATAATATCCAAAAAGAAATGAAACTTTTTTGAAAATTATTCGACGTGCAGTACAAGTCCTTTGAGATATTCTCCTTCGGGATGGAAGATGTTGATGGGATGGTCGGCTGGTTGGTGTAGCTGATGGAGGATGCTGACGTGTCGGCCAGATTGTGCTGCAGCAGTGAATACTGCAAGGCGGAATTGCTCAGCACTAATGGCTTGCGAGCAGCTGAATGTGAAGAGGATGCCGCCAGGTGCAATCTTCTTCATGGCGGCAAGGTTAAGTCTGGTGTAGCCTTTAAGCGCGTTGCGTATGGCGCTGCGGTGTTTTGCAAAGGCTGGTGGGTCGAGCACTATTATGTCGAAAGATTTCGCCTCATTGCCGGCTTTATCGGGATAGGGTAGTTTGTCGAGGAAGTGAAAGGCATCCTCCGTAAAAGCTTTGTGGCGAGAGTCAGGGCTGACGTTCACGGCCTGAGTTGTTGAGCTGAAGTTGAGTGCAACATTCTCCTCGGTGAGTTGAATAGCTTTTTGGCTGGCGTCAACGCTCACCACCTCATTTGCTCCGCCACGAAGTGCATATACTGAGAATCCGCCAGTATAGCAGAACATGTTAAGGACACGTTTTCCCAGTGAATACTTTTCGAGCAAAGCCCTGTTCTCTCGTTGATCAACAAAAAAGCCCGTTTTTTGGCCACGGAGCCAGTCTATATGGAATGTCAGACCATTTTCCGTTGCAGTCTCATCCTGTGTATTACCAATAAGGAATCCTTCCCTCTGGTCGGAAGTGGTATCAAGAGGCAGTGTGGTGTCTGACTTGTAATACACGTTTTCTACTATCCCCTGAGTTTCGGCTATAAGAGCGTGGGCAATAGTTTCTCTGCTGCGGTGCATACCTGTTGAGTGCGCTTGCATAACAGCCGTATGTCCATATATATCGACAATAAGTCCAGGTAGGAGGTCGCCCTCGCCATGGATAAGGCGGAAGATATTGTTGTCGTTGCGAAGTAGTTGTAACGATTGTCTCAGATTCCATGCTTCTCTGATGCGTTTCCTCCAAAAGTCTTCATCAATGTTGCAGCGTTCGAAAGAAAGGATACGCACGGCTATGCTGCCATTTTGAAAGTGTCCTAAAGCCAGGAAATCGCCGTTGCACGAATTTACTTCGACCAAATCGCCTTCCTGCAAATCTCGTGGGAGCTGAGCTATAGCCCCAGAGAATATCCATGGGTGAAATCTGCGCAGGCTTTCTGTCTTGCCTTTCTTTAGCGTAATTATTGGGAGAGTGTTGTTTGTCATATCAAGGATGTTGGGCTTTTTGTTTTTTTCGTTGGTTAGGTCTTAAGTAAAAGATTTAGAACTTAAGAATCCTTTCAGGAATCAGCTCTTATCGCTTATGAGAATATAGTCATGTGATTCTTCCAGTTCTTTGAGGCGTCGGTATATCTTCAAGCAGGCTTCAGCATCTGTTGCAGCATATGTTTTTTGTGCGTCGGTAAGAATGTCAGCTTCCCAGTTGCTAAGGCGTGAGCTTTTTGAAATCTTTTTTCTAAAAATGTTAGCAAAGATTTTTTGAAGGCTCATATCTTCAATCCCAAACTTTTTGACATAATCCTGAAGGTCGAGAAAAGAACATGGAGTGAAGTCTTGCATTTTTCTCAATCTGAGGATGTCGTCCTTTAGCGATAAGCCTATCTTTGTTATGCTCTCGGCTTGAAGAAGTTGGACGAGAGATTCGTTGAACCCTAAGGAATTAAGTCGGAAAAGGTAGCATACATCTTGTGTGGCAACTTGCAGCAGAGCCACCTTGTTCTCCCTGCCTTTGCGAAAGCTGGGACGTGTCTCGGTGTCTATGCCAAGCAGCGTTTCCTTCATAAGTGCACTAACTGCTCTTTGAGCCTCAAACTGTCCCTGTATGACTATTATCCTTCCACTGAATTTATAAAGTGGAAGTTGACTTATTGCGTTTTTGTCTGTATGTTGAAATAAATGCTGCAATGCTATGTTTTTTTCTTGAAGTTATGCTGCGTTGCTGAGCTATGCTGTTGATATGATTTTGGGCGCCAGCTGAAAAACAATGGGCTTGCATGAAATGAATGCTCAGCGAAGAATATCTAATTTCCGTATTTTATATCATGGAGTGCTCGTAGGGCGTTTAGTATTTTCTGCCCCCAAGAGATGGAGAACTGTTCTTGGGCGTCGAAGATAGCTATGTGCATAGCCTCTTCTGAGCCTTTGCGGAATGATTCCACCAGCTCACGCAGACTTTGATATACGTCGGTGAGGTTTTCGCTTATAGTCTGGAGCACCGGCTGTTCGGAATACTTGAAGTCTTCGACGAACGTATCAAGGAAATCGTCATTGCTTCCCATAATCCTTGCAATGTTGTTGCGCACAAAGTTGTAGTCGTCCTCAGTCACGGCAGGTTCGTTGTAGCCCATTACCTCGGGAATCTGGGGCAGGGTAGTAGCCTTTAGGTATATCATGGGCAAGAGGCGAAGCATTATCTCTACGAACGTGGTTTGCTCAGTATTCTCAAGCTGCTCCAGCTGTTTACAATATTCTGTCGCAATGGTGACGAAATCTATTGTATTCTTGTCGTATATAAGATTGTCTCCGAGAGATTCTTCGTAATTCATGCGTAAAAAAATGGTCTTAAATGATAAGCACTTCCTCGGGGATGTCTGGGGAAGTGCTTTTCTGTTGTTATGCTGTTTCTGAAATATCGTTCTTCACTACTCGTCCCATCTGCATGACAAATTTTAGTTGCTGTTCTGAGTCATACATAACGATGTCGGCGTCTTTGCCTGGTTGTAGTGAACCTTTCCGGTCGTAGATGTGCATTATCTTGGCAGGTGTTTCGCTTACCATTCTTACCGCATCTTCCATTGGTATTCCAGCCTGTTGCACAGCCGTTCTTATGAGTCGGTCCATTGTGGCAATGGAACCCGCCAAGGCAGAGCGGTCAGCCAGTTTGCATACACCGTCTTCTATGATAACTCTTGGGTCGAATGCCTGTTTGCTGTCGCTTGCAGCCACAGCCAGCGAGTCGGTTATGAGCGAAGTGCGTTCCACTCCCTTAAGCTTATAAACCATGTGGAGCATAACTGGCGGAACGTGTATTCCGTCGGCAATCATTTCCACGGTCATGTCTTCGATGTCGAGAACCGACTCTACGGTTCCTTCATACTTATATTCTCTGCTTTTGTGGAAGCCCCTCATGGCATTGAAGAAGTGGTTTGCATGGGTGAATCCAATTTCGTATGCAGCCTTAATCTCGGGATAGTTTGCTTTGGTGTGAGCCACAGCATTGAGCACTCCGTGTGCACGGCAAAACTTTCCAAACTCCTCTGTGCCTGGCAGCTCTGGAGCTGTACTCCAGCGCTTGATGCAGCTTGTGCCGTTGAGCAGGGGCACATATTCCTCTGGGTCGGGGTCTTTGATGTTCTCTGGGATTTGCCCGCCTGCCATGTCAATGTTGAGATAATGTCCCTCTAAGTGTAGTCCCAGCACTGGTGAGTTCTTCTCACGCATAAGTTCCTCTGTAGCCTCTACGGCATCATATATCATCTGCATGGTAGAAGACGACAGGGTAGGGAAGATGGAAGTGGTGCCATGCTGCATGTGCGCATTGATGGCAACCTCAAAAGCTTCGCGCGTGCCCTCCATGAAGTCGCGTCCACCACCTCCGTGGCAGTGTTGCTCAATGCCTCCAGGAACGATGTCGCATCCATTGGCGTCAATGCGTTCGGCGTCCACGATAGGAAGCTCGTTGCGTGCTATCGTAACAATTTTGGCTCCGTCTGTAATTACAGAACCACCCTTTAGCCATCCTTCAGGGGTAAGAATTCTTCCGTTGTATATTTGTTTCATGGTAAGATGTTAGTTGTTTTTTCTTTTTGTGCAGTTTTGGCTGGTGTGCAAACAAAAATGCGAAGCAAATCCATTCGCTGAGCATTTTAGCATTTGTCAGCCCGATGTGCGAAGTACAACGCTGGCTGGTATGCAAACAAAAATGCGAAGCAAAATTAACTATAAAATCGGACTTTTATACAATAAATTCCCCATTTTTGCAGTTTTATATTAGTAAAAACTTTTCTTTAGCACATGAAACAGTTTCTTTTACTCCTTTTGATATCATTTTTTCTTGTAGGATGTTCCTCAGTTGACAAGCTCGTAAAGCGTGGCGACAATGCCCTGGCTATAGGCGAATATGCCGAGGCTGCAGCTTGGTATCGCAAAGCATATATCCGTACTCCCACCAAGGATCGCGACCAACGTGGCGTCCTGAGTTTCAAGTTGGCTGAGGCATATCGCCGATACGGCAATGTGGCGCGCGCCCTTGGTAGCTATCGCACGGCAGAGCGCTACCATTATACCGACACCACAACTTGCCTGCATGAAGGAGACATGATGCGCATGATGGGCGACTACAAGGGAGCAAGAGAAGCCTATAACCGTCATTTGGAAAAGTTTCCCAATGACGAGGCTGCAATCTTCGGTTTGCGCTCATGTGCTGATGCAGAAGACGGTGCAGACTTTTCTGCTATCTACACCGTCAAGCCTGCCTCTTTGTTCAACTCTTCGCGTTCCGACTATTATCCTCAGTATGCCGGCACCGATGGCGATATGCTCTATTTCACCACCACACGCCGTCAGGTGCAAGGCTCCGACCTTTCTGGCATAACAGCCATGAAGCCTGGTGACATATATTTCTCCAAGAAAGATGAAAAAGGCCGTTGGAAGACGCCAGAGCCCGTAGAAGGACTCAACAGTGAGTATGATGAAGGAACAGCCTCATTCAATACCGCAGGCAACACTATGTACCTGACAATCTGCCGCACAGATGGGCAATATCCACGCATGGCAGAAATCTATAAGTCGCAGCGCAGCGATGCAAAGTGGGGCAAACCTGCTCTTCAGAAGATAACAGCCGACACTCTCTCCTCCTATGCACATCCGGCCCTCGCACCCGACGGGCGCACCCTCTATTTCGTTTCCGACATGCCAGGAGGATTGGGAGGATTCGACATATGGCGTGTCATTTCTGACGATAAAGGCACCGGGATAGTGGAGAACCTAGGTCCCGAAATAAACACACCAGGCAATGAACTCTTTCCCACATTCCGCGAGAATGGCGACCTCTATTTCTCCTCCGACGGAAGATATCCCAATTTCGGCGGTCTCGATCTCTATGTAGCTAAACCCCAGGCTGCCTCTGCCGGCTGGCACGTGAGCCACTTGCCCAAGCCTATGAACTCTCCTGCCGACGATTTTGGCATAACGTTCGAACATGGGCACAACCACGGATATTTCTCCTCCTCACGTTCTACAGGAGGGCGCGGATGGGATAAAATCTTCGAATTCTCCTACCCTGAGCAACTCCAGACGGTAAAAGGCTGGGTGTATGAGCAAGACGGCTACGAGCTTCCCGCAGCACAAGTATATATGGTAGGCACCGATGGCACCAACGAAAAGATACCAGTGCAGACCGACGGAAGCTTTGAACGTCCCGTCAGGGAAGGAGTTCAATACATGTTCCTTGCCGTTTGCGACGGTTACCTCAACTATCATCAGACCCTGAAACCCGACACCGTGGCAGCTCCCGTGCAACACGTGCTCCAATTCCCTCTTCCCAGCATAAACATTCCCGTTCTTGTTCGGGGCATACACTATCAGTTCGACAAAGCAGAGCTCACCGACAGCAGCCGCGTCGCACTAGACCGCCTGGTGAAACTGCTCCGCCAAAACCCCAATGTCACTATCGAACTCAGTTCCCATTGCGACTATCGCGGAACAGATGCCTATAACGATGAACTTTCTCAGCGTCGCGCGCAGAGCGTAGTTGACTACCTCATCAAGGGAGGAGTGGAGAAAGAGCGACTCACCGCAAAAGGCTACGGAAAGTCGCGCCCAAAGGTGGTCACCCGAAAGATTGCCGAGACCTATCCGTTCCTGCATGTTGGCGACACCCTGACGACTGCGCGTATAGACACACTTGCAGAGGAGCAGCGCGAGATAGCCAATGCACTTAATCGTCGCACAGAATTCCGAGTGCTGCGAACCACCTACGGACTCTTCGATGAGAAAGGAAACCTTCGCCCAGAAGCACTGAAGAAAAGAGAAGACGAGTCTTCGGCTGCCACGCGCGAAGAAGATATGGAGGTGGAAGTCTATGACTGACGTCAACGCAAGCACTAAGCGGGTCTTGATAACGGCAATCCGCCAGACCACCTATCCCGACCTGATGGCAAAGTACGAAAACGCCATCACTGATGCATGCAGCGTCGAGGAAGGGCAGCAGTGGATTTCCGAAGATGGCAATTGCCCCGAGGGACTTTGTCCCTCAGCCTGGGAGTCGATGAAACCCTTTGTGGAAAGACTGTCGCTAGGCGAGGGAGACTTTTTCGACGGTTGGATGAAAAATCCCCACAGCGCCATGATAAGTTGCAACGATGGGTTTCGCCCATTTAGCTTCTACCTTGAAACAATAGAAAACCCCGTCGCAGAAGACAAATAACTCTGCGACGGGGTTTTTCCTATTTCCTTATTTGTTAGCTTTCTAGTCGAGGCTAAGGAATAAGTTTCACAGTCTTTGCAAAAAATCTTTTTACCAAGCAAAGAGAGGATATTGCTTCATTGTGTCATTTACGCGCTGGCGAACCTTAGCAATAACCTTCTCGTCGGTAGGAGCGTTGAGAACCTCCTCAATCATTTCAGCAATTTCAGCCATGAAGTCCTCCTTAGCACCGCGTGTGGTTATGGCAGGTGTGCCCAGGCGAATACCACTCGTCTGGAACGCAGAGCGTGAATCAAATGGTACCATATTCTTATTTACAGTGATATCGGCACTCACCAGAGCATTCTCTGCCACCTTACCCGTCAGTTCCGGATACTTCGGGCGCAGGTCCACGAGCATGGAGTGGTTGTCGGTGCCGCCCGAAACAATTTCAAAGCCTCGCTTCACCAGTTCCTCTGCCAGGCGTGCTGCGTTGCGCTTCACTTGTGTCTGATAGGTCTTGAAACTGGGGTCGAGAGCCTCGCCGAAAGCTACTGCCTTTGCTGCGATGACATGCTCCAGAGGACCTCCCTGCTGACCAGGGAATACGGCACTGTTAAGCAAGCTCGACATCATGCGCACCTCGCCCTTCTTTGTCGTAATGCCCCATGGATTCTCAAAGTCTTTGCCCATGAGGATGATACCTCCGCGAGGACCGCGCAGCGTCTTGTGTGTTGTCGAGGTCACGATGTGGGCATACTTGACAGGATTGTCGAGTAGTCCGGCAGCGATGAGCCCGGCAGGGTGAGCCATATCTACCATGAAGAGAGCACCTACCTCGTCGGCTATCTCGCGCATTCTCTTGTAGTCCCACTCGCGGCTGTATGCCGAGCCACCGCCTATGATGAGCTTTGGCTTGTGCTGCAAGGCGAGTTGTTCCATTTCGTCATAGTCCACACGCCCCGTTTCCCTGTTGAGGTTATATCCTACAGGATGATAGAGTATGCCGCTTGTGTTCACAGCCGACCCATGGCTCAGGTGGCCGCCGTGGTCCAGGTTCAGACCCATGAATACATCGCCGGGCTTGAGCACAGCCAGCATGACGGCAGCATTAGCCTGTGCACCGGAGTGAGGCTGAACGTTGGCATATTCCGCACCGTAGAGCTTCTTCACGCGCTCTATGGCGATGGTTTCAGTTTGGTCAACCACCTGGCAGCCTCCATAATAGCGATGTCCGGGATAGCCTTCTGCATATTTGTTTGTCAGCCAGGAGCCCATAGCTCGCATCACTTCGTCGCTCACAAAATTCTCTGAGGCAATGAGTTCTATGCCTCTCAGTTGTCGCTGGTGCTCAGCCTCTATAAGGCTGAAAATTTCAGTGTCGGTTTGCATATCTTTTTAGATTTTATTCATATTCTTCTGCGAAATTAGGAAAAATTCTGTTTGGCAATATACCGCATACCATATTTTTAGAAAGCAGATATTATTTTTTAACATTTTGCATACGCCTTCTTCCGTCAACATTGTATATTTTTGCATTCGGAACAAAGATAACCCCCAAAACAAAAAACAAAAATGAAAGATCTCAAAGGAACAAAGACAGAGCGTAACCTTCAGACAGCTTTTGCCGGCGAGTCGCAGGCGCGCAACAAGTACACCTATTATGCATCTAAAGCCAAGAAAGACGGCTATGTTCAGATTTCCAAAATTTTTGAAGAAACAGCAGCCAACGAGAAGGAGCATGCCAAAATATGGTTCAAACTACTTCATGGCGGTGCTGTACCCAGTACGGTAGAAAACCTGGAAGATGCAGCCAATGGCGAAAACTATGAGTGGACCGACATGTACGCACAGTTTGCCCGCGAAGCTCGCGAAGAAGGCTTCGACGAGATAGCAGATAAGTTCGAAATGGTAGGAGCCATAGAGAAAGAACACGAAAATCGCTATCGCAAGCTTCTGAAGAACATACAGGACGCAGTAGTATTTAGCCGCGATGGCGACCAGATTTGGCAGTGCAGCAATTGCGGACACATCGTCATCGGCAAGCAGGCCCCCGACGTATGCCCCGTTTGCGACCATGCACAGTCATATTTCGAACTTAAAGCCGAGAACTATTAAGTTTTCTCAAACAATAGAAAGAATAAAACTCGTTGCTCCAGTCGGGAGTAACGAGTTTTTGTTTTAGTTCCTTTTTCATCTTGCAGCAGTGCTCACTTTTCTTCCGCCAGCCTGACATATTCCAGTAGTTTGAAAATGTCCAACAACAGCAGGCTGGGGTGGTTGCTCAGCAGATTTCTGCGTATGAGCGGCACCAGCACTTTCGCAGAAAACCTCAGTGCGGGAACCAGGTGGCAACGCTGCAGAAGCAAGAACACCCTCGACGCCCCCACATATTGCTGAAGCTGCGGCAAACCATGAAGAGCATGCAACGCCTCGACACACTTCTGCAGGAAAGCCTCATTACTGTCCAGCCCGGTGTGGATGAGAGGGTTGTCTATATGGACTACCGTCTTCGAGGCACTGCGGAGGTCCAATCCAAAGAG
>JAFYFI010000182.1 GCA_017543785.1 Alloprevotella sp.
ATGCTCCGGCAAGCGGCATCATCGGCAGGAAGAATGTCGATGCAGGCGAGACAGCCATGCCCTCGCAGGCAGTGTGCACCATTCTCGACATCAGCTCCGTGAAGGTCAAGGTCTCAGTGCCCGAGGCAGAGATGCTGTCCATCAGTTCTGCAACCCCCTCCACTGTCACGGTAGATGCCGTGGGAATGAAAGTTCAAGGCGGACGCATAGAGAAAGGCTCGCAGGCAGATGCCCTTACCCATACCTACGATGTACGCATAAACCTGCAGAATCCCCAGCGCCGACTCCTGCCCGGCATGGTGGCACAGGTGCAGTTTGGCAATGGTGGCTCGCGGCTGGCAGGCGGACAGGTGTTGCTGCCAGTGAGGAGCGTACAGCGCAGGGCAGACGGCACACTCTTCGTCTGGACGATAGATAAGAAGAACACAGCTCACCGCACCTCCGTCAACGTAGGTGCCACTATGGGCAACCGCATCGTGGTGACTTCGGGCGTAACTGCGGGGCAGCGAGTCGTAGTAGAGGGCTATCAGAAGCTCAGCGAAGGTAGCAGGGTGGTTTTATAGTAAGTTTCTTAAAAAGGTCATTTGTTTATGGAAAAGAAAGGTCTCGACTGGCTCCGTTGGCCTTTGGAGCACTACTCAATATCGCTCCTGCTCATAGGCATGCTTTTCGTCCTTGGCATTGTGGGAATGGATCTCATGCCAAAGGATGAGTTCCCGGCTTTCACCATACGCCAGGGCGTAGTGGTGGCTGTCTATCCCGGAGCTACAGCCGAAGAGGTCGAGGAACAAGTGGCACGCCCCTTGGAGCGCTTCCTCTTCACCTATGGCGAGGTGAACCGCGAAAAAACCACCTGCACCTCTCAGAACGGCATGTGCATAGTCATGCTTAAGCTCAACGACGGCGTCAACAATAAGGACGAGGTGTGGAGCAAGATAAAGCACGGACTGGCTCTCTACAAGCAATCGCTGCCTCAGGGCGTGCTGGCTCTGATTGCCAACGACGACTTCGGCAACACCTCGGCACTGCTCATCGCCATAGAGAGCCCAGAGCGTAGCTATCGCGAACTGCATCTCTACAGCGACGAGCTCTCCGACCGCCTGAGGCGCATACCGTCGGTGGCAAACGTGAAGACCTTTGGCGAGAAGAAGGAGCAGATTTCTCTCTACATAGACCGCCAGCGACTGCAGGCTTATGGCATAGGTCAGCAGGCTCTGCTCTCAAAACTGCAGTCGCAGGGACTCACCACCGTGAGCGGAAGTATCAACAATAGTTCTCAGCAGACCCCCATACACATAGCACCGACAGAAAACAGCGAGGAAGAGATAGCAAACCAAATCATCTTCAACGACCCTGCCACAGGAAAGACAGTGTGCATAGGCGATGTGGCGCGGGTAGTGCGCGAGTACGACAAGTCAGACAGCTACATAGAGCAAGACGGACACCCCTGTGTGCTCCTCTCTCTGGAGATGACGCCGGGAAACAACATTGTGCAGTACGGCAAGGACGTGGACAAAGTCATCGATGAATATCGCTCAGCCGAGTTGCCCGACGACGTCAGCATCACGCGCATAGCCGATCAGCCAAAAGTGGTGGCAGAGAGCGTGAGCTCATTCTTGCGCGACCTACTGGTATCCATGGCTATTATCATCCTCGTGATGATGCTCCTCTTCCCCTTGCGCTCAGCCATCGTTGCCGCGGTCACCATTCCCCTCAGCACCTTCATCTCCGTGGGCATCATGTATCTGGCTGGCATAGAGCTCAACATTGTCACGCTGGCAGCACTCATCGTGGTGCTGGGTATGGTGGTGGACAACTCTATAGTGGTCATCGACGGCTATCTGGAATACCTCAACAAAGGCTATGAGCCTAAGCGCGCAGCCATCGACTCAGCAAAACAATACTTCATGCCCATGCTCCTGGCTACCCTGTGCATCTGCATGATTTTCTTCCCGTTGCTGCTCACTTTCAAAGGAGCTTTCAACGATGCCATGCACGACTTTCCCTGGACCATAACCATCAACCTTATGGTTTCGCTCTTGCTGGCTGTCATGGTGATTCCTTTCCTTGAAGTGAAAATCATCAAGCCCGGCAAGGTCTCCACCAGCGGCAATGCAGTGACCAAGGCTGTGCAGAGCATCTACGACAAGACTCTCGGCTTTACTTTCCGCCATCCCTGGTTCACCATTGGCGGTGGCATAGGCATAGTGCTGCTCACTGGGCTCATACTCCCCTCTCTGAAGGTGCGCCTGTTCCCCTACGCCGACCGCGACCAGTTTGCCGTGGAGGTATTTCTTCCCGAAGGCAAAGGTCTGAAGGACACACGCTTCGTGGCAGACTCGCTGCGCAGTGTGCTGCAGAAGGACGAGGACGTGCGCTGCATCACGAGTTTCGTGGGCTGCTCCTCGCCGCGTTTCATGACATGCTATGCCCCGCAGATGGCAGGAAAGAACTATGCACAATTCATTGTCAACACAAAGTCGGCTGATGCCACACTAGGGCTGCTCGCCAAGTATCAGCCCCAGTGGAGCGACGCTTTCCCTGCGGCCTATGTGCGCTTCAAGCGTCTCGACTTCCTCGAGGTGCCCGAACTGGAATATCGTTTCTATGGCGAGGATATTGATTCGCTCCATACCGTGGCAGACGAACTCATGGCTAAGATGCGCACCATGCCCGAGTTGGAATGGGTGCACACCGACTTCTTCGAGCCCTATCCGTTCATCGACGTAAAACTCGACCCCGTAGCCTCGGCGCAGCTGGGTATAGACCGCACAACGGCATCGCTGGCTTTGGCAACGGCAAGCAACGACATACGCGTAGGGCAGCTTTGGGAGGGAAACTACGAAGTGCCCGTCATAGTGAAGGACCAGAGCGAACTTACCATTGCCGACGTGCAGGACATAGGCATAAGTTCACCGCTCTCCATGGTGTCGGCAGCCCTCGGTACAGTGGCTGGCGGCGAAGCATCGGCAAGCACCGCCGTGCCGCTACGCCAAGTGGCAGACGTGAGTCCCGCCTGGGGCGAGAGCCGCATACAGCACCGCGGCGGCGAGAGGTGCATCACCGTCACTGGACAATTTGCCCAGGGTATTTATGCCGCTCCAGTGGAAGCACGAGTAGCAGAGATGATGGAAGAAGAAATCCACATACCACAAGGCGTTCGCACTGAAGTGGGCGGCGAGATAGAATACGATGCCGAGGCAATACCACAGATAGCCGGTGGAGTGGCAATATCGATGGTCATAATCTTCTTCTTCCTGCTCTTCAACTTTAAGAAATACGGCATCACCATCGTCTGCATCTCTGCCCTGGGACTGATGATGCCCGGTACGCTCATCGGACTTGGGCTCATGGACCGCACGCTGGGACTTACCTCAGTCATGGGGCTCATCACGCTTATGGGAATGATAATGAGAAACGAAATTCTCATCTTTGAGCATGCCAACGACCTTGTGAAGAAATACGTTGCCGAGCATGGCGACTGGACCACAGACCGCCAGGCATACAACGAAGCCGTGCGTCAGGCAGCCTACGACGCAGGACGCCGCCGCATGGTGCCCATCTTCCTCACCACAGCCACAACGGCAGTAGGAGTGGTACCGATGATAATAGCCCAGTCGTCCTTCTGGATGCCAGTGGGCGTGACAATCTTTGCCGGCGGCATAGGTTCGCTGATATTGGTAGTGACAATGTTGCCAGTGGTTTACTGGAAGGTTAATTTGAAGTAAGTACCTCCATCAGAAAATCAGATTCAACGCAATGAACAAGATAAAGAACTGGATGCGCAGCATTTTTCTCAAAAAAGGAGGAATGCAGGAGAACTGTGAGAAGTCGGAGGCGCCAAAAGATGATGAGCAGCAGGTAGTAGCCTCTGAGCTGATACGAACCAGCCAGAGCTGGGACGGGGCGCAGTTGCCCCACTATTTGCAGGGTAGCCCCGAACTCGTAGTTAAGAAATATGTGTTCCCCCCTGGCGAGAAGTTGGGCTGGCACCACCACCCAGTGATGAACTACGGCATACTGGTGAAGGGCGAGCTGACAATCATCTCACTGGACGGCAAAGAGAAAATTGTTCGCGAGGGCGAAGCCATAGTGGAAATGGTGGACACCATTCATCATGGCGAAAACCGCGGCTCCGAGCCTGTAGTGCTCTACATGTTCTACCTCTCTGGGAAAGACCTGCCGCTTTCTGTGCAGCATCCTGAGATTCCTTTGGAAAAATAATATCAAAAAATAATAGCTCTATGAAAATATTTTCAAAACTGTTTCTGATACAGGTCTTGCTCCTATGTGCAAGCTGTACGTATGCCCAGAGCTCTGGCTTCGAGAAACTCGACGAATGGGTGAAAATCTGGAAAACGGCTCAGCAAACCTTATTCGGCTATCCTGTCAACCAGCACTCGGAACTGCACGACTTCTATGAGTGGTATCTCGGTGCAGGGATGGAGGTAATCAACCTTAACAATGCCGGCGACCCTATGACGGACAAGCCCTGGAATATGTCGTCGCAGGAATTTGAGCGTGAGGTCATCGAGTTCTTCACGCCTCTCTACGGTTTCTCCAAGGACAATGTCTGGGGCATAGTAACCCACAGCGGAACCGACGGCAACAATCATGGCATATACTTTGGTGCCAACTACCTCGTGGGTAAGACTAACAAGGAGCCTGTGCTCTATGTCAGCGACGAGGCTCACTATTCAAACATGCGTCTGGCTCACTTGCAGAACCTGGAGATGAGACTCATCAAGAGCGATGCCATGGGACGCATGATTCCCGAAGAACTGGAGAAAGCACTCGTCCCCCAGCGCCCCGCACTCATCGTCTATGCCATGGGGTCAACCTTTAAGGGAGCCATTGACGATATGGAAAAACTCAATGCCGTGTTCGACCGACATCCTGAGATACCCGCCGTTTATCGACATGTTGACGCAGCTCTCTTCGGAGGATATCTGCCCTTCACAAAGCATCGTCAGATGGTGAGCCACGAGGCTATGAAGTTTGAGTCTATCGCCATCAGCGGACACAAATTCTTCGGCATCGACTCTCCCTCAGGACTCTTCCTGTGCACAAAAGAAGTGTACGACAATCAGACTGACTTCAACGTGACTTATCTGAATAGCAACATGCGTATGATCAACTGCTCGCGCGATGCTGTGCAGCCACTCAAGTTCTGGTGGCTCATCCAGAAAGTAGGCATAAAAGGATGGTCAAAACAAGCAGCACAGATGATGGAGTGTACTGCCTACCTCAAGAAGCAACTCGATGCCATAGGCTGGCCTGCATGGGTCAATGAGTATAGTAATACCGTCTTCTTCAAGCGACCCTCTGCAGACATTGTCAACACCTACAACCTCGCTCAGGGCTACGACGAGAGATTTGGCGGAAATCTTGCCCACATCGTGGTGATGCAGCAGGTCACAAAGGAGAAAATCGACGTGCTCATCAATGCTCTGAAAAAAGAGAAGAACAAATAAGGCAGCTTGGGGGCTTAGGCTTTTTTGAGCCCCTTATGCTCTTAGGTCATAGGCTTTTTTTTGAGGCACAGCCAATCTGAAAAAACTACAAAAGCAGGTTTGCATAAAATATGAAAAAGATTCTTATTGCAGTATTTTGCCTGTGTAGCTTTGCCGCTACCGCGCAGACGTGCTACTCTCTGCCACAGTTGCTCGACTCGGCAAAGCAGAACAACATAGCCCTGCGCACTGCCGACTACGACATAGAGGCTGCACGTCAGCAGCGCAAGGAGGCTTTCACCAAGTACTTCCCGAACATCAGTGCCACCGGACTGTGGTTCAATGCCAACAAAGGCATGGCGCAGGCATCGGTGACACCCTCTGAACTAGTGCCCGAAGGACTGAAGAACCTTGTTCCCACCGATGTGGCTCAGACCATTGCCGGCATGCTGCCGCAAGAAGTCGTAAAGGCATTTACCGACCCCATAAGCATCTCCATGATGAAAAACGGCACGATAGCCTCAATCATGGCTCTGCAGCCAGTGTTTGTAGGCGGGCAGATAGTCAACGGGAACAAGCTGGCAAGGGTAGGCGAAGATGTCAGCATACTGAAAAAGCGTCTTTCGGAAAACGAAGTCGAGCAGACGGCAGAGCAGTACTTCTGGCAGCTGGCTTCGCTGCAGGAAAAGCAAAAGACAGTGGCTGCCGTCGAGGTGCTCCTCAACGATATTTTCAAGGATGTCAATGTTGCAGTAGAAGCCGGAGTGGCTATGAAGAACGACCTCCTGCAGGTGCAGCTGCGCAAGAACGATGTTGCCAGCCAGAAGCTAAAACTGCAAAACGGCATCTCCATACTGAGGCTCTTGCTGGGGCAGTACTGCGGACTGACCGACTCTGCCTTCGTCCTGACTTATGACACAAGCGTAGCCTCTCCGCTTCGCGAAAAAGACGACCACCAACAGGCGCTGCTAGGCACTGCCGAGTATCAGCTCCTGGAAAAGCAAGTTGAGGCAACGCGCCTGCAACGCAAAATGACAATAGGGCAAAACCTGCCCTCAGTGGCTGTGGGAGCAGGATACAACTATCACAACCTGCTCGACAGCAAACGCAGTTTCGGAATGATATTTGCCACGATAAACCTGCCCATATCGCAGTGGTGGGGCGGCTCGCATGCCATGAAGCGCAGCAAGATAGCTCTCCAGAAAGCCGAGGACCAGCTCAACGACAATGCCCAGCTACTGAAGATACGTATGCAGAACGCGTGGAATGGGGTAGAGGAGGCATATCAGCAGCTGAAACTCGCAGAGCAAAGCATAGAGCAGGCTGAGGAAAATCTGCGCCTGAACCGCAACTACTACGAGGCTGGCATCTCTACCATGTCCGACCTCCTCCAGGCTCAGCTGCTCTATCAGCAAGCCTGCGACAAGCGTACAGATGCCTTTGCCGAATACCATACCAAACTGATGGAATATCGCCATGCCACAGGGAAATAGGCCCCATCAGGCAAAAAAAATTCTTTTGAAATATGAAAAAACTTCTTCTTGCAACTCTTCTCGCTAGCCTATGCCTCGGCATCAACGCTCAGCGCAGCGTCTATGCCTTCGACGTGGAGGGGATGAACGGAGAACAGCAGTCGCTGAGGCAGTACAAAGGCAAGGTGTTGCTCATAGTCAACACAGCCACACAATGCGGCTTCACTCCCCAGTATGATGAACTGCAGGCGCTCTACGACAAATATCGCGACTGCGGTTTCGAGGTGCTCGACTTTCCCTGCAACCAGTTTGGAGCGCAGGCGCCCGGGTCTATCCAGGAGATACACAACTTCTGCACATCTCACTTCAGCACAACCTTTCCGCAGTTTGCAAAGATTGACGTCAACGGGGATGCCGCAAGCCCGCTATTTACTTTCTTGAAAAAGAAACAATGCTTTAGGGGCTTTGACCTCGGCACGAAGATGGGCGCCATCCTCGACGAAATGTTGAGGAAGGCAGACCCCGAATACGACAAAAAACCTGACATAAAATGGAACTTCACAAAGTTCCTCGTCAACCGAAAAGGCAAAGTAGTGCGTCGCTTTGAGCCGACAGAGTCCATGACCGCAGTGGAAACGGCAGTGAAGCAAATCCTCGGGAAATAGCACAAAACAGCCACCACACATGCTGGGGTAGCAGAATAAAAAAGCGCTTTGTCAAAAACCTTTATCCGCGACCCCCTGTTTTAAGTGCCTCAGGAAGCCCGACAAAATCATCTTCACGAAAAAAGTTCCAAAAAATGCCCGTTTTTCGCAATTAAAGGAAAAGCCTGACTTTCAGGCTGATACAAAATTCAGGCTCGGATTTTCATTCGATTTTTGAAAATCCGAGCCACTTTTTTGCAATTTTTGGTCTTCTGTACGCGAAAATTTCTTTGAGGAATGTCAGAATTTCTTTGAGGAATTCTGGAATTACTTTGAGTAATCCGAAAATTTCCTTATCGGATTTTCCGAGAGTCAAAATCTCCGCAGAAATTCCTCAATTTTGCGTTCTATTTTGAAGAAAATCGCGTGTCAAAACTTTTTACTTTTTCGTCAAGATTCTTTACCAAAACAACCAAAAAAGCCGCGAAGGGAAATGTCTTCGCGGCAATGATGGGTATGTGTGTGCTTATAACATATAGACGAGTGCGTCTATTCTTCTACGGGGAAGGTAACTTCTCCGTTTATAGTTATCTCAGAATTATATTTGTCATAGCGTTCAAAGCTGAAGTTTTCAAAGCCTATGGTAATGCTTGTTGCAGTTTTTTGCTTTACAAAGGCTCTGCCTGAATATTCAGTATGCAATCTGAAGCTTTCTTCGTCGTTTATAGCATGCCAGGATTGATGAAAGAGAAATTTCAGATTTTCAAGGTCGTCGCCTATTTGCATCTGGCCTGTGGAAATGAATTCAAGTATGTATCCATAGTCGTTTTCAGGACGGTACACGCCCCATAGCCACATTCCTTCGCTACCGGTGTCTGTGCTCAGAAGGACATGAAAGAAGTGGTCGTAGACGCTAGTATAGGCCTCAAACACGGGATTGTAGGCGTAGAAATTCGTGAAGTCTTTATCGTTAAACTTCATCATCACTACTCCGCAGTGCTGATTTTTCTGTGCGCTACCGGTTTCCTCCTTCCGGATTTCATCTTCATCATCGTCACCGCAGGACGAAAACAAGAGCATGGCAGCAGCGCATAAATATATTATGTATTTTACAGACTTGTTCATGAGGCTTCAACTAGAAACGGTAACCCAGACCAATCCAGAAATTGCGGCTTTTGGTTGTAATCAGAGACTTTTCTTTATTAAGATCCAGCAGTCCAAAATCGTAGCCAAGAGAAACGATGTATTTTTTCTTGAATTCTGCACCTACGCGGAATCCCAGTCCGAAGTCAAATCGGGAGATTTCATCAAAAGTGCTGTGCGATTCATCTTTTTTTTCTTCTGAGGGGTCATAACCGGCAGCTATTGCAGCATCATAGTAGTCATCACCGACAAGATCTCTTACATCGAGATTCATTTTGTATTCAGTATTTCCGAAAAGGCCGATAGCAAAATAAGGACCAAATTCGCCAAAAACGCGGAACTTGTCGTTTATGTCGTACTGAAAACCGGCATGAATAGGAATTTCGATGTAGTTGGCAGAACTTGTCACACCAAGTTCATCATTTCCTATTTTGCCGCCTTTGAAGGAAAGCAACGCTCCTGCATTTGCATAGACTCCGTTTGCCAGTTTCGGTAACTCCAATTTGGCTCGAACTCCGACGTTAAATCCGACCTTTGATTCAAGAGTAGTAAACTTGGAAAGGTTCATTCCAATCTGACCTTCCCATTTAACACCCTGTGCTGAGGCACCAACACTTGCTACTGCAACGAGTAGCGTCAGGAAAATTTTTTTCATGCTTGTAAAAGTTTAAAAAGTTTTTTGACTGAAAGGCCTTTGCCTTTTGCGAAACTCCCCGGTTCTGCGTTGCGTCAGGATTTTCCTCCTTTGAAACATGGCAGAGGGAGTTTTCATCTCATTTCACAGCACAAAAATAAAAGTATTATGCGTAACGGCAATCATCCATTTCATCCATATAAGAATGGCAGGAGCAAAGGTTGAGCGATAAGCGGGAAATCGCAAAAAAAATAAAGTCCGGCAGGAAATGCAGTGACTTTCTCGCTGCTTCCCTGTCGGACACTTATAAGGCTATGTAAAAATATGATGTTTATCTCAGAGTGAAGACATCGCCGGCTTCGTCGAAGACTTGTCCGTTTATGGGGTCAACCATGAAGCTCAGCCTTTCGCCTGTGGCAGTGTATGCCCTGATGAGGGCTTTCCACGATTCGTAGCGCTCCACTGTAGGGGCTCCCGTTGCGCAGTAGTTGTTGAGCCACACTCCGTCGGGGCGTATCCTGAGCCTCCTGCTGCCGTCATAGAAAGTCTTGTCGGCAAGGTAGCCTATCACGTCGTATGCGGAGGAAAATCTGTAGGACCGGTCTGACGACGAAGACGAATAGCCGCTGCCCGACGACGAACTGTAGCCCGACGACGAGCTGCCACTGGGGACGTATGAGGGGTCGGACGAGACTTTTGTGAAGTTTCTGCCATCGGCACTTGTCAGGGTTTCAGTATTATTGTCTATGGTATAGTTTCCACCCTTGTCATAGACTATGTTGCTGCCCGAAATGGTGTAACTGCGTTCCATTAGCAGCTGGCTGCCTATGTACGACTTGCTTGTGCCGTGGTCGAAGACTTCGTACATCTCTCCGATGCTGTTGCCGTAGTCGTCATAGAGATTTAACTTCCACGCGCCCTGCAGCCAGTCGGGGCCTTCACGTTCCAGGCGCTCCTGTTCCTGCTTCTCCCTCAAGGCGTTGGCTATGCTGTCCTCACGCGCTTTCTGGAGGTTTGCTGCTTCTGTCTGTGCCAGGAGCAGCGAGTCGCTTCTCTGCTCTACAGAGCGTATCTCCGAACTGCGCTGATTGTCGATGTGTAAGAAGATGCCGACTGCTATGGCAACGAGGAGCAACAGGCTGAGGCATACCCAAAGCCAGGTGCGCTTCTCCTTACCTTCGGGCTCGTTGTCATATGGTTCAGTGTCGGTGGCTGGCTCGGGTGCTACTGGGCAGCCGCATTTGGGACATGCAGTACACTCCTCTGGCAGAGGCTCGCCGCAGTCGCTGCAAACGGCGGGCTTAGCCACCGCACAGCCGCATTTGGGGCATGTCGTGGCTTTGTC
>JAFYFI010000183.1 GCA_017543785.1 Alloprevotella sp.
CACTTTTCCCCGATTTTTCGCCTCGAAAACGTGAAAATTTCTTTGAGGAATTTCAGAATTTCTTTGAGGAATTCTGGAATTACTTTGAGTAATCCGAAAATTTCTTTATTGGATTTTCGCGGAGTCAAAATCTTCGCAGAAATTTCTCAAATCTGCGCTCTATTTTGAAGAAAATCGCGTGTCAAAACTTTTTACTTTTTCGTCAAAATCTTTCGCATTTTCGCCGCGCTACGGATAAATTCATGGCACAAGGGTTAAGTTTTGTTTTCGAGTCTTTAGCAATTCCGTTAAATAATGTATAACAGCCCCAAACCTCGTACATTTTTCTTAACTTTGCGGAGATTTTTTCGTAAAAATGCATCGCAGTAAATGCATAAAAGTCTGATATTCATGAAGAAAGTCATATTTTCTATACTTCTATCCTTTACCCTCAGTGCAGCAGCCCAGCAGCCCGCCGACACCAATGAGCGCATGCAGGCTCTCGGGCTCGTCGATATTCAGTCAGTCGATCCAACCATTCAGGTGAGCCTTGCGCTCACGCGTCCCGACAACATAACAGGCAAGGTGCTCTACACCGACCTTCAGAATGCCTACCTGCACCCGCAGGCAGCCCTGGCGCTCAAGAAAGCCCAGGCAGCCCTCAAGCGCCTGCGCCCCGACCTTAGTCTGAAGGTGTACGACGCTGCGCGCCCCATGAGTGTGCAGGCGCGTCTCTACGCCGTCGTTGCCGGCACCGACAAGAATATCTACATCAGCAACCCCAAGTCGGGCGGCGACCAGCACAACTACGGTCTTGCCGTTGACGTGACGCTCTGCGACGCCGAGACGGGCGACTCCCTTGCCATGGGTTCGCGCATAGGCAGCCTTGCCGACGAGTCGCGCGTGGGCATGGAGAGCCACAATGCAGAGACGGGCAAGCTGACAAGCGAAATGGCAGAAAACCGCGAACTGCTGCGCCGCGTCATGGCGATAGGAGGTTTCAAGGCTCTGCGCACGGAATGGTGGCACTTCAACTTTCGTACACGCTCTGAGGCAAAGGCAAATTTCAAACCCATAAAATAAGCCATCGAGACACAAGCCGGACTCTGCACACAGCGTGTGGAGTCCGCTTTTTTTATAAGACCGCCCATTTTTCTGGCATGGACACAGGGAAAAATCCTCTTTCAGAACTCACCGCTGCGGAGCAGGCTTTCGTAGAAGAGCATCTCTCCGACGACGTCAGCCGCCTGGCGCTCAGCTTGGCGCACACTGCCGACCTGCGCTCCCAGCTGGTGCTCAGGCAGATAGAGGGGCTGCAAACATTGCAGAGGAAGATTCCCTCCCTGGCTGCCGTCAAGGGGCTCATGCTGCCGCCGCGGCTCTCCATGGAACAGTGTAGCGGAGAGGCTGCTGCCCTCTACAAGCGTAGGCTCGTGGAGCGCATACTCCCACATGCCGCCTCCATGGCAGACCTCACGGGAGGCTTCGGCGTGGACTTTTCCTTCATGGCTCCGCTCTTCAAAAAGGCTTTTTACGTAGAGCGGCAGGCTGAGCTCGTGGCGCTTGCCCGCCACAACATGCCTCTCCTGGGCATCGGCAATGCCGAGTTTCTCGGGGCTGAAGCCGAAGCAGCACTCTCGGAGATGCCAACTCTCGACATGATTTTCCTCGACCCAGCCCGACGCGACGGCTCTGGGCGCAAAGTCGTTATGCTTGCCGACTGCTCGCCCGACGTGGAGCAGCTCATGCCTGCACTTCTTGCCAAGGCACGCTGCGTGCTGATAAAACTCTCTCCCATGCTCGACCTCCATGCTGCCGTGGCTTCGCTGGCGGCTGTGTCCGAGGTGCATATCGTGGCAGACAGGGGAGAGGTGAAAGAGCTCCTGCTGCTCGCCACGTCCGACGCTCCGCAGCAGCCACGCATCTTCTGCGCCGATGGCGGAATGTCGTTCTCCTTCCTGCCCGACGAAGAGGCTGCGGCAGAGCCGCTGCAGGCAACGGCAGTGGGCAAATATCTCTACGAGTCCCACGCCGCGCTGCTGAAGGCAGGAGCCTTCAAGCTCCCCACGGCTCGCTTCAGCGTGCAGAAACTTCACCCCAACAGCCATCTCTACACCTCCGACACACTACACGAGGATTTTCCCGGGCGCATCTTCCGCGTGGAGAAAACCTACGACTTCAGCCGCAGCGGAATACGCGATTTCATCGCAGATTTTGGCTCCGGAAAGACCCCTGGCAGGGCGCAGGCAAATGTGGCAGTGCGCAATTTCCCGTTGACAGCCGTCGAACTGCGCAACAGGCTCCACCTCTCCGACGGCGGTAGCCGCTACGTCTTCGGCACTACGCTGTCGCCCGCCCGGCGCATCGTCATACTGGCAAGCAAGGTGTAGGGGGACAAATGCAGCCCCGTTCTGAAAAAATGTGCTAACTTCGCAGCAAAATTCACAACATGGACAATCAATACGAAATAATGGCTCCCGTGGGCAGCCGCGAAAGTCTTGCGGCAGCGCTGAAGGCTGGTGCCGACTCTATATACTTCGGTGTCGAAGCGCTCAACATGCGTGCCCACTCGGCTAGCCGCTTCACCGTTGACGACCTGCGCGACATAGCTACACAATGCCGCGAGGCAGGCACAAAGTGCTACCTCACCGTGAACACTATTATATACGGTGGCGAACTCGAGCTCATGCAACACATCTGCAACGCAGCCCACGAAGCAGGCGTTTCGGCAATCATAGCCTCCGACCCTGCCGTGCTGCAATACTGCCGCAGCATAGGGCAGGAGGTGCATCTCAGCACCCAGCTCAACATCAGCAACATCGAGTCGCTCAAGTTCTATGCCCCCTATGCCGACGTTGCCGTCCTCGCCCGCGAGCTCAACCTGGAGCAGGTGAGCGAGATTTCCCGACAGATACGTGAGCAGGACATCAGAGGTCCCAGAGGCGAACTCATACGTATAGAAATGTTCTGCCACGGAGCCCTGTGCATGGCTGTCAGCGGCAAGTGCTACATGTCGCTCGACAACCTGAACCACTCTGCAAACCGCGGACAGTGCATGCAGGTTTGTCGCCGGGGCTACACCGTCAAGGACCGCGAGACGGGGGTGGAGCTCGACATCGACGAAAAATACATCATGAGCCCGAAGGACCTGAAAACCATCGGATTCATCGACCGCATGATGCAGGCTGGCGTCAGTGTGTTCAAGATAGAAGGGCGTGCCCGCAGCGCGGAATATGTATATACGGTAGTGAAGTGCTATAAGGAAGCCGTGGCTGCCGTGCTCGACGGCACATACTCTGAGAAAAAAATTGCCGACTGGAACGAGCGCCTGGCTACTGTGTTCAACCGCGGCTTCTGGGACGGCTACTACCTTGGGCAGAGGCTCGGAGAGTGGAACGAGCGCTACGGAAGCGTGGCTACGGAAAAGAAAACATACATCGGAAGAGGTGTGAAATACTACGGAAACCTCGGCGTGGCAGAATTCAAACTGGAAGCCGGCGGATTCAAGAAAGGCGACAAGCTGCTCATCACCGGTCCCACAACGGGAGTGGTATATGTGATGCCAGAGGACTTCCGCTACGACCGCGAACCACTGCAGGTGGCAGAGAAGGGGCACAACGTAGCCTTCCAGGTGCCCGAGAAGATACGCCCCAGTGACAAACTTTACAGAATAGACAAAGCGGAGTGAGATACGCCTGCACCATAGGATTTTTCGACGGGCTGCACCGCGGCCACCAGTACCTGCTGCAGCAGCTCAGAGCCGTTGCCGCCCAGCGCGGCATGCAGACCCTCGTGGTTACGTTCGACAACTCGCCCATTTCGGTGTTGCGACCGAAGGAGACGCCGCAGCTACTCACCGACGCGGCAGAAAAGCGCGATTTCATCGCCAATTTTGGTATTGATAGGTGCGAAATGCTCCATTTCAGCCCTGAGATGTCCAGCCTCACGGCGCTTCAGTTCCTGCGGCTGCGGCTCGTGCCGATGGGCGTAGGGCTTCTGCTCATGGGCTACGACCACCATTTCGGCAGCGACAGGCTCGGTTTTGAGCAGGTGAGGAGCATGGCGGAGTCGCTGGGCGTAGAAGTGGTTGCCGCCGAGGCTTTGCAGAAAGACAAGACGGCTGTCTCGTCGTCGGAGATACGCTCCATGCTCGTGGAAGGCAGGGTGGCTGAGGCGCAGGAATTGCTGGGGCGTCCATACATGCTGTCGGGCACTGTGGTTCCGGGCAGGCACGAAGGCACCAGTCTGGGCTTTCCTACGGCAAACCTCAAGCCGCGCTCCACGGAGAAAATCATACCTGCCTGCGGAGCCTATGCCGTCAGGGCTACACTGGGCGGAAAAACCTACGCAGGCATGACGAATATAGGCTCGCGCCCGACACTGAAAAACGGCTCCGACATATCTCTGGAGACACACCTCTTCGGATATTCCGGCGAGGCATACGGCGAGGAGATAACCATAAGTTTCGTGCAGCGGCTGCGCGACGAAAGGGAATTTTCTTCCTTAGAGTCTCTTAGCAACCAACTTTCAGTAGATGCCGACAACGCAAAGAAAATCTTAGGACAATGACAGTAAAGACTAAAAGCTATCTGAAAGCTGTGGCATGCTTCCTGCTCTATGTTTTCATGCAGGTCATAGGCGGGGTGATAGCACTTTTCCTCTCCAACTATCAGTATATAGCCTCCGGCAGAGGTCTCAGCAGTGATTCGCTC
>JAFYFI010000184.1 GCA_017543785.1 Alloprevotella sp.
GAAAATCCGATAAGGAAATTTTCGGATTACTCAAAGTAATTTCAAAATTCCTCAAAGAAATTCTGAAATTCCTCAAAGAAATTTTCACGTTTTTGAGGCGGAAAATTGCGGAAAAGTGGCTCGGATTTTCAAAAATCGAAGAAAAATTTTCATTGAGTTTTTGTATCGCCTTGTAAGCCAGGCTTTTCCACAAATTTCAAAAAACGGGCATTTTTCGGACCAAAATTTTCGGAGATGATTTTGTCGGGCTTCCTGAGGCACTTAAAACAGGGGGTCGCTGATAAAGGATTTTGACATTTCAGGGATAGTCCGTGGCAATCCTACAGCTTCAGCATAGCCTTCGCAAAACCATCTGAAAACTATCTTACAAATTTTCTGAAAATTCACCCTCTCGGCTATTGTGGTTATGCATAGTTTTTTGTACTTTTGCGACTTAAAATTACAAAAATCAAACCATGATTTTTCCAGAGAACTTTGAAAACAAAGTGGGTTTCACTGAGATACGCACTCTCCTGAAAGGACGTTGCATGTCAACGCTCGGTACGGAGTGGGTGGACAATGAGGTGAAATTTATGTCCGACTGGAATGAAGTGGTTTCCGCTCTACACCTTGCCCAGGAGTTCTCGCGTTTCATGAGCGAAGAGGACGATGTTTACGAAGAAAACTTCTTCGACGTACGTCAGGCTTTGCTGCGCATACGCCCGGAACGCACTCATCTGGAAGAAATAGAACTGTTCGACCTTAAGCGCTCGCTCAAAACGATTAGCGACCTCATCGGCTTTTTCCTGAACGTAAAGGATGCCGGCGAGCAGCCTCATTCGGAGGAGAACAATGGCGACGAGGCTAAGGATACACATGCCTTTGCCTACCCCGAACTAGCCAGGATGAGTAGCTACGTAAAGACTTTCCCTGAACTTATTGCACATATAGAAAGCGTCCTGAACAAGTTTGGCAAGGTGAAAGATACTGCCTCTCCCGAACTGCTCTCCATACGCCATCAGCTAGAAGTTACTTCGCGCAGCGTTACTCACTCGCTGCGGCAAATCATTGTAGAAGCGCAGACCGAAGGGTACATCGACAGAGACGTCACCCCCACCCTGCGCGACGGTCGTTTGGTCATTCCTGTCGCACCTGCCCTGAAACGCAAGATAAAAGGAATAGTCCACGACGAGAGTGCTACGGGAAAGACGGTCTTCATAGAGCCGGCAGCAGTAGTGGAAGCCAACAACAAGGTGCGCGAGCTCAAGGCTGCCGAGCGCAGGGAAATCATTCGCATACTGCAGGAGATGACAGCCGAGATACGCCCCGACATTCCGGAGATACTTGCTTCGCTCCACTACCTGGCACACATCGACTACTTGCGCGCCCTTGCCGGATTCAGCGAGGCATTTGACTCGGTAGTCCCCGAAGTCAAGCCAGAGCCAAACATCAACTGGAGCGGTGCCATACATCCGCTGCTTCAGCAAAGCCTGCGCAGACACGGCAGCCAACAGGTGCCTCTCGACATTTCACTGCGCGGAGGTAAGAAGATAATTCTCATCTCAGGTCCTAATGCCGGCGGAAAATCGGTGTGCCTGAAGACAGTCGGTCTGCTGCAGTACATGATGCAGTGCGGCATGCCCGTTCCCATGCACCCCGACTCCACGATGGGTGTGTTCAAGGACATCTTCATAAGCATTGGCGACGAGCAGAGCATAGAAGACGACCTTAGCACCTACTCCTCCCACCTGCTGAGCATGAAGCACATGATGAAACATTCGTCAGGTCGCTCTCTTCTCCTCATTGATGAGTTTGGCAGCGGCACGGAGCCCCAGATAGGCGGAGCCTTGGCAGAGGCCATTCTTGACCGTTTTGTGAAGAATGGCACCTATGGCATCGTCACCACCCACTATCAGAACCTGAAGCACTATGCCGAGAACTGCCCGACGGTGGTAAATGGCGCTATGCTCTACGACCGCTCCAAGATGCAGCCGCTCTTCATGCTTCGCATAGGGCATCCCGGAAGCAGTTTCGCCATAGAGATTGCGCGTAAGATTGGGCTGCCTGCCGAAGTCATCGACTATGCTGCAAACCTTGTGGGACGCGACTATGTGATGAGCGACAAATACCTGCAAGACATTGCCCGCGACAAGATGTACTGGGAGAACAAGCGGCAGAAGGTGCACAGCAGGGAGAAGCAGCTCGAGGAAACTCTTGCCAACTACGAAAAAGAACTTGAGAGCATAAACCGCGAAAAGCGCGAAGTCATGGCAAAAGCCAAAGAGGAGGCGCGCAACCTGCTGCAAGAGTCGAATGCCAAGATAGAAAAAACTATCCGCGACATAAAAGAGGCTCAAGCCGAGAAGGAAAAGACGCGGGCTATAAGGCAAGAACTCAAGGAGTTTGGCGAGAACCTGCAACAGAACAAGGAGGAGCAGGACCGAATAGAAAGAAAGATAGAGAAGATAAAGCGCCGACAGGAACGACGCAAGAACCGACAGACAGGGAAAAACCCGCAAGACGGGCACTCGGAGAAGACGGGCTCCGGCAACTCACGCTCTACCGCATCAGAGAGCAAGGACACGGCAAAACACACGTTCAACATAGGCGACTACGTGCACCTTGAAGGTCAGACCGTGGCAGGGCGAGTACAAGCCATCAGCGGCGACTCGGCAAAGGTGCTGTTCGGAGTCATGAACATGACTCTGCCACTGACGCGGCTGCTCCCTGCGGAAAAGGCTCCTGCCACCAAGACTGCCAAGGTTTCCACCTTCATAAGCCGACAGACACGCGACTCCATCTATGAAAAGAAGCTCCACTTCAAACCCGAGATAGACGTGCGCGGATACAGGGCTGACGAGGCTCTCGACACTATCTGCCACTACATCGACGACGCTATCCTGCTGGAGCAAAGTAGAGTAAGGATACTCCACGGCACAGGCACCGGAGCACTACGCCAGGCTATACGCGAATATCTTGCCACGGTCAGCGGCGTAAAGAAATTCCACGACGAACACGTGCAGTTCGGCGGAGCCGGAATCACGGTTGTCGAATTGGAATGATTCGCCCCAATATTTGGAACTGATTTGGTCCTTTGGCTATTTCCTCAACCAGATAAAAATCAAAAAAACTAAAATACATATATATGAAAACGATCCAGGTAAGAGACAAAATGTTTCGAGTTTCAATTCCCGAAACAGAGATTAAACAACGTGTGGCTGAATTGGGAGCTCAAATCAGCGAGGAACTCAAAGGCGAGAAACCTATCTTCATTGCTATCCTGAATGGTTCGTTCATTTTCGCCGCCGACCTCATCCGCTGCTTTGAGCACGAATGCGAAGTGGAGTTTATTAAGTTTAGCTCTTACGAAGGTACCGACACTACAGGCGACGTGAAACAACTTATTGGTCTGAACAAAGACCTGACAGGGCGCACCATAGTCATCGTGGAAGACATAGTGGACACGGGCCTCACCATGAAAGCAATGCTTGAAATGATGAAGGAGAAAAATCCGAAGAACATCAAGATTGCCACGCTGCTCATGAAGCCGGAAAAGCTCCAGGTGGCGCTCAACATCGATTACTGCGGTTTCCGTATACCCAACGATTTCATCCTGGGCTATGGACTCGACTATGATGGAGAAGCCAGAAACCTGAAGGAAATTTACACACTCGTAAAATAAACATAAAAACTGAACAGACCATGAAAAACATTGTTATCTTCGGTGCTCCCGGCTCTGGAAAAGGCACTCAAAGCGATTTGCTCGTGGAGAAATATGGTTTCAAACATATCTCTACCGGCGACGTCCTGCGCGGAGAAATTAAGAACGGCACAGAACTCGGCAAGACGGCAAAGGCATACATTGACAAAGGTCAGCTCATCCCCGACAGTCTGATGATTGACATCCTTGCCACTACCTACGACGCCTTGGGCAACTGCGAAGGTGTCATCTTTGACGGCTTCCCCCGCACCATTCCTCAGGCAGAGGCTTTGAAGGAAATGCTGAACGAACGAAACAGCGAGGTGAGCGGCATGCTGGAACTGCAGGTTCCCGACGAAATGCTTATTGAGCGACTCATCAACCGCGGAAAGACAAGCGGACGTGCCGACGACAACGAAGAAACCATCAAGGCGCGCCTGGAGGTATATCACAACCAGACCTCTCCCCTTGCCGAATGGTATGAGAAAGAGGGCAAGCGCCATGCCATCAAGGGATATGGAGATATCGCCGAGATAAACGCAAGACTCTGCGAAGTCATCGATGCACTGTAAAAAACCGGAATAACGGAGGTAGGTCCGGGGGATTCTCAGGGTAGCTGGATACTGTCAGCCTAAAGACCTATCAACCCCCAAAAACAAAAGCCATGGAGTCGAATTTCGTTGACTATGTGAAAATATATTGCCGCTCTGGTAAGGGCGGCAGAGGCTCCATGCACCTGCACAGAGCCAAATATATCCCCAAAGGCGGTCCCGACGGAGGCGACGGAGGACGCGGAGGCAACGTGTACCTGCGCGGCAACCACAATTACTGGACCCTGCTCCACCTTCGCTACAAACGGCACGTCTTTGCCGGCAATGGCGGCAATGGCGGCAAATCGCTGTCTCATGGTGCCGACGGCGAAGATATGTATATCGACGTGCCATGCGGCACTGTGGCTTACGACGCGGAAACGGGAAAATACATCTGCGACGTTACGGAAGACGGGCAGGTAGTGATGCTCCTCAAAGGAGGGCGGGGAGGCAAGGGAAACTGGCAGTTCCGCACATCGACAAACCAAACGCCGCGCTACGCCCAACCTGGAGAACCGATGCAGGAACTCACTGTCATCTTGGAACTCAAACTCTTAGCCGACGTAGGACTTGTAGGGTTCCCTAATGCAGGAAAATCCACTCTTGTCAGCTCTCTATCGTCTGCAAAACCAAAAATTGCCAACTACCCATTTACTACACTTGAGCCAAGCCTGGGCATAGTGCCCTATCGCGATGGCAAATCCTTTGTCATGGCAGACATTCCCGGCATCATCGAAGGTGCCAGCGAGGGTAAAGGACTCGGGCTGCGCTTCCTGAGGCATATCGAGCGCAACTCTCTTTTGCTTTTCATGGTTCCAGGTGACACGGAACACATCCGCAAGGAATATGACATACTACTGGGCGAGCTACAAAAGTTCAACCCCGGCATGCTCGACAAACACAGGATACTGGCTGTGACAAAATGCGACTTGCTGGACGACGAACTTATGGAAATGCTCAAAGAAGAACTCCCCGACGACTTGCCCGTAGTGTTTATTTCGTCAGTAACGGGCTTTGGACTTGAAAAACTCAAAGACATACTTTGGAAAGAAGTCAACAGCGAGAGCAACAAACTACAAGCTATTACCGAAGGCGGCACAATAGTCCACCGCGACAGGGATATGACCTCAAGCGCTAAAGACTTTGCCGACTGGGAAGCAGATTGGGACGATGAGATTGAGGAAGATACAGATGACACAGAAGAAGAAGAAATGATAGACTTATGGCCAGAAGACCTGGAAATATAAGCTAAGAGTCTTCGTAGTAGAAAAACAAAAATAAGGAGCAAATCAAACTGAAGATTTGCTCCTTATTCTTTGTACACCCTCAGGGGCTCGAACCCTGGACCCACTGATTACGAGTCAGTTGCTCTACCAACTGAGCTAAGGGTGCAACGTGCAAAATCTGGTGTTATCCGTTTTTGCGAGTGCAAATTTAGATATTTCTTTAGAACCCACCAAACTATAATGCACTTTTTTGCTCCATTTTAATTTTTATTCATAAAAAACAAATCACGAGCCACATTTCCGCAGCCCGTGATTTGTTTTATTCGAAAGGATTATACATCCTTGCGCGACTTATCTCACAAGAACATTTCTTGTTGTGCTGTCAAGAGTCTTGATAATATCCACGCATCATTTCATAAATCTTCTCGAATCTGTCCTTTACAAGTTTATATGCCTCTAATTGCTTAGCTTCCTCTGAAATCTGAGGACAGCCTTTCTTTTTTGCGGCATCTGTTATTTTTACTTCTTTCC
>JAFYFI010000185.1 GCA_017543785.1 Alloprevotella sp.
GCTCATGGGCGAACTGTCGGGAAAGGAAAAGGTGCGTGTGATGCTTGCCCAGGCTCTCTTTGGTGAACCAGACAACCTTTTGCTCGACGAGCCTACAAACGACCTCGACCTTGAGACGGTAGAGTGGCTTGAGGAATATCTGGGCAACTTTGAACATACGGTGCTCGTTGTGAGCCACGACCGCCACTTCCTCGATCAAGTTTGCACACATACCGTGGACATCGACTTCGGCAAGGTTACCCTCTTTGCAGGTAACTACAGCTTCTGGTACGAAAGTTCGCAGTTGGCACTCCGTCAGGCACAGAACCAAAGACAAAAGGCAGAGGAGAAGCGCAAGGAACTGGAAGAATTTATACGCCGTTTTTCTGCCAATGTGGCTAAAAGCCGACAGACCACAAGCCGTAAGAAGATGCTCGAGAAACTCAACGTGGAAGAAATACGTCCCAGCACTCGCCGATATCCCGGCATCATCTTCCAGATGGAGCGCGAACCGGGCAACCAGGTCCTAGAGGTTAATGACCTCAGAGCCGTAAGTGAGGATGGCACAGTGCTTTTCGACAAATTGTCGTTCAATGTAGAAAAAGATGATAAGATAGTTTTCATCAGTCACGACCCACGCGCCATGACGGCTCTGTTTGAGATAATCAACGGCAACCAAAAGCCTGATGCCGGAAACTTCAAATGGGGTGTTACTATAACCACAGCTTATCTACCTCTCGACAACACGTCGTTCTTCAACACTCAGATGCCTATGCTCGATTGGCTCTCGCAGTTTGGCACTGGCAACGAGGTATTCTTCAAGGCATATCTCGGCAGGATGCTTTTTAAGGACGAAGAGATTCAGAAACCTGTTGATGTACTTTCAGGAGGTGAGAAGATGAGATGTATGATAGCTCGCATGCAACTGAAGAATGCAAACTGTCTGATACTCGACACTCCTACAAACCACCTCGACATGGAGAGCATACAGGCATTCAACAACAACCTGAAGCTTTTTAAAGGAAACATTCTCTTTGCTTCGCACGACCATGAATTTATCAACACAGTGGCAAATCGCATCATAGAACTCACTCCAAATGGTTCAATAGACAAACTGATGAACTATGAGGATTACATCCACGACGCTCATATCCGCGAACTCCGCGAGAAAATGTATGGTGAATAAACCTAAAAACCCACAAACTTAAAAAGCCTATGGCATGGAGTTTGTAACGTCGGAAAAGTGAGACTGATTTAATATAAAAACATTAAGCAGATGAATAAGAAGGAACAGGAAATAGACATTCAGGAGAAAAAAGAGCAAGAAATATCAGAACAAAATGCTCCTTCAGCCGAGGGCTCTGAATTAGAAAATAATGAGGAGAAATCCGACTCTGCAAATGAAGCAGAAGAGGAAGACGAGCTAGCCAAGGCAAAGGAAGAAATAGCCAAGCTAAAAGATCAATACCTGCGAAAGGTAGCTGAGTTTGAAAACTATCGCAAGCGCACCACTCAGGAAAAGCTTGAGCTGGTCCGTAATGGCGGTCAGCGAGTCATTGAGGAACTCCTCCCTGTGCTCGACGATTTTGACCGTGCCTGGCAGAACATCGACAAGACCGACGACATATCTACACTCAAAGAGGGAGTGTCGCTGATAATGAAAAAACTTAATGATACTCTTGCGGCTCAGGGACTAAAGGTCATCGAGACCGAAGGGCAGACTTTCGATACCCAATTCCATGAAGGTATTGCACTTGTGCCTGTTGAGGACGACTCCATGAAGGGCAAGGTAGTAGATTGCGTTTCAAAGGGCTACACCTTGAACGATAAAGTCATCAGATACGCAAAAGTTGCTGTAGGACAGTAAAAGGAGAATCGATTTTGAAAAATGGTTTTTAGGTTGGCTGCCCCAAGATTCTAAGAACCTACCAATCACAAAAGCTATGGAAGAAGATTATTATAAAATTTTAGGCGTTGATAAGAATGCCAGTGCGGACGAGATAAAGCGAGCATACAAGAAGACAGCCATTAAATATCATCCTGACAAGAATCCTGGTGATAAGAATGCCGAGGAGATGTTTAAGAAAGCTGCCGAGGCATACGATGTGCTTCGCGACCCCGACAAACGTGCACGCTACGACCAGTTTGGCAAGGCAGGCGTCGAGGGTATGGGTGGCGCTGGCGGTTTCGGCGCTGGCGGCATGGATATCAACGATATATTTGCACAGTTTGGCGATATCTTTGGTGATATGGGCTTCGGCTTTGGTGGTGGCTTCGGTCGCTCAGGCAGACGCGGTGGCGCACGTCGTCCAGCCGGGAATGACCTTCGCCTCAAAGTGAAACTCTCCCTACACGACATAGCCACAGGCACTACAAAGAAATTCAGAGTAAAGAAGCAAGTGCATTGTTCTCATTGTGGAGGCACAGGAGCCGATGGCGGAGCGCAGCCTGAGACCTGTCCGCAATGTCACGGAACAGGTTACACAGTCCGCACTCGACAGAGTTTTCTCGGAGTGATGCAGACACAGGAAATATGTGACCACTGTCACGGCGAAGGCACTGTGATAACCCGTCCTTGCAGCTATTGTCATGGCGAAGGAACCGTTCAGGGTGAAGAGATTGTTGAAGTGAAAATACCAGCAGGCGTTGCGAATGGAATGATAATAAACGTTCCTGGTAAAGGCAATGCTGGACGCCACGGCGGACCATCGGGCGATATACAGCTCATAGTGGAAGAAGAGCCGCATCCCGACTTTATTCGTGACGAGCAGGACCTCATCTACAACCTTTTGCTGACGGTGCCGCAAGCCACTCTTGGCGATGCAGTAGAAATCCCCACCATCGACGGAAAGGCACGTATCAACATTAAACCCGGTACTCAGCCCGGCACCACTCTTCGCCTGCGTGGCAAAGGTCTGCCAGCCGTTAACGGATACGGATATGGGGTTGGCGACATTATAGTAAATGTCAGCGTATATATACCCGAAAATCTCCAGGCTGACGAAAAACGCATATTTGAGCAGATGAAGTCTAGTCCTTCAATGACAGCTCCACAAACCATAAAGGATAAAATCTTCAGCGCCTTCAGAAAGTATTTCTAATACTTCATCCAAACCTTGCAGTGCATGTCAGCCCCAAAGGGCATATATCTTTTGAAGGCAGGGGCACATAAAGCGAGGTGAGATAGAGTGTTTTAGTAGTTTATCTGAACATAACACTGCATATAAGTATTCTTATAAAATGCCCTTTCAAAACTACAAAGAAGCTGTAGAATACATTTATTCCATCGCCCCCTCGTTTCAGCAACAGGGGGCGCATGCTTATAAGCCAGGCTTGTGCAATATCATTGCCTTAATGCAACATTTGGGAAATCCTCACAAAGATTTCCCCTCCATTCACGTCGCAGGAACCAACGGAAAGGGAAGCACCTGCCACATGCTTGCTGCAATATTCCAATCGCAGGGCTACCGCACGGCACTTTTCACGTCTCCGCATCTGCTCGACTTCAGAGAGCGCATACGCATTAACGGAGAGATGATATCAAAGGAAGAAGTACTGGCTTTTCTGAACAAAAACGAAGCATATATAAATAATGTACATCCCTCCTTCTTCGAAATAACTACATCGTTGGCTTTCGAGTATTATTCCAGAAAGCACGTAGATATAGCTATCATAGAAACAGGTCTCGGAGGACGTTTGGATTCTACAAACATCATTTCACCCCTTCTAAGCATCATAACTAATATCAGCCTTGACCATACCGATTTGTTGGGCGGGACGTTGGAAGAAATTGCCACGGAAAAGGCTGGGATAATAAAGCCGCACATACCCGTTGTGGTAGGTGAGGCTAATACCATTACCCGAGAAGTCTTTTCCAAAGTGGCAGAACAAAACCGCGCGCCAATATGTTTTGCACAGGACGAGCCACAGCTGCTCCGAGCAGAGCAGTTCACTGTCGATGGCAGTCCCCGTTACAGATACTATACACGCGACTTCGGTACTCTCGAGTGTGAACTGGGAGGAATATATCAACCCCATAATGTCAACACCGTACTTGCTGCAATATCCCATTTCTACGGCAGCAAGTCACATCTACCTGTAGGCAGAGAGGCTCTGGTTCGCGGTTTGAAGGATGTCTCAAAACTCACAGGACTGATGGGGCGTTGGCAGAAACTAGCCACCAAGCCAGATGTATACTGCGACACAGGGCACAACACTGGAGGGTGGGAATATCTCTCACGTCAGCTTCTCCAACTTTCCGAAGACTATGCAACCCTATACGTTGTATTTGGTATGGCTGGCGACAAGGCCGTCAGTGGGGTAGTGGAACCGTTGCCGGGCAATGCCACATATTTCTGGACTCAGGCAAGCGGAAAGCGAGCCATGCCAGCAGCCATGTTGTCTAAGTTGGCC
>JAFYFI010000186.1 GCA_017543785.1 Alloprevotella sp.
CGCTTGTCAAAATCCTTTATCCCAGGCCCCCTGTTTTTGAGCTCGAAAAACGGGCATAAAAATCATCTCCGAAAATTTTGGTCCGAAAAATGCCCGTTTTTTGCATTTTACGGAAACATTTGAGTTTCAAATAGATACAAAATTCAGGCTCGGATTTTCGTTTGATTTTTGAAAATCCGAGCCACTTTTCCGTGATTTTACGCCCCAAAAAGGTGAAAATTTCTTTGAGGAATTTCAGAATTTCTTTGTTGGATTCCGGAATTACTTTGAGTAATCCGAAAATTTCCTTATCGGATTTTCGGAGAGTCAAAATCTTTGCAGAAATTCCCCAAATCTGCGTTCTATTTTGAAGAAAATCGCGTGTCAAAACTTTTTACTTTTTCGTCAATTTTCTTAACCTTTTCACGAATAATTAGCCTGTGCAGAGGGGATTTTTCTCACCGCACTAAAAAAAGACGGAGCCGCACGAAAAGTTTCGCATGGCTCCGTCTTGCACGTTATGCTCTCTGGCTGAGGTTATTGTTTACTCCTCAGTCTTTTTCTTTGTAGTCTTGCGTGTGGTCTTGCGCTTTGGCTTCTCTGCCTTGGGCGCTTCGGTCTTGACTCCTGCCAGTTCGGGGTCGATGAGGATACGTCCGCAATACTCACAAACAATCATTTTCTTCCTGAGACGCACGTCGAGCTGTCTCTGTGGCGGAATCTTGTTGAAGCAACCTCCGCATGCGTCACGCTGCACATAGACTATGCCAAGACCATTGCGTGAGCTGCGACGAATACGCTTAAAGCTGTTCAGAGTGCGCTCATCTATCTGTGCCTCATATTCCTTTGCCTTTTCGCGCAGTTTCTCTTCCTCACTTTTCGTCTCTGCCACGATTTCGTCCAGCTCGTTGCGCTTCACGTCAAGGTCTTCCTGGCGCTCTGCTATTGTGGCTTTGCAAGCCTCAACATCTTTTTGGCGCTGGTCTATCTTGTCGGCAGCTTCGGAGGTACGCTTGTTGAGAAGGTCGATTTCGTACTTCTGGAACTCAATCTCCTTCATGAGCATGTCGTACTCACGATTGTTCTTGACGTCGTCCAACTGCTTGTTGTAGCGCTCTATCAGAGCCTCGGCTTTCTTGATGTTTTCGAGTCGTGCCTGCTGGTCGGTATTCAGTCCGGCTATTTCCTCTTCGTACTTGTTGACACGCGTCTTCAGACCTTCTATTTCGTCCTCCAGGTCCTGAACCTCGAGGGGCAGTTCGCCTCGCAGAGTCTTGATGCGGTCGATTTCGGAAAGTGTTGTCTGCAACTGAAAGAGAGCCTTGAGTTTCTGCTCCACAGACATCTCCGTAGGTTCGGTTTTCTTTGCCATAGTGATATGTTTTTATAGATAATGTATCGGATTTGTATTTATCTCTGTCTCTTCTATTCGCAGCTCGGGGTGGGCTTTGTGCAGTATATCGTGCAAGAGCTGAATAGTGAACTTCTCGCTTTCGTAGTGCCCCAGCACCGCGATGGCTATTTTTCCCTCGAGCCCGAAGTATTGGTGGTAGTGCATCTCGCCCGTTATGAAGCAGTCGGCTGAGTGTTCCACTGCGCTATCGAGCAGAAAGTCGCCCGCACCGCCGCAGATGGCAATCTTCCTTATTGAGGCAGGCACAGGGTTCTCAGCCTTAACATCTACATTCGTACTGAGTTTCTCCACTCCGAAGATATCCTTTATCTGCATCAGAAATTCTGCCACCCCACACTCCTGTTCCAGTTCGCAGAGCAGGCCTTCGCCTTCGGCATTGAGCGGCCCTACTGGCTTAGCGCGGAGTCTTCGGGCTATTTCGTAGTTCACCCCGCCCTCTGCATTGTCGAGGTTTGTATGGGCAGAGTAGATGCCTATCCCGTTGCATATCGCCAACCTTACGCAACGCTCCACCATGGTCTGCTCGGACACCCTCTTCAGACCACGGAAGAGCAGAGGATGGTGGCTCACGATGAGGTTGCACCCTTTGCTAATGGCTTCATGGACCACCTCTTCGGTAACGTCCAAACACAATAAGACCCCTGTCAGATTGTCCACCTCTGTTAACCCTATCTGCAAGCCGGCATTGTCATAGCTCTCCTGCAGCGGCAGCGGTGCGAACCTTTCAAGGGTCTCCGCGACTTCCTTTATTTTCATAAGCGATGCAAATCTATTTCGCCTTTAGTTTGTGTGCGAAGAGAAATGCGTGGCAAAGTTATGATTTTTTTTCAATTCCACAAAAGCCACTGGCACTTTTTGGTTTCGGCAACCCTGCGGCACATTTCCTCTCACCGTTTTTTCCTGCGTTCCGACTGCCCAGCATATATCAGGAAGATGGCAGGCACCTTGCCCAGCTCGGGCAGCTGCGACTGCCTCCACTGAGCTACGGTCCGAGTCTTTATCCACTCTGCTTCGGTGGTGATGCCTGCCGCCACGCACAAGCGCGTCTTGGGCTGGCAGGAGCGCAGAATGTCGTCGAAGAGTTTTCGGTTCCTGTAGGGTGTCTCGATGAAGAGCTCCGTCTCGTTCTCCAGCTGACTACGGTTTTCCAGCTGGCGGAGGCGTTTCTGGCGCTCAGCAGGGTCGATAGGCAAATATCCGTGGAAGGCAAAAGCCTGTCCGTTGCACCCGCTTGCCATCACAGCCATTATGATGCTCGACGGCCCCACGAGTGGCACTACCTTGAGTCCTTCGCGCTGTGCCAGCATAACGACATCGGCGCCGGGGTCTGCCACGGCAGGGCAGCCTGCCTCGCTGATGACACCGACAGCCTCGCCGCGCCGCAGGGGCTCCAGATAGGCTGAGAACTGCGACGCGTCCGAATGTTTACCCATGGGATAGAAACTCAGAGCGTCGATGTCTATGTCTTTGTTTACGGCTTTCAGAAATCTCCGCGCGGTGCGAATCTCCTCTACTATGAAGTGGCGCGTTTGCATTATGATTTCTCTGTTCCACTCAGGCAGAACTCTCTCATGAAGGCTGTCGCCTAGTGTGCAAGGAATAAGATAAAGTGCGGGCTCTAGCATTTTTTTCGGATTTTGCTTGCAAAGTTATAAAAATATGTCATACATTTGCACGCAGAATTCACAGCAATCCTTTTACTGCCGCAAAAATCTGGCGGCGATAAAGGGATTGCTGTGCTTTTTTGTGTGCATAGGCAATCTGAAAGAATTTTGGTCTATAACTTATTTACTTTTATTGCCTATGAGAAGAAGGATTCAGGGCCGACTGGTGGTGGAATGCACCGCCAAAGGCACAGTCAGAAAACTCGACTATCAGTTGCTTAAGCAAGATGTAGATGCAACGCTCTCCTGCCAGCCCGAGGGAGAGTATCCTCACGAAACCTTTACACGTCTGAGGCAAGAGGCTCACCTCTGCTACGAAACAGGATGCCTAGGGCTAGCCATAAGCATTCTCAGAAAAGCTATCACAGTGCTCACCGATTCTGAGTACGACGAACTGAGTCGGGAATATATGCTCCTGGCTCTGGACGCTGCCGGCGAGGCAGACGCGATGGCTATCAAACTGTTTTCGGGTAAATGTTTTTTCAGTGCGCTGGAAGATGTCTATTCCACCTACCTCGACATTCTCTACCTCAGGTGTGGAGGATGAGAGAGAGTCAGCGGAGATGCCCCGTGAAGCCATGATTTCACGGGGCATCTCTTGTTTGCAGCATTTAATGGCGGCATATTCTTCATCCCTGACAGCAATAGTCAATAATCCCAGCAGGTCGGTACGTAGGGCGAGCCAACCCGGAAACCTGTCAGCCTGCAAGTCTGAAAACTAAAATCACATCTTTCCCTACGCGCGCGTACGTATTATTAAATATGTATGTTTCGTCAACTTAACTTGGTGCTTCGCTGGTTTTATACTAA
>JAFYFI010000187.1 GCA_017543785.1 Alloprevotella sp.
GGTGTGCCCCATAAGCACTGTGTCGAGCACTGTCTTGTCGTCGTACTTAAAGTGGTCCTGAGAAAGGACAGATAGCCTCTCGCCAGGTCCCATCTCTACCGTACCCTTCGTTGGCTCGAGCTCACCGCTGATGGCGCGGAGCAATGTTGACTTGCCAGCGCCATTGGCACCGATGATGCCATATATATTACCATTAGTAAATTTCATGTTGACATCCTTGTAGAGGACGCGCTTACCAAACTGTATGGCAAGGTTTGAAAGTGTTATCATAAGTTTATATATTTTTTATTTTGGGCGCGAAATTACAACTTTTTCCACGAAGCAGCAAATACTCAGGCTATTCAAGAAGACAATCACTATACATATATAATAATTGCTCTGAACTTTTTGCTTTTGTTTTCTAAGTCTGCACGACCATATAAGAGATGCCATTTTATATACTTTGGCGAGGGGTACTTTCAAAGGCTCTGCATGACCTACATACCATATTCTACACATTTTTAACTTTTTTTTAGGACATACTCTAAGGGAGAAATTTTTGCTGCGAGAATAAAATTGTAACTTTGCAAGTCAACTGCTCGTTCTACGCGCACAGTTGCACAGGTTGTAAAAACTGAAAAGGCTAAGTATTCCTTAAGCTTATTGCAAACATGAGAAGACATATACTTATCATATCCCTTTGCTTTAGCGCTATTGCCGCAGTAGCTCAATACACTAAGACTCTGCGCATAGACTATATACTATCGGGCGACGCCAGACAACAAGAGATAAGCCTTGCCGAGATGAGCACGTTTGACGGCTGGGCTGGTCGTAGGGTTAACATGACGTGGAACTTGCTTCGTGGTAATGGAGACATAAGGGTGCGTGATGCCAGAACGGGGCGCGTGCTCTACACTCAGTCGTTCTCTACATTGTTTCAGGAATGGCTCAACACTGAGGAAGCTCTAACTACGCGTCGGAGTTTTGAGCATGTCATGCTTCTCCCCATGCCCAAGGACTCGGCTTTTATCGACATTGAACTGCGCGGAAATCACAATCGTACACTCTGTCGCATGACTCACAAGGTAAGTCCAGACGATATCCTCATCCGCAAAGCAGACTCGAAAACTTCCGCCCCTCACAAAATCTTGCTTGGCGATGGAAACCCTGAAGGTAAGATTAATGTAGTCATCGTGGCAGAAGGATATATGAAGAGCGAGGCAAAGAAATTCTATTCTCATGCACGTCAGGTGGTTGAGTCACTGCTCAACCACGCCCCCTTCGGAAGCCTTAAGGACAGGTTTAACATCACTGCCGTTGCACTGGAGTCTGAAGAGAGTGGAGCAAGTATTCCCAACAAGGGAATGTGGAAGAACACTGCCTTGGGGAGCCACTATGACACGTTCTATACTGACAGATACCTGACTACTCAAAATGTGCGGAGATTGCACGACTTGCTTACCGGCATACCATACGAACACATCATTATCCTTGCCAATACCGACTATTACGGTGGAGGCGGCATATATAACTCCTACACTCTCACTACGACTGGTCATAAGAAATTTGCCCCTGTTGTGGTGCACGAATTTGGGCATTCTTTTGCTGGTCTTGCCGACGAGTACTTTTACGATGACCAATTCACGGAATTCTACTACTCAGATACAGAGCCTTGGGAGCCCAACATTACAACTCTGAAGGACTTTGCGTCTAAATGGGCAGATATGTTACCTAAAGGCTATCCTATACCTACGCCAAAGTCTAAGGTGGAGAGTGATAAAGGAGCTTTAGGCGTTTACGAAGGTGGCGGTTACCAGTCGAAAGGTGTTTTCCGCCCATGCGATGACTGCCGCATGAAGACAAATGAATGTGAGCAGTTTTGCCCAGTTTGCCAACGAGCTATAGAGAGACTTATAAAATTCTACACGGAAACAGATTCTCAGGCTATAGCTTTATAGGTTGGATGGACTCTCAAGAAAACTTAAAAACAGGACCTAAACCCTAAAAACCATTTACTTTTTTATGGTCAAAAATAACAAGAAGAAAAAGCGCAACTCGAAATCTGCAAAACTGAACAAGCAGAATAAGAACAAGCAGAGCATCAAACAACTATTTAGCCCAGAGGGTGGTTGGAAGGGTTTCTTCAGTGGAGAAACGCTTTCGTTCATCGTGGGCATACTGTTGCTCATAGTGACTATATTTATGCTGTTGAGTTTCATCTCGTATCTGGTAAATGGTTTTATGGACCAAGCCAACCTTGAAGAGGGAAATATCAGACAGGTACACAACTGGGGAGGAAGTCTCGGTGCTATTACAGCAAAATACTTCATTGATAAGTGTTTTGGAGTCTGCGCTTTCTTCATTCCCTTGTTCCTGCTGCTGCTGAGCATGAAGTTGATGAAGGCTTATTCCGTCAGGCTCTGGAAATGGTTCATGAATTTCTCCGTCATTATGATATGGGGCTCTGCGGCTTTAAGTTTTGCTGAGCGCTTCTTCTTCCCTCTTAACTGGACCAACAGTGTAGCTTTCAAATGGGGTGGCGGACATGGAGACTATATTCGCGACTACGGAACAGGGCTTATTGGTGCGACGGGTTTGTTTATCGTTCTCATTGCCTTAGCCGTGCTCTATCTGCTATATCTCACAAGCGAGACAAAGCGTTTTATTCGCAATATCCTCAACCCCGGTGAATACATCAAGCAAAAGCGCGGACTTAAAGACGAAGATATTGAAGAGGAGGAGGAAGAAGATAACGTTGATGACTCTGAAGGTGAGGAAAATTATCAAGACGAACAGACGACACAGGAAATAGACCTCTCACCAGACCGGAGCGAGGGAACTATAGAAGAGGAGCCGTCTGAAGAGAACGATGAGATACAGAGTGAAAAAACGAATCAAAAACTTGAAATCGAAGCTACAAAAGAAGAGGATAAGGCTGGAAGCAATACGCTGAGCGATATCTCCAACCTGGAGCCTTATGACCCGAGGAAAGACTTGTATAATTATAAGTTCCCCTCGTTAGGACTTCTGAAGAAATACGATGACGGTGGTCCGAACATCGATATGGCAGAACAGACTGCCAACAAGGACCGCATCGTCTCACTCTTGCGCACCTTCGGCATAGAAATCACTGGTATCAAGGCGACTATTGGACCTACTATCACTCTTTACGAAATAACTCCTGCAGCTGGCGTGAAGATCGCCAAGATACGCAATCTCTCTGACGACCTTGCACTAAACCTCAGGGCTATAGGTGTGCGAATCATCGCCCCCATACCAGGCAAGGGAACTATAGGAATTGAGGTGCCGAACAAAAATCCGAAGATAGTATCCATGGAGAGCATCCTCAACTCAAAACGTTTCAAGGAGACAAAATACGACCTGCCCATAGCTCTTGGAAAGACTATCACCAATGAAGTCTTCATGGTGGATCTGGCAAAGATGCCTCACCTGCTTGTCGCTGGTGCGACCGGACAGGGTAAGTCTGTAGGACTGAATGCCATTATCACATCTCTGCTCTACAAGAAACATCCCGCAGAGCTGAAGTTTGTCATGGTAGATCCTAAGAAAGTGGAGTTCAGCCTTTATTCACCCATCGAAAACCACTTCCTTGCAAAACTCCCCGACAATGATGACCCCATCATAACCGATGTTTCGAAAGTTGTACAGACTCTCAAGAGCCTTTGCCAACTTATGGACCACCGATATGACCTGCTGAAAATGGCGAGGACAAAGAACATAAAAGAGTATAACGAGAAATTCATTGCCCGAAAGCTCAATCCGAAGAACGGACACGAATACATGCCATATATCGTTATCATAATTGACGAGTTTGGAGATTTGATAATGACAGCAGGCAAGGAGGTTGAAATGCCGATAGCACGCATTGCCCAACTGGCTCGTGCTGTGGGCATGCACATGGTAATTGCCACTCAGCGTCCTACCGTCAACATCATAACGGGTAACATAAAGAACAACTTCCCTGCCCGTATGGCATTCAAGGTTATTTCGGGTGTCGATTCAAAAACTATCCTCGACCGTCCTGGAGCCAATCAACTTGTAGGCAAGGGCGACATGCTTTTCCTTGCAGGCAACGAGCCCGTCCGAGTACAATGTGCATTCATTGATACTCCTGAGGTGGAAAAGATAACAGAGTGTATATCAGAGCAACAAGGCTATCAGAGTGCTTACGAACTGCCCGAAGTGGCTATGGAAGATATGGGTGGCAACTCAAACTCAGGCGCTGATGCCGGACCGCTCGACGTAATGTTTGAAGAAGCAGCAAGACTCATCGTACTTCACCAGCAAGGCTCCACTTCGCTTATTCAGCGCAAGTTCTCCATCGGATTCAACAGAGCTGGACGCCTGATGGACCAGTTGGAAAAGATGGGCATTGTAGGTCCTACACGCGGAGCCAAGCCCAGAGAAGTTCTAATACCCGACGAAGTAGCACTAAATGCTTTATTGGAACATATCAACGCAAAATGAAAAAATATCTTTTAATCACTGTCCTGTCGCTGGTCCTGTTGCCTTGCGAAAGGGGCTTAGCACAAGAGGCAAAAACCATTATCGAAGCTGCGGCATCAAAAATTTCCAGTGGAGGTGGTGTCTCGGCATCGTTTCAGGCTACTAACTTTAAAGGGACTAAAGAGCTTGGAACGACAAGCGGGACAATCTCTTTCAAAGGAAATAAATTTTATATAAAGTCAAATTCCGTGACTGCGTGGTGTGACGGACAAACTTTGTGGAGCCTTCTGCAAGGTAGTGACGAAGTAAACGTCACAAGTCCAACGGCAGACGAGATGCAACAAATAAATCCCTACACTTTTATCGGGCTTTATAAAAATGCCAAGTCATTTTCGACAAAGAAAGTAAGCTATCAAGGTAAGTCGTGCAACGAGACCACCTTTACGCCTAAGTCCCAAGCAGGCATACGGAAACTTGTTGTTATCACAGACCAAAACAACACGCCAGTTAACATAAGACTAAAAGACAAACGAGGCAACTGGATGCGTTTTCGTATTAGTAACGTCAAAACTGGTCAGAATTTCCCTGAAGAGATGTTTCACTTCGACAAAAGCAAATATCCTAAGATAGAAATCATAGATTTAAGATAAGGTCATAAATACTGATTTCCTGTAGGTTTTATTATTTTCATAAACACTCCAAAACTACCAAGCTAAAAACACAGTTATGGAACAAATAAAATGTCTTATTCTCGGTTCTGGACCAGCTGGATATACGGCAGGAATTTATGCTGGCAGATCAGGTCTGAACCCTGTAATTTACGAAGGTCTGCAACCTGGCGGGCAACTTACCACAACTACTGAGATTGAAAACTTTCCTGGCTATCCCGATGGTGTTGATGCCAACGAAATGATGGATGACTTACGCCGACAGGCAGAGCGCTTCGGTGCGGAGATTCGTCCACTCATAGCCACAAAGGTTGACCTTGGAGAGTATCCCTACACTATCACTTTTGATGATGGCAGCGAGGTGCAATGCCTCACTCTTATAATTGCTACAGGAGCAGCAGCAAAATACCTGGGACTTAGCGATGAAGAAAAGTATAAAGGAAAAGGTGTGAGTGCCTGCGCCACCTGCGATGGTTTCTTCTATCGCAAAAAGACTGTAGCTGTAGTGGGTGGTGGCGACACTGCCTGCGAAGAAGCCAGTTATCTCGCAGGACTGGCAGAGAAGGTCTATATGATAGTACGCAAGCCATTCCTGCGTGCCAGTGAGTCGATGCAAAAACGTGTGAAAGAAAATCCAAAAATAGAAATTCTTTTTGAAACAAATACTCTCGGACTTTTCGGAGAAGATGGTGTGGAAGGTGTTCACCTTGTACATCGCAAAGGAGAAAGCGACGAGAAAATCTATGATTTACCTATTGACGGATTTTTCCTTGCTATAGGTCATAAACCGAATTCTGAACTCTTCAGTAAGTGGCTCGAAGTTGACGAACTGGGATACATAAAGACCACAGGTATGACTCCATGTACCGCACTCAAAGGTGTATATGCAGCAGGCGATGTGGCAGACCCTCTTTATCGCCAGGCTATCACTGCTGCGGCAAGCGGCTGTAAGGCAGCCCTCGAAGCACATCGCTTTCTTCAGGAATAAATATCCGTCGCAAGGTTGGGCAAAGTGAAAGCAGGCTTTCCCTTTTCCCAGCCGCAGCAGGAATGCATAAAATGAAACGCTTAGACACCGCCATACTCCTGGTTTGTTTGCTACTGATTACAGGGTGTAAGAGTAAACAAAACATAACAGTAAAGGAGAACAAGGCACTCTCTGCAGCACAAGTCAAATTGGGCATCAGGGCTGACAAGCATGATGATGTCGGACTGCTTACAGAGTGTGCCTCATGGCTAGGTGTGCCCTATGCTTATGGTGGCAACACCAAACAAGGAGTAGATTGCTCAGGATTTACTTGTGCCGTATATAAAAATGTATATGGTAAGAAGCTGCATCGTCGCAGTCGCGACCAGTATCACAAAGATGTCAGCAAAAAGAAGCGTTCTAGTCTCAAACAGGGCGATTTGGTTTTCTTCACTTCTCCCAACTCTGGCAGGGAATGTGGGCATGTGGGTATCTTCCTGAAAGAAGACTTGTTCATACATGCCAGCAGCAGCCGCGGAATTGTCGTTGACAATCTTAACGGAAAGTATTGGGAAAAGCATTGGTTGTCAGGAGGAACTGTAAAATAGCCCCCTACCCGACCACTCTCTATCTATACCGTTTTTTAGGATAGAAGTTTACGCCGGCATAGATATTCAAATAGTTTACTGAATTTGATATGGAAAAATTCTTGCGGCGGTAGTTATAGAAATGCGTCACAAAGGAAGCTCCTGCAAAGAAACGTGAGTTGTTCCATACAATACCAGCCCTACCGACGAGGTCAAAGCTGAAATTCTTTACTCCGTTTACAAACGTCTTGCTTGAAAGTTGTTCGCCTTTCAAGAGTTTTATGCCTATGGACGGAGTCAGTGATGCTGCAAGAAGCCAATTTTTAGAAAACACCCAGTTGTAGGCATATCCTCCGTTAATGCAGTAGCTTGAATAGGTGATTTTGTCGAACATTAACTCTTCGTCTATAAGCGATTTGCCATTTTCGTCGTATATCAGTTTATCTGGAAAAGCTTTATAATCAAACTTGAAACGCTGATGGTCATACCTGAAGCCTAAGAGGAAAGACCCCGCGCTGCGCTTTTGCTGTGTTGACTGATTGTATGCAGCTGGATAGGAGAATTTCTTGTTATTGAATACATAGTAGGCATTCACACTCAGCGTATAGGTAGAAAGTCCATCGAAGTTGGTTCCTTCCAGCTCAGAGTTATTTACATTTGGAAAGCCAGATATACGACGTATGCGGAAATTTTTCGTGTTTTTCAGATAAATAATGTCCCCACCTACTTTATTTGTATAAATACTCAAGCTCAGCTCAGTCATTTCGCCATTCCCCTTTGGGTCAGTGAGTCCAAAGGTATAGCCGAGGAATATCCATTTCCACCCGATGTAAGGTCCAATCTTGCTCGCTGTACGAGGCGAAAAAGACAAGGACTGCTTACCCAAGACAGGGTCTGTGGCACTAAAAGTTACAAATTGGAAAAAGTTGGTATTTTGGAGCATTACCGTCCAATCATAATGATTAGGCTCAATATATATTGAGTCTGACTCATCAAGGTCCTTAACCGTCTGTAGAATCAGTTTCTTTGTTTTCTTAAGAAAGCGCTTGAAAGGACTCTCTGTCGCAACACTATCTACAACCTCTGCAGTAGCCACACTGTCTTCTCTTGCTTTCAGCGCCCCTGTTTCCTTAGAACCAGCTTCTGAGGGGCTGACTTGCCGGGCTCGAACCGAAGAGCTACAGCCGAGACTGTCGGTTGGAGTAATCTGTGCCAGTGCTTCAGCTGAGATAGCAAACAGCAGGACTAATATAGGCAGTATGTAGATTTTTTTTGCCAATTTATATGAGATCTTTCTTATATTTTTCCCAGGATACGGTCCATAACCCAGTTGACAGACGTTGCTGAAACGCTGTCGCAAGTGCATATACTGTTGCCTTGCAAGTGCTCCACGATATTGCGTATCAGTGGTAGCTGAACATATTGTGGATTCTCTGGGCGGAAATACTGACGCCCTTTTTCGTTGAAAAGTATTATAGGGTCGTAGGTAAACACAGAGAAATGCAATTTTCCCCGGTCACCTATTATCTCTATGCAATCTTCCTTTGCTGTTTCATGTCCCACGAAGCACCATGAGCCAGAGCCGGGCAGACCGTCCATAAACCTAAAGCAGGCACTTACTGTGTCCTCCGTCTGATATAGCTTTCCTCTGTTTGCCCTATAGCCTTCCGCCTCGACTATAGGTCCGAAAATTTGTTGCAGCAAATCAATCTGGTGTGGGGCAAGGTCGTAGAAATATCCACCACCTGCGATGTCGGGTTGTACTCTCCAAGGCAGATTGTCGCGGTTATAGTCCAAATCGCGCGGCGGCACGGCAAAACGAATCTGCACATTGATTACGTTCCCTACTCCTCCCGAATTTATGATGTCGAAAACTTTTCTGAAATAAGGCAGATAGCGACGATAATATGCCACGAATACGGGAAGTCCTGTTTGCTCCGAAATACGATTTATCCTTAGGCAGTCCTCATAGCTGGCAGCCATGGGTTTCTCAACATAGACAGGTTTCCCCGACTTCATAGCCATAATGGCATAAGTGGCATGAGTAGAAGGAGGAGTAGCTATATATACAGCATTTACCTCGTCATCATCCAGAAGTTCAAGAGGGTCGGTATAGTATTTGGGAATGTTATGACGCTTAGCATAGTCTTTAGCTTTTTGAGCATTGCGGCACATAACGGCTACAACGCTGGAACCCTCCACAAGCGGGAATGCGGGTCCACTCTTCTTCTCAGTAGCCTCGCCACAACCTATCACTCCCCAACGTATTTTTTTCACATCCATGGCAGTCTGTCATTTAGAATAGAACTTCTTTACCATCTCTAATACCTGCGCTGGGACGTCGGCAGAGACATCCATGCCTAAGGATACACGCCGACGTATCTCGGAAGACGACACTGAAGAGAGTTCTCCCTTTAAGAGGATAGCCCCCTCCGGCAATTCGTCGGGGAGGATGTCTGCCCCGGGTCTGCTGTAGATGATTATCGTAGTGCTTTGAAGTATTTCCTTATAATTGCGCCATTTGTTGAAAATTTTCCAGTTATCGCCACCTATTATCAGGCTGAACTCATAGTTTGGATAATCTTTGCGCAAAGCTTTCAGGGTGCGATAAGTATAGGTGGGCAGAGGTAGCTGAAACTCAAAGTCGGAAACTTTTATGTTTTCTTCATTATCAAGTACAGCCTTAACCATTTCCAGGCGAAGTCTTTCGTCAAGGAGCCCAGCCGAGGGCTTCAGAGGGTTTTGTGGTGAAGGCATCATCCACACCTCATCGCACACCTGCTCTCTTATTGCCGCTCGGGCAATTTGCAGATGACCGTTGTGGATAGGATTGAAAGACCCTCCAAATATCGCCACACGTTTCATTTCTCTAAAAAGTTTGACACACAACTATAAGCTTTCTTCTTAGCTTCGTCCAGGACATCATTCACCACGATGCAGTCGAAGCGGTCGGCGTAGCTCATTTCAAATGCCGCACGTGCAAGGCGGTCCTCAATGACCTCGGGGCTGTCGGTTCCGCGGCTTTCAAGTCTGCGTCTGAGTTCCTCTATTGAAGGAGGCTGAATGAAAATGCAAAGGGCACGCTCGCCGTATATCTTCTTGATATTCTCTGCACCGATAACATCCACATCACAAACTATATTTTCGCCGTTATCAATCATCCTGTCCACTTCCGACTTCAGAGTACCGTAATAGCGTCCCTCATACACTTCGCAGTATTCCAGGAAATCGCCCTCCTTTATCTTCTGGCGAAAATCATCTTGCGTCAGGAAATAATACTCCACCCCGTCCTGTTCAGTACCCCTGGGAGGACGACTGGTGGCAGATACAGAAAACCTGAGCTTCAGTCCGGAACTCATAAGATAATTTATTATAGTACTCTTTCCACTCCCCGATGGGGCACAGAAAACAATGACTTTACCAGAATTGTTCATAAGTTGTGTTGTATTGAAGTGATTTTTTTGAGAATTATGAAGTCAAAGAACATTCAGAACCTGTTCCTTGATTTGCTCCAGTTCGTCTTTCATCATCACCACCAGGTTTTGCATCTCTGCCTGATTCGACTTTGAGCCCGTAGTATTTATCTCACGCCCCATTTCCTGAGCAATGAAGCCAAGTTTTTTTCCCTGGCCTATTGGACCATCCATCGTTTCGGCAAAATACTTCAGATGATTACGCAGTCGCTGTTTCTCTTCGTTGATGTCTAATTTTTCAATGTAGTAGATTAGTTCCTGTTCCAGGCGTCCTTTGTCATAATCCACTCCACGCAGCTCGGCAAGTCGTTCAGTGAGGCGTGTACGTATATTTTCCACTCGCATAGGCTCAAACTTTTCCACCTCATTCATGCGAGCAGCGATGTTATCCAGTTTCAGGACGAACATCTTCTGCAGGGCTGCACCCTCCTGCTGGCGGAAAGCGCACAAGCCGTCCAGTGCTCCTATAAGTCCCTCTTTCACAACTTGCCATTCGTCATCGGATATCGTTTCGGGAGACGAACTAACCAATACATCAGGCATCTTGACGAGAGCATTCCATAAATCTGCTCCCGAAATGCTCAGTCCTATTTCTTCGCTGATATCCTCCATCTGACGGAAATACTCGCCCACGGTTTTTCCGTCGATGCGAGCCTTCGTACTCCCCTCAGTATTCTCTTGCCAAATATAGACATCCACTTTCCCACGAATCAAGCGCTCGCTCACAATACGTCGCATTTCCATTTCGCGTTCCCTGTAGGAAGAAGGTATCCTGAAAGAGAGATCAAGCTGCTTAGAGTTCAACGAACGAATCTCAACATGTATCTTCTTGTCGGCAACAATAAGTTCAGACTTGCCGTAACCTGTCATTGAGTAAATCATATATATGCTCTTGATTTTGAATATATACTATTAAACGATTAAAAAGCTCACATTTACTGTCTCTCGCACGCGCGTACATATATAAATATGGTGCGAAGGTAGTGAAAAAGCTTTGCAAGGAAAGGTCTTATGGTGTATTTTTCGTAAAGAGAAGAGCGTTTTGTTATATTTTTGGTGTAACTTCGCGCTGAAAAGGCAGTTACTAAACATAAAAAACAAAAAACTAATATATATGTATAGAACTAAAACATGCGGTGAACTACGCATTGAAAATGTAGGCGAAGTGGTGACCCTTGCCGGTTGGGTACAACGCAGCCGCAAGATGGGAGGCATGACATTCATCGACCTACGCGACAGATACGGCATCACGCAACTTGTTTTCAACCAGGAAACAGATGCTCCACTCTGCGATCGTGCCAACAAGTTAGGACGCGAATACGTCATTCAGGTAAAAGGCTCCGTAAGTGAACGTTTTTCCAAAAACGACAAGATGCCCACTGGCGACATTGAAATCATCGTCAGCGAACTTAACGTCCTCAACGAAGCACTCACCCCACCCTTCACCATAGAAGAGCAGACCGACGGAGGCGACGACCTGCGCATGAAATATCGCTACCTTGACCTGCGTCGTGAATGTGTACGCCAAAACCTCGAGCTGCGCCACAAATTCTGCATCGAGACACGCAGTTTCCTTGACAGCCTCGGCTTCCTGGAAATCGAAACGCCTGTCCTCGTCGGCAGTACCCCCGAAGGAGCTCGTGACTTCATCGTACCCTCGCGCATGAACCCAGGACAGTTCTATGCTCTTCCACAAAGTCCGCAGACGCTCAAGCAACTCCTGATGGTTGCCGGCATGGACAAGTATTTCCAAATAGTGAAATGCTTCCGCGACGAAGACCTCAGGGCAGACCGCCAGCCAGAGTTCACGCAGATCGATTGTGAGATGAGTTTTGTGGAACAAGATGACGTCATAAAAACCTTCGAGGCACTCACAAAACACCTCTTCAAGACAGTTCGCGGCATCGACCTCGGCGAAGAACCCTTCCTGCGCATGCCATGGAGCGAAGCCATGCGCCGCTTCGGCTCAGACAAACCCGACATGCGTTTCGGCATGGAGTTCGTTGAGCTGATGGACGTACTCAAAGGCACAGGCGAGTTTGGAGTATTCAACTCTGCAGCATACATCGGCGGCATCTGCGCCAAGGGTTGCGCCAGCTATACCCGTAAGCAGCTTGACGAACTCACCAACTTCGTCAAGAGTCCGCAGATAGGAGCTAAGGGACTTGTATATGCACGCATTCAGGACGACGGCACTGTGAAGTCCAGTGTTGACAAGTTCTACACTCCCGAGGTGCTTCTGCGCCTGAAGACTGCCATGCAGGCAGAGCCGGGCGACCTCATACTCATCATCAGTGGCGAGGAAGCCAACCGCGCACGCAAGCAACTCTGCGAGCTGCGCCTTCTCATGGGTAGCCGCCTCGGACTGAGAGACAAAAACAAGTTCGCATTGCTCTGGGTAGTTGACTTTCCCATGTTCGAGTGGAGCGACGAAGAACAGCGCCTCATGGCTATGCACCACCCCTTCACCTCTCCCAAGCCCGAAGACATACCACTGCTCGACACCGACCCGGCAAAAGTTTGTGCTAATGCCTACGACATGGTTTGCAACGGAGTTGAGGTAGGCGGCGGAAGCATACGTATCCATGATGCCGTACTTCAGGCTAAAATCTTCAAGATACTCGGCTTCACCCCCGAAAAGGCACAAGAGCAGTTTGGTTTCCTTATGAACGCATTCAAATACGGCGCACCGCCCCACGGCGGACTGGCATATGGACTCGACCGTTTCGTGAGTCTCTTTGCAGGTCTCGACAGCATACGCGACTGCATCGCTTTCCCCAAGAACAACAGCGGCCGCGACGTCATGCTCGATGCTCCCAGCGCAGTAGATAAGAAACAACTCGACGAACTGCAAATAGCTCTCGCTTTGCGCAATCAATGAGCCTTTAAGCGCAAGTTGGCTAGGTGAGGGGCAACGCTTCCACTTGCCAGTGAGCTGACTTTATAAGCGAGTTAATCCAAACAGTTCTCGCAAAGCGATAAAATTGTGCATGAAGACGTCTATGGCACAGACGGCCGCTCCAGGCAGACGATACAGCGCGGCATCAACATCATCAGGAGCAGCGACGGAACGACAAAGAAAGTGCTTCAGAGATAATTTCAACAAGAGACAGCCAGAGATGCACACGACAAACGGCGGCAAAAGAAATGTTTTTGCCGCCGTTTGCATTTTTCAAAAAAGTATTAGATTCGGTTAGATAAAAGATTGTTTATCTAGAACTGGGTGCAAATTTATATGGTTTTGCAATATAGACCAAACAAAATTGAATTTTTTTGAAGTATTTTTGTGAAAATCACCCATAACTCCTAAAAAACATAGTCATACCAAAGCTGAGTTCGGTTTTTAGGCTTTTAGGTTGTCTGCTCCCGTAGTACATATAATCCTAAAAATTCAAAAACCTAAAAAACCAAGCAACACCTCCAACTTTTCGTGGGTTTTGCCTTAACTTTGCAGCGAACAAACAGAAATACCTTATATGTTTATAATGAATGCCCTTACGTCCTTGGGACGTTACGTTGAACTCATGGGACGCACGTTCAGCCGCCCGGAGCGCTGGCGTATGTTCGGACGGCAATACGTGAAAGAAATGGCTCAGCTCGGTACTGACTCTATAGGTATAGTGCTACTCATATCTTTCTTCATAGGTGCTGTAATATGCATTCAGATAAAACTGAACATACAGAGCGCGTGGATGCCACTATGGGTAAGTGGATACGTCACTCGCGAAATCATGCTTCTGGAATTTTCGAGCAGCATTATGTGTCTGATACTGGCTGGTAAGGTAGGCTCGAATATAGCCTCGGAACTTGGCACCATGAGAACGACGCAGCAGATTGACGCTCTTGAAACGATGGGAGTGAACTCTGCAAGTTTCCTTATCCTGCCTAAAATTATGGGACTGATGACTATGATACCCATGCTGGTAGTATTCAGTACGGTCAGTGGTGTCATAGGAGCCTACGCAACGGCTTGGATAGGACACATCATAACCGAGACCGACCTAACGGCAGGTATGCAGCACGACTTTGTGCCTTGGTTTTTCTGGATGGGAGCCATAAAGTCCCTTTTCTTCGCATTTATCATCTCAAGCGTGTCGGCATTTTTCGGATATACCGTAGAGGGAGGCTCTATCGACGTAGGTAAGGCTTCTACTAATGCCGTTGTGTCGAGTAGCATGCTGATACTTTTCTCCGACTTATTCCTTACTAATTTGCTAAGCTAAATCATATCCAAACCACCAAGAAGAAACCTAAATGATTGAATTAAGAAATATATATAAGTCGTTCGAAGACAAGGAAGTACTAAAAAATATTTCCACCAAGTTTGAGAATGGCAAGACCAATCTTATCATAGGTCAGAGCGGCTCTGGAAAGACGGTTCTCATGAAATGTATCGTAGGTCTTTTTGAACCCACCAGCGGTGCCATTTTATATGATGGTCGCGACTTTGTGGCGATGAAAAAACGCGAGAAAGCTCTCTTGCATCGCGAGATGGGTATGATATTCCAGAGCGCTGCCCTGTTCGACTCTATGAGCGTCATTGACAATGTACTCTTTCCTCTCGATATGTTCTCCGACAAGAGCTATAAGGAGCGCCGCCGCAGGGCAGAATACTGCCTTGACCGCGTGAATCTGTCTGACGCTGCAGAGAAATTCCCCGATGAGATATCCGGAGGCATGCAGAAACGCGTTGCCATAGCCAGAGCTATAGCGCTAAACCCCAAATACCTCTTCTGCGACGAGCCCAACTCAGGGCTCGACCCCAAGACATCGCTTGTGATAGATGAGCTCATACACAGCATCACAGAGGAGTTCCAGACTACAACAATCATCAATACCCACGACATGAACTCCGTCATGGGCATAGGCGAACACATAATCTTCATCTACAAAGGCAACGCCGAATGGGAAGGGACAAAAGACGACGTGGTTAGCTCAGACAACGAACGCCTCAACAGCTTCATCTTTGCCAGCGACCTGTTCCGTAAAGTAAAGGAAGTGGAAGTAAACGAAAAGAAATAAAAGGTTTTATATATTTAAGTAAAGCCCTCGCTTACAACTCATTATAAGTGCAAATAAATTACACGGTCTCAGATTTCTCTCCACAAGAAAACACATAAGATTTGAGATAGGAGTTTTTTCATGGCTTGGAAATTCATTTTTCAAGGCTCGGTAATTCGTTTTTCATGCCTTGGTAATTCGTTTTTCGTGGCTTGGTAATTCATTCCTCATGGCTCGCAGAATTTATTCTGTACCTGGAAGACCGCTGATACAGTTCGGCTGAGGCATGGATTGTGGAGGGTGGTAAATTCAATTTAAGCATAACTTGACACATAAACAAAGCTGCTGGAGTAAAAAAACCTCATAAAAATACCATGCCGTCCCACTTTGTTCTCGTGTGTTTTTTATAACTTTGCCTCGATTTGCCTCGCATTATATAATTTGCGTTCGATAACTTAGAAATTATTCAAATAAAAAA
>JAFYFI010000188.1 GCA_017543785.1 Alloprevotella sp.
AAAGCGCAAATACTGCCAACATGGTGTAGTAGCCAAAGCGTTCGCCAGTGTTGGCCAAGGCAAGAGCGTAGAGCCCTTTGGGTTGATTTTCAAACATAATTTTTCAAGTATTTAGTGTTCTTTTCTTTCAAGTCTGCGACAGAAGCTACGTTCCACACTATACTCCGCTTCCTTTTCTGCACTAAGGCATCGTTTGCAGAGTAGGAGCTGTGGCATGAGTGGCTAGAGAAATTTAGCCGTATAGCCTTTCTTTTTCTTAGCCACTTGCTCGGGCGTTCCCGTAGCCACTATCTCACCGCCGCCTCGTCCGCCTTCAGGTCCGAGGTCTATAATCCAGTCGGCGGCGCGTATGACGTCGAGGTTGTGCTCTATGACGATGACTGTGTTTCCTTTATCTACAAGTCTGTTGAGCACTCCCAGCAGCACGCGTATGTCCTCGAAGTGAAGTCCGGTAGTAGGTTCGTCGAGTATATATATGGTGCGTCCGGTGTCTTTCTTCGACAGTTCGGTAGCCAGTTTCACGCGCTGGCTCTCACCTCCGCTGAGTGTGGTGCTGCTCTGCCCGAGTTTTATGTATCCAAGCCCGACGTCCTGCAGGACTTTTATCTTGTGCAGTATGTTCGGAACGTTCTCGAAGAACTCCACCGCATTGTTTATCGTCATGTCCAGCACGTCGGCTATGCTCTTGCCCTTGAAGCGCACTTCCAGTGTTTCTCGGTTGTAGCGTTTGCCGTGGCAGTCTTCGCAAGGCACATATACGTCGGGCAGGAAGTTCATCTCGATGACTTTATAGCCGTTTCCCTTACACGTCTCGCAGCGTCCGCCCTTCACGTTGAAGGAGAAGCGCCCCGGCTTGTAGCCTCTCATCTTTGCCTCGGGAAGATTCACGAAGAGTTCCCTGATGTCGGAGAACACTCCCGTATATGTAGCCGGATTGGAGCGCGGGGTGCGTCCTATGGGGCTCTGGTCCACTGCCACGACCTTATCTACGTTTTCTATTCCTTCGATGGCTTTGTAGGGCAGAGGTTCGCGCAGTGAGCGATAGAAGCGTTGCGAGAGAATGGGTAGCAGGGTGTCGTTGATGAGAGTAGATTTTCCGCTGCCCGAGACGCCCGTCACGCAGATGAGCTTGCCCAGAGGGAAATCCACCGAGATGTTTTTCAGATTGTTGCCCGTAGCTCCCACGAGGCGCAGTTTCTCGCCGTTGCCTTTCCTGCGCTGTTCGGGAATGCCCACCTTGCGCTTGCCGTTAAGGTAGTCGGCGGTGAGGGTAGATGTCTTGAGCATCTGCTGTGGTGTGCCGGCGAAGACGATGTTTCCTCCCAGCCTGCCAGCCTTAGGTCCCAAATCGACGATATAGTCTGCCGAGCGCATCATGTCCTCGTCGTGTTCCACTACTATTATAGTGTTGCCTATGTCGCGTAGCTCCTTGAGCGAGTTTATGAGCCTTATGTTGTCGCGCTGGTGCAGTCCTATGCTCGGCTCGTCGAGGATGTAGAGCACGTTGACCAGTTGCGACCCTATCTGTGTGGCTAGTCTGATGCGCTGGCTCTCTCCTCCGCTGAGCGACAGGGTAGCTCTGGAGAGCGATAGATAGTCGAGTCCCACGTCGATGAGGAACTTCAGTCGCACGCGCAGTTCTTTCAGTATCTCGTGTGCTATGGCTGCATTTCTCTGTTCCACGCGCTCCTCTACGTTCTCCAGCCATTTGTATAGCTCTACTATGTCCATGGCAGCCAGCTCGGCAATGTTTTTCCCGTCGAAGCGGTATGAGAGGGCTTCGCGGTTGAGCCGCTGTCCGTTGCAGCATGGGCACACTGTTTCCTTTGAGAATTGCTCTGCCCACTTCTGCGCTGCCGCCGACATCTCCGAGTCTGCCATCTGCAGGATGTACTTCACCAGTCCGAAGAACTCTACGTGCATATCGTCGGTGGTGTGCATCACACTGCCTGGTATGCGCAGACGCTCTCCGCTGCCGTTGAAGATGGTGTCGATGACGTCTTCGGGCAGTTCCTGCAAGGGTGTGTCGAGGTCGAAGCCAGCCTTTTCGAGCACAGCCTGTATCTCCCAGAAGATGAGTCTGTTCTTAAATTCTCCGAGTGGTGCCAGTCCGCCTTTGCGCACTGAGAGCGTGGGGTCGGGAATGACCTTTTCGCGGTCTATTTCGTTTACGTAGCCTAATCCCTTGCACTTTGGGCAGGCGCCCTGTGCGGAGTTGAAGGAGAAGTTGTTTGGTGCTGGCTCGCGATAGGACATTCCGCTCACGGGGTCCATGAGGAGTTTGCTATAGTAGCGCACCTCGCCGCTTTCGGCGTCGTAAACCATCATGAGTCCGTCGCCTTGCGAGAGAGTCTGCTGTGTGCTTTTCTTCAGTCTTTCCTCGTCCTTCGCCGCTACGCGCAACTTGTCGACGACAACCTCGATGTCGTGGTTCTTATAGCGGTCGAGCTTCATGTCCTTCACCACTTCGCGTATCTCTCCGTCAACGCGCACGGTGAGAAATCCCTTGCGCCTGATGTTTTCAAAGAGTTCGCGATAGTGTCCCTTACGGCTTCTCACGAGAGGTGCCAGAAGCATGATTTTCTTTCCGTCGTATTTTTCGACAATCATGCTCACAATCTTCTCTTCCGTATATCTCACCATGCGCTCGCCGCTCAGGTAGGAGTAAGCCACGCCTGCTCGGGCAAAGAGGAGGCGCAGGAAGTCGTATATCTCCGTCACGGTGCCCACGGTGGAGCGCGGATTCTTGTTGGTGGTTTTCTGCTCGATAGATATGACGGGTGAGAGCCCTGTTATTCTATCTACGTCGGGGCGCTCCAGGTTGTCGAGAAAATTTCGGGCATAAGCCGAGAAGGTCTCTATGTAGCGTCGCTGGCCTTCGGCATATAGCGTGTCGAAAGCCAGGGAACTCTTTCCTGAGCCGCTGAGACCCGTAATCACGGTCATGGCGCGGCGCGGAATGCTCACATCCACATTCTTCAGGTTGTGGACGCGAGCGCCATAGACGTCTATGCTCCCATGTTCGGCACCGACGCCTTTTTCCGATATCTCCTTACTCGTTTTTTTCATCAAAGATTAGGACTCTCCTTTCTCTTCAGCTTCATTTCATCGCAAAGAGCTTGCTGTACTGTCGTAAGTCCTAAGCAGATTTATGGTTTTCCTTATTTTGTACTTGCGTCCGTCGGCTCCTCTGGCGTCAATGACGAGGTAGTAGGCTCCGTCGGGGCATTCGCGCCCGTTGCAGGTGCCGTCCCAGCCTTTCGAGATGTCGTCCCAGCTGTACATTTTCTTCCCCTGACGGTTGAACACTGCGGCGTGGAATTCCACTATGCTCTGATAGCCCTCTTTCACGCGGAAGATTTCGTTCTTTCCGTCGTCGTTAGGCGTGAATGCATTGGGCACCTCCATACGCGACTCGTTGATGGTCACCACGAAAGAAGCAGGGCTCTCGCCTTCGATGAGGTCGCCGTTGAGACGATAGCTCCAGCGAAGCTCCATGAGGAACGTGCCGCTCTCTACAAACGTGAACTCCGTGTTCTGCTCCGCACGACTGAAGACGAGCTCCCGGGTGCTCTGTCGGGTGAGCCTCCACTCGTAGTTTATCTCGAGTCCGTCGGGGTTGTCCACTTCAGCCTCGAAGCGTGCCGTCATCGGTGCGTTGCCCGAGAACTCCGTGGCTTCCTCGTCAACCTTGTCGCCGGCAGTGACGTACATCTTGGTGACCAGCGTGGGCTCGGTGACCTGTGCTGCCACATAGGCTGCACAGAGCATTGCGAGTGTAAGGAACGATATGATTCTTTTCATAGTCTTGTTATTTTCGGTTTGGAAATCGTTTTTTTATAAAAACGAGAAATGACTGGTTTTTATTGAATGACAACCATATCAGGGGGCAAATTTACTAAATTTTCTGTTTATAGAGTTGCGGCGGTGGAAGTTTCGGAGATAAAAAAGGAAGTTAAACTCGGAGTTCATCCTCGTTTTTTTGCCTTCAGAGGATAAGTCTGCGTTTTTTTAACATATAATTTTTCGATTTGACAAATAGTGTCAAAGCCTAAAAGCAATTTTGCAGTGAAAACAACAAACCACTAAAAAACCTCACAATTATGAAAAGCTGGGAAGCAATCTATCTACCCTGGTGCATATTAGCCTTTGTTTTGGTCATT
>JAFYFI010000189.1 GCA_017543785.1 Alloprevotella sp.
AGTTCATAGACGAGTGAATGGTCGCGCGACTTATACAATATCCGTTCTCCGTCCTGTCGCCTAATGTGGTATATCCTGCTGTCGCCGATGTAAGCCATCGACACTCCTCCGCGGTGCAGGCAAATCAGGGTAAGCGTAGTCCCCATCTTGCTCTCGGCGCCCGTGTCTTTGGTGTCGAGGACTTTGTAGGCATAGAGGAGGGCTGTACGCAGGAGTTCGTCCGAAACATATCCGTCGGCAGGATAGTTGTCGTGCAAGTATTCAGCAAGAGCCCGACTCACTGTGGTGCTTGCCACGTCGCCGTGCTCGTGGCCTCCCATGCCGTCGCATACAATGAAAATGCGGTCAGTATCTCTAGCCTCGCCGTTCAGAGGGAACATGGCATCTTCCTGATTCTTGCGCTCCCCTATTTCCTGAATGCTGGCTGGCTGGTGAATCTTTATCTTCATTTCTCAGTATCTTTTTGCTGTTTGTACTCTACGATGGTCTCTCCCATCTTTATCTTGTCACCGTCCTGCAGTACGATGCGTTCGTCGGGCATTATTGTCTCGCCCGACACTTGCAGCGGTGAGTCTGCGGCTTTGTCCTTGCTGCGGGCTTCCTGTATTATCACTTTCCAGCGTCCGCTCTTCATGCGTATAGCTTCTATGGTGCATTGGATTCGACTCATGGTGCGATCGGAAGATTCGAGGCATATATCGGCTACTTCCGAAGAACCTTTCCTCCCCACCTTTTGCCGTCCTTCCTTCAAGGCGTAGAGCTTGCCGTTGAGGCTGAGAAAACCAGGCACGGCAAGCGCCTTGCCTGCCACGCGCGGCAGAACGGTCTCGGCGGTGTCAAAAGCCACGCGCATACGGGCTCCGCACCGCGGACAGAACACATCGACAAAAACCTCGCGTGCTAAGTTCTCCACAGGCACCTGAGTATGGCACTTTGGGCATGTAACTATTCTCTTCTGCATTTCGATATCTTTTTCCTTTTATTTTTCTGACTTAAATCCATGACCCCGAGTCCATGAGGTCTTCTCCACCAGCCGCATCGGCAAAGTCGTCGGAGGAACTGTCTTCCAGCATCTGAGCCAGGCTGTCGTAGATGCCGCCTTCGTCGCCAGGGCTGGAGAAGGCATCTCCAGAGTCATTAAAGTTGTAGCCATCACCAAGCATGTCGTGCCCTTCCTCGATGACTATGGGTATCTCAAAAATCTGTTCCTGACCGCCATCCATCCCAGCCGGCAAGCCGCCGTTTTCGCTCATGCCCGCAGATGGGGCACTGACGTCGGACATCAGTCGGAACTCGCTCTGACCTACTCCAAGGAAATACACCTGGCTGTCGCCGGCAAGGTCGTCCACGTGCTCTGCTCCTTGAGCTGCATCCTGGAGGGCTTCGTTTGCTATTTCAGTTGACATTCTTTTATTAATTTTTTCTCACACACACATTTCGCTGCAGGCTCATTCACGCCTGGAACTTGCCTGGCATAAAATGAAATGGGTATGGTTATTGTTTGCTTTGCCAATGTTTTGCAAAACAAAGATAGGTACACTCTGAAGACCGATGAAATTATTTTCGGGATACTACACGAACACCCGCAGATAGATGACGAAATGGCGTCATCCCTTGAGAAGTGCTTCGCAATGTGGACAGCGCTTCATCTGCAGCAGCCTTTCGTAGGACTGCAGCGGGAACAGACATCCGCAGCAGGGACACTTATAGTTGTTTTCGGCTGTTTCGCGCAGTTTCTTGTTGCGCTTGGGCACGTCGCTTGCCTGGAAGAGGGAAATGACGAACAAGGCGAAGTTTATGACAATTATGCCTATCATGGTTCCCAGCACCCACGGATGCTCGCGCCCATAGAGAATGCCGACGAGCGACGAAACTACCATAAACACGGGGGTAATGTTTCGCAAGGCGTTGGTGCGGCGCTCCTTTATCTGCCAGTTGAGCATTTGCGACTGATAGCCGTCCCAAATTTTTCTGAGTTCGGAGATGTCGGCAACTTTAGGCAGCATCGTGTTGATGACTTCCCAGCTGAGCGGATAGTGGTCGGGACCTAATTCGATGACGTCGGTGAAGCAAACTCTCTTCACCTCTACTTCCCGTCCGTTGACATAGGTGGAATTGTTCAGGTCCAGGTTGGTGAGCAGCATCTTTCCATCCTCGTCCAGGTCTATGCGTACATGCTTGCGGCTTACGCTGTCGGGCACACTACCCTTCTGCCCCAGGAGCATGGTTTGCTTCTTTATAGTCAGCCGTAGCTGAAAAGTGCTGCCGTCTCGTCCGATGATGATTCCTGTTACCGTATTCATGCCGCGGGTCTAAGAGATGAAAACACACAAAGCCTACAACGCCAACCGCAGGCCTAAGAGGATGCTGCGGAAGTCGGGAGCGGGATTAAGTCGGCAGGAAACGCGGCAGTAGCTTGCCTCGCGTCCCCAGCCTCCGCCTCGGCGCACTCGTCCTGAGCCTGAAGAGGGTCCCTGAGGGTCAACTTGTTTGCCTGAAGGATATTCGTCGTACCAGTCCTGACACCATTCCCACACGTTGCCACTCATGTCGAATAGTCCCAGTTCGTTGGCACGCTTTGTACCTACCTCGTGCGTTGTGGAGTTGCTGTTGTCGCCATACCAGGACACTATGTTGGGGTCGTTGCCGCCGCTGTACTTGTAGCCGCGACTGCTGCCGCCGCCTCGCGCTGCATACTCCCACTCTGCCTCTGTGGGCAGGCGATAGTTCTTGCCCGTGAGCTGACGGAGCTTTTGTATGAACTCCTGGCAGTCGTTCCACGAAACTTGCTCTACCGGCAACCTGGCTCCCTGGAAATGGCTCGGGTTGAAGCCCATCACTGCTTCCCAGAGTTCCTGGGTCACTTCAAACTTGCAGATGCTGAACGACGAGAGTTCCACCTTGTGCACGGGTTTTTCATCCTTATAGTCGTCGGGCTTCTGCTCTGAGGTAGCCCCCATCTTGAATGTTCCGCCGGCAACGTAAACCATGTTGCGCTCGAGCTTTGTAAGCAAGAGTTTGAGTTTCTCCTCTTTGGCTTTCTGCTCCTGCTGGCTGATGAGTACTTCGTTCTGAGGGTTCTGTGGCGCAGCGGGCTCTGCCACATTGCTTGCTTCGACGGGCTCTGCCTTGGTGGGTTCTTTCGCCGTCTCTAAGGGCTGTGGCTGCTGAGCCTCTGCAGCTTCTGGCTGCGAGGGGGTCAGTGTGGCAGCCGTCTGATTCAGCGTAGGACATTTGGCAGACTTGTGCTTCGTACTTCCACAGTGCTTACAGCTCTTGACTGCATTCTTATGCGAAGAAGTTTTCTTATTCGTCACAGCCGCGGCTTTCGGACGCATCACGGGTTGAACTTGTGCGAAGGCTTGTGCCGGCAGGCACAGGGCTATGACCAGGAGCAAAATTTCTATGTAGGCTTTCATTGTCGATAAATATGTTTACGAATTTATCTTATACGTTTTGAGCAATAATTCCCTCAGCCGTCTCAGGGCTTCTTTTGACACCGTCAGGCGGAAGCTGAAGGTAGCTCCGTCGCTGAGCGTCAGCTGCTGGCGCAGCACCTGGACAGAGAGTATGCAGTTGCGGTTTATGATGTATCGTTTTCCCAGACGCATGAAGATGGAGGCATTCTGCCCGAGCTGACGGGTGAGGTTTTCTTCCATATTCGTCAGACTGCTGCCCACCGTCACCTTCAAGCCGTTGCGCAGGAATATGTTGGTGTAGTTGCCCTCTGCTTCGAAATAAACAATACAGTCCATTTCCAAGCGTTGGATTTCGTCGCGCGAGTGGAAGATTATGTACTGTTTCATTAAGAAGTCATGCTACTGAATTACTTTTCCCGACTTGTCGTACCAGACGCCTGAGGACGAGGGCTGTCCTGCCTTAAATTTTCCCACGAAGTAGGAGCCGTCAGCCTTCGAGGTGTAGCGCCCCTCGTCGAAGTAGTTGCCTTTCACAGAGCCCTCGTAGATGTCGCCGTTGGGGAAGGTAAACTTTGCCTTCTTGCCCTCCATCACTCCGTGAGCCAAGGGACCCTCGTAGCGGCGGCCGTCGTCAAAGGCAACCACAGCCTGAGCATCGTGGGGCTTGTTCTTCTTGTCGAGCTTGCCGGTATATTTTCCCTTGCCTATACCCTTGAATTCGTACTCCATGCCCTGCACCGACTTCACGGCAGCAGACTTTTGCGCCGCGGACTGGGCGGACTGTGGCTCGGGCTTGGAGACATAGCGGCTTACTGCCACGCCGACGGCAAGCAGGAGGAGCAGCGCCAGCAGGGCCTTGAACCACTTCTTCCGAAACAGGCACTTGAGGATATTGACGCATTTTCTTCCAGTGGAGCCTTCGTCCTGCGGCGCATGCGGTCCCACCAACGTGTCGTCGTCGAACGTCTGCGACTCAGCGTCTGCCGAGAATGGCACTGCCAGATACTCTCTCACCTCGGCTACCGACTGTGGGCGGTTCTTGCGGTTGGGCGACATGAGCCAGCATACGAGGTGGCGGGTCTTCTCCGACACGTCGTCGGGGAAAGCAAAGGCATCGCCGTCATTGATTTCAGAGATGCTCGGCGGCTTCTGCAGGGTGAGCATGTTGTAGAGGGTGGCGCCAAGGGCATACAGGTCGGTCCAGGGACCTATGAGGGAGAGATCCTGGTCTATCTGTTCGCTGGGAGCATATCCCTTGGTGTATGCCATGGAGGTGGTGGTCATAGTGTAGCTGCCAACGTCGCTGAGCTGCTTGCTGGCGCCGAAATCTATGACGATGGCTGTGCCGTTATGGTCGATGATAATGTTGCCGGGCTTGAGGTCGAGGTGCCAGATGTTTTTCTCGTGAACCACTGCCAGAGCGTCGAGCACCTGGCAGAACACATCCAGGCTCTCAGCCTCCGTAAACGGAGAAGTGCGTTTTTTTAAGATTGCCGATAACGACTCGCCCTTGACGTAGTCCATGACGTAGTAGGCTGTGCCGTTTTCCTCAAAGAAATCGTGGACGAACACCAGATGCTTGTCGCGCAGCTTGCGCAGGCGCTGGGCTTCCTTCTTGAACTTCTCTTTCTGCTCTGCAAAATGGTCGCCGTCGGCAGTATTGAAAACGCACACAGTAGTATTGTCGGCATCGCGCGCACTGACACCCTTCATGAAGAACTCTTTCATGGCAAAAAGTTCCTCGAAGACGGTGTTGAACACGACGTAGGTATTGCCAAACCCGCCGCATGCAAGGTAGCGCTCTATGCGGTACTTACCTCCCTGCAACGTGGTCCCCAGACAGAGCATCTGCTCGTTGTTGAAAGTTTTTGCCTCTTCTTTCATCTACTGCTGCATTTTCACGTGATTCACTGAAAAAATCAAGATTAACAGAGCAAGTTTTGCATTGTCTATAATTTGCAAATTTAAGGCAAACTTCATGCAGAACGAAAGAAATTGGCATTTTTTTGAAGTTTTATGCATCTTTCATAGGCTACATGCCTCCTAAATGTCACTTTTCGGGCACAAAAAACGTCTAAGGAGCCGCGTCTGGACATCAGGTAAAGAATCTTGACGAAAAAGTAAAAAGTTTTGACACGCGTTTTTCTGCAAAATAGAGCGCGGATTTGAGAAATTTCTGCAAAGATTTTGACTCCGCGAAAATCCAATAAGGAAATTTTCGGATTACTCAAAGTAATTTCAAAAT
>JAFYFI010000190.1 GCA_017543785.1 Alloprevotella sp.
CAGAGGTAAGACAGTTGTGATGGATTTCAGTTCTCACACATTGTCGGAAAAAGAGTTCAAGTTGTAAGTCTATAAACCTGCAATTTAACTAATAAACAAAAAAAGACTCTCCTGGCGGAATTTCCGTTTGGAGAGTCTTTTTTTTGTTTTCATGCCAAGTTGTAGCTGCTGTGTTAGGGGCATCATTTGCAGTTTGGTCTTCTCTTTTATCGTCAATGCCGATAGGAAAAGTCCGTCAGGTTTAGCCCAGCATAAAGGCTCTCCAACGAACATTTCGCCTGGAGAGCCTTTTTCTTTATAGCTCAGCTATTTTGGCAAGCCCTGAAGCTTGCTCAAGGCTACGTCTGTTTCTATTTCAGTACGCCGAGTTCTTTGCCCACCTTGATGAAGGCTGCGATGCACTTGTCGAGTTGCTCGCGAGTGTGTCCGGCGCTGAGCTGCACGCGGATGCGTGCCTGTCCTTTCGGAACTACGGGGTAGTAGAATCCCGTCACGTAGATGCCCTCTTCCTGCAGTGCTGCGGCATATTTCTGTGAGAGGGGAGCGTCGTAGAGCATCACGGCGCAGATGGCGCTTTGTGTAGGCTTAATGTCGAAGCCGGCAGCCATCATCTTGTCGCGGAAGTATTCTACGTTCTCCACGAGGCGGTCGTGCAGTTCGTTGCTTTCCTTCAGTATTTTGAAAGTCTCCAGTGCAGCACCCACGATGGCTGGCGCCACGCTGTTGGAGAAGAGGTATGGGCGGCTGCGCTGACGCAGCAGGTCGATGATTTCCTTCTTACCGGTGGTAAATCCTCCCATAGCACCGCCGAAAGCCTTGCCCAGCGTACCGGTGTAGATATCCACGCGGTCGTATGTGTTGAAGAATTCGCTCACGCCGTGTCCTGTCTTACCTACTACGCCGGCAGAGTGGCTCTCGTCCACCATCACCAGGGCGTCGTATTTCTCTGCCAGGTCGCAAATTTTGTCCATGGGAGCCACGTTGCCGTCCATGGAGAATACGCCGTCGGTGCAGATGATGCGGAAGCGCTGTGCCTGAGCCTCCTGCAGGCAGCGCTCCAGGTCTGCCATGTCGGCATTGTTGTAGCGATAGCGCACAGCCTTGCAGAGGCGCACGCCGTCGATGATGCTGGCGTGGTTCAGGGCGTCGCTGATGATGGCGTCGTCCTTAGTGAGCAGTGGCTCAAAGAGTCCGCCGTTAGCGTCGAAGCAGGCAGCGTAGAGGATGGTGTCCTCGGTCTTGAAATAGTCGCTGATGGCAGCTTCCAGCTCTTTGTGTACGTCCTGTGTGCCACAGATGAAGCGCACGCTCGACATACCGTAGCCACGGCGGTCCATCATGTCCTTGGCAGCCTGGATGAGGCGAGGATTATTTGACAGTCCCAGGTAGTTGTTGGCACAGAAATTCAACACTTCCTTGCCAGCCACTTGTATGGCAGCTTGCTGCTGTCCTTCGATGAAACGCTCCTGCTTGTACAAGCCGGCGTCCTTGATCTCCTGCAATTCTTTTTGCAGGTGTTCTTGAAATTTTCCGTACATTTTCAGATTATTTTTAAGGTATAAAAGTTTTTCAACCGCAAAGGAACGTTTTTTTTGTGAAAATATCAAGGTGTTTGTTGTTTAATTCCCGAAAAAAACTATTCCTTTGCACCGCAAAATAAAGAAAACTCAACAAATCCAAAGAATTAATGAAAAACATCCTCATCATTGGCGCAACAGGTCAGATAGGTTCTGAGCTGACCATGAAGTTGCGTAGCATCTATGGTAATGCCCACGTAGTAGCGGGCTACATCAGGGGAGCCGAGCCCAAGGGCGAACTTCTGGAGAGTGGTCCTGCTGAGATATGCGACGTCACCGACGGCGACGCCATCGAGCGCATCGTTCGCCGCTACAGGATAGATGCCATCTACAACCTGGCTGCCCTTCTCTCCGTAGTAGCCGAGAGCAAACCCCTCATGGCTTGGCACATAGGCATCGACGGACTTATAAAGGTTCTCGAAGTAGCTCGCCAGCATGGCTGCATGGTGTTCACCCCCAGCAGCATCGGTAGCTTCGGTCCCGAATCGCCCGCCGACGGCACACCTCAGGACACCATCCAGCGTCCGCGCACCATCTACGGCGTTTCAAAGGTAACCACCGAGCTCCTCAGCGACTACTATCATCGCAAGTACGGCACCGATACGCGTAGCGTGCGCTTCCCGGGACTCATCTCCTACAAGACACCACCGGGCGGCGGCACTACCGACTACGCCTGCGACATCTACTATAGCGCAGTGCGCGGCGAGAAGTTCATCTGCCCCATAGCAGCTGGCACATATATGGACATGATGTACATGCCCGATGCCCTCAACGCAGCTATCAACCTAATGGAGGTTGACCATGCACGCCTCAAACACTACAACGGCTTCAACATAGCCAGCATGAGCTTCGAGCCCACGCAGATTTTCGAGGCAATACGCAAGTACAAGCCCGAGTTCCAGATGGACTTCGACGTAGATCCACTCAAGCAAGCCAATGCCGACAGCTGGCCCAACAGCATCGACGACACCTGTGCACGCGAAGAGTGGGGTTGGAAACCAACATTCAACCTCGACTCCATGACGCAGGACATGCTTACGCGCCTCTCAAAGCGCCTGCTGGGCTAAACAGACAAGAGCTTTCAAAAAATCAATAGAAGCAAAACGCTAAAATCATTCATGAAACCGCCGCGAAATCCTTCCGCAGCGGTTTTTTTTTTGTTGCTGATATCAGTAAGGTTAATAAATGTTAACGGAAGAGAGTGTAGTTTGTCTATTACCTCCCGTGTTCATATCTTTGCGAAGATAAAAAAATAATTAACCCCATAAAGATATCCTATTATGAAAAAAATTCTCACGTTCTTCGCTTATGCTCTTCTCTTGGGCAGCATGACTTTTACCCTCACTGCCTGCGGCGATGACGACGATGACGCAGGCGGCAGCTCCGCAGGCGGCCTTACCCCAGCTGGCAAGGCAGCACAAATGGTTGACCTCGGCTTGCCAAGCGGCACGCTGTGGGCAGACCGCAACGTAGGTGCCGATAAGCCCGAAGCCTATGGCTCCTATTTCGCCTGGGGAGAGACGGTTCCAAAGAGCGACTACAGTTGGAGTACATATAAATATGGTACAGCAGATTCAGAACTGACCAAATACTGCTCAGAATCTTCTTATGGCAAGGATGGCTACACAGACAAATTCATCGAGCTGGAACTGCAGGACGATGCTGCAAGTGTGAACTGGGGCGGCAACTGGCGCATGCCCAGCAAGGA
>JAFYFI010000191.1 GCA_017543785.1 Alloprevotella sp.
AACTTCCGAGTTGAGTAAGTAGATGAACTATTATAGTTTTTATATTGAACACAGAGACACAGAGACGCAGAGGTCTTGTGAAAAAACTTAATAATCTTTGTGCCTCTGAGTCTCTGTGTTCAATTCAATCATACAAGATATTCTTGAATAGTTACCTGTCCTCCCAGACTCCTAAACCTATTTCCGGAAGTTGAGTTATTAACTGTTTAACTCGTTGATTCTGATAGATTTACTATCGTGGTTTGTAGTCCTTGTTGAGTTCTTGTATAGCGGGACTCGAGTCCCGGCGGCAAAAGGACTGGTGTCGTTTGGCAATCGGACTCGCGTAGGATGGCGCGCGGACTCCAGTAGTACGGCGTGCGGACTCGAGCGGGGTGGAGTATAGTTTCGTTTTGACGCCAGATAAAGATAAAAAAGACGGCAAACAAAGTTAATAAAGATGGCAAATAAAATAAAAAAAGATGGCAAATAAACATACTTTCCCTTCGCTTCTTCCTCTTTGAATCTTTTTTCCGCAGAATTATAAGAGAAGGATGAAGATTCGTGTTCAGTTTCAAATATGTGTATAGTCAGTGCGCAGCCAATCCTCTCCCATCTTACTGCTCTTTATACACATCTGATATAATCGGCCTTCCAGGCCGTCTTCTCCGCTAACCATTGAAAGCGTTGCATTCGTTGCCAATTGTATTGCCTATACAAATGTGTATAAAGAGTAGATCTCAGGGAGGGGTAGGGGTGGGGTGAGCGTAAACCTTGTGCACAAAAGATTTGTACCCCACCCCTGCACCCCTCCCCTGAGATGGGAGGGGATTGGCTGCGCCAGAAAAATGCAAATCCAACTCGGCATAAAAATAAACAAGTTTTATTTTGTTCTGCTCTCGTTTTTTTCGTAACTTTGCATCATGAAACGAATAATGACCCTTATCCGCCCGATAGGCGTCCTCCTCTCCTTTGGAAAGGTCAGGGGAGGTTTTGGGGTGATGTCCTTTCTCTTCCTTGCCCTCCTTTCTGTTTTCGCTTGCTCAAGCAGGCACGACGCCATGGTGGAACGTCTGGAAGCCCTGCAGAAGTTCAACCAAGCTGATTCGGTGTTCACCACCGACAGTGCTGCGCTTGTGCTCGCCGACTACTTCGACGCTCATGGCGATGCCAATGAAAGGATGCTGGCTCACTATCTGCTTGGACGCGCCTACTACGACATGGGCGAGACCCCGCTTGCCCTCCACCACTACCACGAGGCCATAGAGAGCGCCGACACCACCGACAAGGACTGCGACTTCAGACAGCTGGGAAGGATCCACGGGCAGGCAGCATCACTGTTGCTCAATCAGGGCGACCCCAAAGATGCTTCAGCCGAGTTTGATAAGGCTATCCGTATTCTTAAAATCTGCGATGACACATTAGGTTGGATTGCCTGCCTTGAAAATAAGGGAAGTGCATACGAGTATCTCAACAGGCTGGATTCTGCCGTCATTATCCGGAAGTACGCCAGTCAGCAATATTCAAAATATGGTTGTCATAGCAGAGCCGCAATCGCCATGGCTCCTGTGATAGACATCTTGGTTGAACAGAAACGAATGAAGGAGGCAAGGCAGGTAATTCAAGAATATGAATCGGTCGGCGCTCTTTTCGATGAAAACCATGAGATTCAGAAAGGTCGTGAAATCTATTATTATTCCAAAGGCTTGTATTATCTTGGCATTGCAGAGCTTGATTCAGCAGAATCATGTTTCCGTAAGCTTTTGTCCAGGGCACAGAAAACAAGCCATTTGAGCGGAGCATACAGGGGTCTTGAAAAACTATACAGGGAAAAGGGCGTTAAAGACTCGGCCCTTCATTATTCCATGCTCGCTTATGCCTACAATGACTCTTGCCATAGAGAAAAGAACACGGAGAACTATCAGCGGGCACAGGCACAATATGACTATAGCCGCCACCAGCAAGCAGCAGCGAAAGCCTCGGAGCGGGCCCGCCGCCTGACATGGGCAACGGCCTGCTTGTGCGGAGTCTTGCTGCTGTTATTATGGGCAGGTGTATG
>JAFYFI010000192.1 GCA_017543785.1 Alloprevotella sp.
AAAACGGTCATCCGCGGTCAAGTTTATGCCGTGTGAGGAATGGTATTTTTAGCGGACAGCCGTTGTTGCTTCTTAAAATGGGGCTTGTCTGTTGCCCGAACCAGTATTATTCGACACAAAAACATGTTTAGCGGACACCAATAATAAATTTCATAACTTTGTCATTGAATTCTGTAGTTTAATATTTATCCGCCAGTCAGGACGGCAACACAAAACTACAAAAAAGCCCCTGAATGTCAATCGCATTCAGGGGTCAATCTTATTTTGCCGCAGAGGGTAAATCCATTTTTACCCGTGAGGGTCAACGTCGCTTGCTCTCGGGGGGCAAACGCGCTCGGCTTTGCCATCTACTTATAAACAATGTTTACGCGGTTGTAATTACTCACACCATCTTTTGATTTGTCGTAGCTAAAGGTGTAGTTTTGTTCAACCCAATAGTGGGATGTCTCTTCTTGGTGAGGATAATTATAGTAGATATCATCGCGAGTGGTTCGGCTGCCACTGCCTGAGTCAAAATGGGAGTGGGAGTGTGAGCCGTTTGCTACACCACTATAGGTTTCGACATTAAAGGGTGAGTGGATAGAGCAGGTGAATTTTTCAGTCGTATTGTAGTTGTAGGTGTCTATTGATGAGCTTCCCTTATCTTCCCATTGGAAGTTATCTACTTTTTCGTTGTACTCGTAAGCGTAGTCGAAGGAGAGGATGCACCCTGGCCAGCGCGTCACGTCCACCACAAGGTCTATCTCGTCGCTCCAAGTTTCGCTTCCTGGGATGAAGTTGCTGCGAATCCAACCTTCCCGGATGGCTTTGCGCGCGCGATGAATAGACAGTTTATTGCCATTTCGCGATGCCGTCACATTGATTTCGGGCTGAGTCTTCTGCTCCACGCCATCGACCATCTTGCAGCTATTGCCCTCAAATTCGTAATCGCGCAAGAAGGCTAATCCATCTGTTATATCGTTTGTGTTATGGTCAATCTTGTCCTCAGCCCCAGCGTCTCCTGAGTTGTATCCTCTATCGCAGTAGCCTTTCCCTATGAAGGATATCATGTTAAATTCCTCTGCAAAGTCAACGTCGAGGTGGTTGCTTCCACCAGGCTGATACACCTTAATGGTGTCGCGCGCCGTCAGTCCGTCCACTGTGGATAGGAGGACGACATGCATATCGCGTCCGAAGACGGCTTTGGAGTTGTCTTCGCAGATGATGGTGACGTAGGGACGGCTCTCGCCCGTGTCGTTGGGGTCAGCCACCCCGTAGTAAGCATCGATAACCTCGGTATAGACGGGGTCTTTCTCATAACGGCTGCTATTCACCACTTCGCAGCGCACGACGATGTCGCCATTGGTTTCTATAGGCACCTGGATGATGTCGCCACTGGCTTTGGCTACGACGCTATCGACCTCCAGTTTGATGTAGGGCGGCACGTCTATTTCTTCCTCACTCCCCCATGCAGGCATCACCGCCCCCAACGTGCGGATGAGCGGTACGACGCGCATGTGTCCAGCAGGCAAGTCGGTGAACTTCGCTGTGTAGTTGTTAAAACTATTGAAGAGATTGTACGATTCACCCTCGTTGAAACGTTCGGCTACGCGAATGTCTTTCTCGTTGTACACCCCTGCACCAATCCAGCTTTTCCAAAACACTTGACGGCGTGGATGGACGATGGCCGTAAGCGTGGCTGTTTTGCTGTCGTATGATACGTTGCTCTTTTTGAACTCTGGGAACAGATACCACGTGGAGGTACCAAACTTCTTGGTGGAACTCCAGAAGGTACGTTCTTCGGGGTCGTGCCAGAGGTATTGCATGCGCGCCTTGTTCTCCAAGTCGATGCTGAAGGCACTATACTCTATCTTCGAATCCTTCAACAATCCGTAGGCACCACTATCAGTCAGTCCGTCAACCGAAAGGTTGACTTCGCCTTCGAGTTTCGGGCCTGCATAGATTTCCATTCCGTATGAGGCATAGAAAATACCATCAAACCAACTACTGGTATGCACAGTGGCCTCCTCCTTGATGCCAGTTTGAAAGAATCCGTTCCACACAATGCCTCCACTTGTCCCCGTGAACAATTCTTCCTCGTCGTCACTGGGCACGTCTTGGTCGGTGAGGTAACCGCGCATGAACGACTCGGCCTTGTTGTCGAAGATAATCGTTTGAGAAGAGCCCCACTTAAATTTGGGGAAATTGACCTGTGCACTCAGTTCGCCCTTCGTGCGAATAAAGGCTTCTGGCAGGGGCTTGACAGAGAACAGAGGGAGTGAGGCAGGGAAGGGTATCTCGCCCAAGCCCTGCGGACCGAAGGGGAAGTCTTCCTCGGCGTTTGTCTCGATGGCAGCCTTCACACCAGCACCCACTTCAAAGCTTTCGCCAAAGATAAGCTTCACGAAGAAACGTGTCCACGTGATGTTATAGACCATGGAGAGTTTCAGTTCTGCGCCAAGGTTCAGGGCTACCGTCACGCTGGATTTCTCGGTTGGTTTCCACTCCTTTTGCAGCGTGCCGCTAAAGTTGATGAGTGAGATGTCGTAGTTGCCGTCGCCCTTCGTGGTCGGTGCGCGATGTGGTCGTAAGGGGTCTTTCTCGCCATAGCGCATACCAGCCATACGGCGTCGCACGTTGCCTTGCTCGTCGTAGCCCACCTGCTCAACGCTAATGAATTGTACAAAGACATCGGAGAGCTCAGAGAGAGGCTCGAGAACGAAAATAACGTGCCAACTGCTACGCAGCTTCTCTTTTACCTTACCAGAACAAGGCGTGTTGCCACCTTGCGTATCGCGGAAAATGCTTTCGTCAAGACCAACTACAACATCCCCCACCTCAAAGTCCATGCTCTCGGGCATCTCTGGCGAAAACTCGATGACGCGTTCGTCAAAACCGTTCACACCGCAACCTTCGAAATAGGCGGCGTAACCAAGGTCGTCAAGAATCTTTAGGGCAGGATTAAGTATTATCTCGGGTTGCTGAAAGCCAATGGAGTCGATGGCTGCCAAGGGAATGCGATAGAGCGAGTCGAGCGTTTGCACCTCCTGCACCACGTATTCGTTGTGCTCAAGGCTGTCGAGGTCGAACTTTGAATAGCCCATGCGTTCCACCTGGTCGAAGAAGAAACCGTCAAAGTCGCCATCGTTGCGATAGATATAGAATGCCTCTTGCGCTTGCAAGGAAGCAAAACCTGCGAAAAGGAGCAGGAAGAGTAATATGCGTTTCATAGGGCTTACTTTTTAAGGAATTTATAAGTAGCATCGCCCGCCTTCACGATGTACGTGCCGGTGGGCATGTTCTTGAGTGATACCACGGCAGGCAGCCCCTCTGCAGAAGTCTGCGTGGAGAGCAATCTGCCATCGGATGCATAGAGCTGGAGGACAGTGCCGGCAGGCAGCCCGTCGAAACGCATCGCGTCCGCGCCTTGTGAGAAGCGAACTTCGCCCGCCCCAACTACTGGCACGCCCACCTTTGGGAAGCTACCTTCGTAGGTGTAGCGCTTCACCTTTTCCAGGGGATAGGATATGCTCACCTTGTCGGTCTTGAGGAATAGTGTGCTGTTCTGGAATGTTGTCTCGGGCATGTCGGTCAGGTCGTGATAGACTTTAGTTCCGTCCATGAGCCAGATGACGAGCCGCTGCGGGTCGGAGGTTTGTGCCTGCATTACCATGCTTATGAGCAAGGCGGCCAGGGATAAAATGATTTTTCTCATAAAGCTTTTGTTATATTTGATTATTCTTTTGGTTCGCTGACATTTAAGATTTCGCGCGCATGGCGACGATGCAAAGGTATGGCTCTTCATGTCAAAAACACTCCTAATAATTGAAAAACGACTCCTGATTTTGTTTTCAGGAGTCGTTTGGCTTTAATTGGGGCAGGAATGGCCTATTTTTCTTTGTCTTTTTCTGTCAGTATTTCTTGTGTCGCAACCCATTGCTTGGGTGTTTTACCTGTTCGATTGCTGAAGGCACTATAGAAGGCAGACTCGGAGGCGAAGCCCGAAGCGGCACCGAGGGCGCGTATCTTTATGTCGGGTTGTTGGCGTAGGAGCGTGCAAGCATAGTCTATACGAAGCGCATTGACATAGTCGGGGAATGAACTGTAGCCTTTACGCCGCAGGCAGGCAGAGAGATCGCGCACAGAGATGTTGAGCCCCGTAGCTACGTCATTGCTTCGTAGTGAAGGTTCCCGGAAGCGTTGCTCACTTTGCATATAAGTTTGAAGTCTTTCGAAGCACTCGGCATCGGCGGCTGCGATGTTCTCCGTTTCCTCTCCCTTTTCTTCTGAGACAGGAATATCTTCTTTCTTTCGCGCGCGTATATATACTATTATACCTCCGAGGAGTAGTAACCCCGTAATGGCAGTGCCCCATAGCCATAGTGAGGAGAGGATATTTGAACTTGCCCTTTTGTCCTCGTTCGTCCCTGTCGGAAGTAGGAATACTTTGGGCGAAGGGCTGAAGTTGTCGTGGATGCAGCCGCCTGCTAATACGAGGTCGCCTTCGGCGGTGAGCATGGGGGCGGAGGTAATCGTGTAGTTAGAGGGTAGGTCGGCTATGAATAATTGCAGCCGTGCGGTAAGCGTAGTGTCGGTGAGCGTCTTTGCATAATCTGCACGAAGCACATAGACGTGCCCCTTTCCGTCCGCTCCCAGCAGGTAGCCACGGCTTCGCACACTGTCAACCACGAAACGG
>JAFYFI010000193.1 GCA_017543785.1 Alloprevotella sp.
AAGGGGCTGACGTGTTGCAAAAGCGTTTAGTGAAATTTTGATTTTGACAAAGCGCTTTTTATTCTGCAACCCCAGCCGACTTTGACCTGCGTCCAAAGGGGCTGACGTGTTGCAAAAGCGTTTAGCGAAATTTTGATTTTGACAAAGCGCTTTTTATTCTGCAACCCCAGCCGACTTTGACCTGCGTCCAAAGGGGCTGACGTGTTGCAAAAGCGCTTAGCGAAATTTTGATTTTGACAAAGCGCTTTTTGTTCTGCAACCTCAGCCGACTTTGACCTGCGTCCAAAATGGCTGACGTGTTGCAAAAGCGCTTAGCGAAATTTTGATTTTGACAAAGTTTACCCGATGCACTTAAAAACCTTCTGCGTTGGATACGTGTTCTAGTTTGAAGCGTTGTTTGTTCCAGTGGAAGGGTGGGTATTCTTTACTGCCGACAATGCGGTTGTTCCTGAATATGAGTCCATCCACGCTCTTGGCATAGAGCAATGGCTGGTCGAAATATACGAATTTGTTGTTCTCGATGCGTATGCCAGAGTGGAAAGGCTTTTGTTGCTGCTCTAGTTGTGGTATTTCTGGATAGATGCTTATTACGGCGTTGGTAAACTGGAAATAGTTTGTCAGGCAGTTTATGAACTTGTTCCTGATGATGGTGATGTCCTTGCATGCTCCGCTTTCGTACCACCCGTTGCAGTCGCCACAGAGTAGTATGGCTGTGCCGCTGACGTGGTCGAAAGTGTTGTCCTGGCATAGTGTGCGCCGTGGCGAGCTGAAGAGGGCTCCTCGCGCTCTGTTGTTGCGTACGATGTTGTGTGAAAATTCTACTTCGGGTGTCCACGTAAGGTTTTCTATGCCCAGATGCTCTGCTATGTCAAAGAGACTGTCTATTTCGTCGCGCAGTTCTATGCGGAATGCGTGCATGCCGCGTAGCTGGATTTTGTCGTGCGGGCGTATGGCGGTGATGATGTTTGTGCCAATGGCTTCCATAGTTGCGGCGTTGACGAACTGCACGCTGTCGCCAGTGTTGCCCCAGTTGAAGCCCCATGCCTGGGGATGGGCAAAGGTGCATATGAGTGTGTGGGGGTCGATGCGCTGAAGCACCTTTAGGTAGATGCCGTGTACGTTTATTGCGTCGTCCATCATGCCCTCGTAGAGACCTCGAGTGCAGACTATTTTTCCTCGGCACTGTGAGAAGTGGGTAGCATCGGCGTGGGTGGTGAAATATCGGCGGGAGCCTTTCTGCAGGCAGACGTTGAACTTATGAAGACTTATGTTCTCTGTGCGTTGTGCAAGGAGTCCCATGCCTTCAGCATAGTGAACCGTAACCTTATGAAGACGTATGTTGCGGCTCTCGTTGACGAAGATGGCTGGTGTGGGGCGGCTCCAGTCGCGTGCTGCCACTACCATGCCGGGTTTCAGGCTGGTGTTGCGCCAGAGTGGGGCGCAGAAGGTGTTGTGGCTGAGTGGGGTGACATTGTTCAGGTTTACTTCAAATTCTCCTGTGAGGTATGCCAGACGTCCCGTGGCTCCCTCGAAAGCCATGCCTGCCGTTGGCTGATAGTTCCAGCCTTCGCCGAGAATGTTGAGGGTTCCCTGTGGGGTGAGTCGTGTCTTGACTTTTGGGGGGAGGGTGAATGTGATGCCTTGGAGGGAATCGCTTTTGACGATTCCCATGGGTACCATCTTAGTGTCTATGAAGTCAATGGAAAAGTTCTTCAGCGTACAGTTTTCAGTATAGTTGAGTGCGAAGGGAATTACAGTGCCGCTGAAGAGGAATGACGAGCCTGCACCATCGATGGTGAGGTTTTTCCAGCCGCTAAGGTCGAAGACTACGCGTTTCAGGCTTTGGTCATGGTTGGAAACGTAGTACTCACGTTCAGCAGAGCCTTCCATGTAGAAGACGTATCTGCCGCGTTTGAACTTCATAACGACACTGTCGTCAGGGCTGACAAGGTTGCTGTGTGTCTGTATGAACTTACCTAGGTTTTGCGTGAGATTGGGTCCCTCGGGAACTATGCCGTAGTCTTCCATGTGGAACACAATTTTTTCGGCATGTGCCAGAAATGCGATAAGAATGCTGGCTATAAGAAGTTTGCTTCTCATGGGTATATGTGGAGAGATTTTTTGGGGGGGCAGGTGTTTCTGGATTCTCCAGAGTTTATAGAAAGCCTATAAGCGTCTAAATGCCTTGGGGAGGTTCTCTATGATGTCTGAGGCAATGATACTTTCCTCGCATTTTTCTTCAGCGGCAATGTCGCCTGCCAGTCCGTGTAGGTGTGTGGCTATGATGCAAGCATCGGCAGGATTGTACTTTTGTGCCAGCAGTGCGAGGATGATGCCTGTCAGTACGTCGCCGCTTCCTGCTGTAGCCATTCCGGAGTTTCCTGTTGTGTTGAAAATGGTTTTTCCGTTGGGCATGCAGATGGCGGTGTAATGACCCTTGAGTACGACGTAGAGGCTGTTTTGCTTTGCCATTTCCCGAGCTTCTGACAAGAGGGAGAACGAATCGGTAGAGCCAGCGCTAAGCCTTGCCATCTCGCCAGGGTGAGGTGTGAGGATAGTGTCGGTGGGGACTTGCTTCATCCATGCTTTGTGCTGGGAAAGAATGTTGAGCCCGTCGGCATCGATGACAATGGGGATGCGCGCTCGTCTCACTTGTTCTATGAAGGCTACTGCCGTTTCGTGGGCAGTGCCGAGTCCGGGACCTAGTGCCAACGCGTCGAAGGCGTCGGTTGGTATGGCACGGGTGAAGCTGTCGTTGCTCTCGTCAATGCTGACAATGGCTTCGGGGAGGCTTATCTGGACTATGTCGGAGCATGCCTTGGGAACGTGGCACGTAACTTTTCCTGTGCCGCTCCTCATGCATGCTTTGGCACTCAGGGAAACGCATCCCATCATCCCGTAGCTGCCTGCCACGAGCAATGCATTGCCGAAGGTCCCTTTGTGGGAGAACTCTCCGCGTGGTTTCAGCCGGGAGGTTATGTCCGTGGGCTCAGAGATGAGATATTCAGTGTCGAGTTCGTCTGCCTTGGCTTGAGAGAGCTTTATGTCGAGGATTTTCACCTTGCCGGCAAACTCGCTGGTATCGGGAAGGATGAGTGAAAGTTTTGTGTACTGAAAGGTAAGGGTGGTGGTGGCTCTGATGATGTGGTTCCTGACGTTGTAGCGGTTGTCTTCGGTGAACAGTCCGGAAGGCATGTCTATCGAAACAATGTCGCACCCCGTGCTGTTGAGGAATTTCACAAGCGAGGCAAACCCTCCTGTCAGCGGCTTGTTTAATCCTGTACCGAAGAGCCCGTCAACGATGATGGTGGCAGGCTGAATCTTGGGAGGCTCGAACTGGTCGGTGATTTCGTGAAAGCTCACTCCTCCAAGCATCGATAGGCGAATTTTGTTCTTCTCTGTGTCGGAACTGAGTTTGTGCTTGGGGTTGAAGAGAAAGGTATCCACTTTGTAGTTTTTCTCACAGAGCATCCTTGCCACGGCAAGGGCATCGCCGCCATTGTTGCCAGGACCAGCCATGACGAGGAAGGGTGTGTCTTGGTCGTAGGTGGCGGCGAGATATTCGGTCACGGCAGTAGCAGCACGTTCCATGAGTTCGGCAGAGGATATGCCTGACTCGCGGAGCGTGGCTTCGTCTATCTGTGCCATTTGCACACCAGAGAAGATCTTTCTCATATCAACTCACGAAAAAAATGTTTTTAGAATTTCCACCAAGGTTTTTTCTTTGGCTCTTCTTCGTTGGAGTCGTCTCTCATCTGCTCCTCCAAATACTGTTCATAGGTTATGCCGCGAGAGATGATTTGGTAGATGGCTCCCCAGTCGGGTAGTCCGCCCACGTTGCGATCGTCGATGAAGCAGTCCACCTTGAGCTTTCGGCTGAAGTTGGGGTTTTTGTCCATGGTGTCGATGCTCTCGTTGTCGTCTTCGTCGAGGTAGGTGTTGGCGGCATAGAAGCGTACGCCCCTTTCATTGCACCATTCGATAGCCTCGCGCAAAGTGTCGCCTTCGCGTACGCTCCAGAGCAATAGCTTGTGGCCGTCTGCCATCAGTTGTCTCAGGGTTGCAGTGGCGAAGGGAAGTTCCTTGCCAATAGCTGGGTAGCGATGTTCTACGATCGTACCGTCAAAATCTACAGCAATAGTCATAGTGTGAGAATTTATTTGTTTTTTTATTTCAATGTTTTTTTGCCATTTACAATAAAGACTCCATGTTTCATCTTAGAGTAGTCGGCTTTGCGTCCGTCTATGCTGAAACATTCTGCTGTCTTTACGCGGTTTGAAATAGTTGGGATTGAGGTGGTCTTGTGACGAATAGGAATGTCACTACCATTAAAATACAGTTTTAAGTAGGCTCGAAATGGGGCAAGACGACTGCCTTCAGAGGCTAGGGTGAACTTGTCGCCATTGCCATTCAACAGAAAAATATTCTCCGATACACTCTCAACGTAGAGTGGGGAATAGTTGCCGAAGAAGATGAGATTTTTAGCTTTTTCCTCGGCTTTGACGGTGCAGGCTTTCGAGATAAGAACAATTTGTGCTTCTGAGTAGGTATCAGCAGGCTTGAAAATTAGAGGAACGTCGGTTGTTATGCTAGGAGTTGTGTTAAACTCTAATTCCTTTTCCGAAGCTGTTTCGAGCGACTCGAAAAGAAACCCCTGTGGCACTTCGGCATCGAAAGGCAGGCATAGGGTCTCCCAGCCACCGTCGCCGACGAGTTGCCGTACATACGATAATTGCTCCTCTTCTATATGGAATGGGTAAGGTATCTGGAGAGGCTTACAATCGTAGAGGACGGTTTTGTGGAGCAAATTCTCACCTGCAATTACAAAACTCCAACTTTCGTGAACACATTCTGCATCGCTCTCAGCAACATAAATAGGTATATTCTCCTCTGCGGGGTAGTAGTCCAGAGGAAGTGTGCTCACGGGTAGAGATATATTAGACATATCTACCGATGACGCATTGCTGAAGTCGAGCTTCTTCAATTTTTCTGCCGACCATGCTCCCTCAAGTTTTAGCACGCCGCTAGTCAGTTGGGTAGAAGGTTTTGCGCCCACATTGCGAAGTATAACATTTGTGATTTGTTGCCCTTTGGCTTCAGCGGCAGTGATAGTTTGTATGGTCTTAGTGGTTTGGGAATAGACTATGAAAAGTGGAGTTTCCTCGTCGGAAACTATGTAACCGTTCTCAACTCTCCATGCACTGTGTTGTGGAGACTTGCTAAGGTCGTGTTGCAAGTATTCTTCATCAGCAAACTTCAGGGCAAAGCTGTTGTCGTCTTTTTCTTCTACCCTCAGCTGCATATAGGCATCGTCAGGTGCTATCGTTCCATTGTTTAGCAAGAATGACTCCAGGCTATGTGGCAGGAGGGATTCATCGAAAATCTGTCCTTCGGCTTCTAATGCGACAACTGTTCCGTCGGCAGGTATGGAACTGTCGCCGGGGATTTCTCCAAACTCAGCAAGTTTATAGACGTAGAGGCCAATGCTATCGGCACCTGCTTGTGCGTAATTCCCAAAGACAGTACTATTTTCTTCCTTTTCATAAATACCAATATAGCGATCGGTGTCGGTGGTAGAGGAGTTTACAAAGAGAAACGTGCCGTCAGGATTTACTGAGATGTTCCACTTAGACACGACTTTGGAGCTGACCCCCATGTTCGTGTTGTCATCATCAACCTTGTCATTCTTTCCAGCATAAATACTCTTGTTGCTTTCAACGGAAACGATTTCAAACAGCCCGCCTTCTACAGCCACAAACTTCCATATAACATCCCCTCTGTCGGTTTGGATAACATTCTCCAAACCTTGCCCCATGTGAATGCCATGGAGTTTGTTTTTGTATGAATTTTCCGACATAAGGTAGAAATTATTTGCTTGGCCCCCACGACCTATGCCACCTATCAAATAATAGCCGTCAGCCGAAACACTGGTCAGAGAATTTATACGCATAAATTTTGCTGGCAGCAAGTCGTCCTCTGCATCTGCCAGGACTTGTGCAGATGTCAGTAAGAAAGCTACAGCCAGCAATAATCTCAGAAATCTAAATGTGCGAACCATGACCTCTTAGGCTAAAACTTGTATAGTTCAAGACCTTTCCACCATTTTCATCAGATACTGTCCATATTGATTTTTCAGCATAGGTTGAGCCTGGCGCACCACGTCGTCTTTTGTAATCCACCCTTTTTCGTAGGCTATACCTTCCAGGCAGCCAACCTTCAGCCCGGTGCGTTTTTCTATCACTTCAATATAGTTGCTCGCCTCGCTCAGACTATCGTGAGTACCAGTATCGAGCCATGCAAAGCCACGGTCAAGGATTTGTACCGACAAATTGTCCTCCTTAAGGAAATTATCGTTTACAGTGGTTATCTCAAGTTCGCCACGCGCTGAGGGCTTTATTCGCTTTGCCACATCAACAACTTTGTTGGGATAGAAGTATAGCCCAACTACGGCATAGTTTGACTTAGGATTTTTGGGTTTTTCCTCTATGGAAAGTACACGACCTGTGGAGTCAAACTCTACTACGCCGTATCTCTCAGGGTCGTTTACGCGATAGCCGAATACCGTAGCTTTACCTTTTTCTTCGGCATTTCTTACAGCCTCAGTGAGCAGACGTTCAAAGCCGCTGCCATGAAAGATGTTGTCGCCAAGGACCAATGCAGCACAGTCGTCGCCGATAAAATCCTCGCCAATGATGAAAGCCTGTGCCAGCCCGTCAGGACTGGGTTGTTCGGCATAGCTCAGCCGGATGCCATAGTCAGAGCCGTCGCCCAGCAACCGCCTGAAGCCTGGCAGGTCATGAGGAGTGGAGATGAGAAGTATATCCCTGATACCCGCCAGCATTAGGGCGGAGAGGGGGTAATAAACCATCGGTTTGTCAAAGATGGGGATGAGCTGCTTGCTTATGCCCTTAGTGATAGGGTAGAGGCGCGTACCACTACCGCCAGCCAAAACGATACCTTTCATTATTCTGTAGAATAAGTTTTGTAAAAATATACCTTGGCAGCGAATTTAACGTTTTAGAATTGAAAATGAAGAAATGTTCCTTAGTTTTTCTGTCTATTTTGCCTTTATGTCAGCGAAATTAAAACTTTTCGACTTACAGACGCTTACGTTTTAATCCTGTGCTGGCTTCTCCGCATCTAACCGCAAGGTAGCGGTCTCCGAAAAAAATGGGCTTTCTTATGGTCCTAAACCTACCTGTTGACGTCATAGGGTAGCCAGTCCTCAAATTCTCTTTCGTGTTGCGCTGGTTTGTACCTGGAAATGCTGGGATTTTAGAAACGTATGAAAGTAGTCTTATGCTTAAAGTTATAGTACGTAATAATTCTATACGATAAGTTCAGTGGTTTACTCCATATCCGAACAAGGCGAAGTCTCCGAGAAGGGGGTCATGGGGGAAAATCTCTTTAAGTGTTTGTGTGAGTTGGATAGCCGTATGCATGGAAGGACTTTGAGATTTGAGTAGTCCTAATCGCTTGGCTTGTGCTAGTACGTGTGTGTCAAGGGGTATGATGAGACTTCGGCAATCAATAAATTGGCTCCACAATCCTAAGTCAACAGGAGAATTGCTCCTGACCATCCAACGCATAAACATGCAAAGCCGCTTGCAAGCCGAACGGCTGTCGTGAGGGATAATGGGGCTAACGTCAAAAGAAGAGAAATATCCGCAAATGACTTCGAGAGCCTGGCTTGCATCGGTAGCATGTTGCTGCACAAAGTTGCCAAGAGTGGAGTGCCTGGAGAGCAGTTTCTCGTAGGCGTCGAAAAATCTACCCATAAGGGCATGGGAATAGAGTCGGTAGAAAGCCGAGTTGTCGTCCTGGCGAAAACGGGTGTGATATTCTCGAGAGAGAATCCATTGATGCACTTCGCCGTTTGACCAGTCGAGAATCTGCTGTATCTTGGGGAGGAACTGTTTCCTACTGCCATAGCTGAGTACCGAGGCTATGAATGCCATGTCTTCTTGGTTGGCTATACCGCTGACTTGGTGCATAAACCAAGAGGGGTCGCCTTGAAGAAATTCCGCAGTTTCGTAGCGTCTGGCATACTCAACGAGCAGATTTGAGACGTCCCCCTGCTGCTGGTGCAGAAGGGGGACTTGCAATGATTTATTCTTCAACTTCAATTATTTTTGTTTTAAGTTTTGCTCCTGCAGCATGGGCTGCTCCTCGGAAAATCTCGTTTTTGCGGTCGATGGTGCCTATTCGGAAATTCTTGGTGCGTCGCAGTAGCTTACCTTTCTTTGTCAGAGCTTCTTTGTCTGTTATCCATTCCTCTGCGGTAAACTTCATTGGCGTACCGCCTGGGGTTTCCTGGTCTTCGTATAAGTAGTAGATACGGCGCATCTCTACCTGAAAACTTCCATCGGAAATAGTGTATATCAGTTCGTAGAAGAAACGTGTCTTATGGCTTACCCATGCTTTGCGCTTGAAGTAGAGGTCTTCTTCTACACGAGCTGCCAGCAACCCGTTGGCTTCATCTTGTTCTACAAAACGACATTGTACGAGGGCATTTGGACCTTTGAGTATTTCGTTCTGAGTATAAGTCTGGAGTGCTTGGTATATTTCAGATTTTGTTTTCCCAGGCACTTCGTATGTCTGGCTAAATACAACAATACCGAGTTCGTTCTGAGGAACTGCCCCGGCGAGGTATTTTGTCTCGTCAATTTTCTGTGCTTCTGCAAACAGAGGGCACATGAAAAGTATTAAGGCTAGATGGTAAAGTTTCATTTTGGTTTTTATGTTTTTTGGTTTTTAGATTTTTGAGTACAAGCCCCACGGACTTAAACTTATATTTTTTCAATCAGGCAGACTGCATATGCAGAGATTCCTTCTTCGCGACCTGTAAAACCTAAGTGTTCGGTAGTTGTGGCTTTTATGGATATATTGTCAGTGTCAACTCCCAGAAGTGGTGCGAGAGTCTCTCGCATGGATTCCACATGGGGGTTTATCTTTGGGCGCTCGGCGCAAATGGTGGCGTCGATGTTTCCAACTTGCCAGCCTTTTCCCTTGAGCAGTTGTGTTGTTTCTGCCAGAAGGCGTTTGCTGTCGATGCCTTTGTAGCGTTGGTCGGTATCAGGAAAATGATATCCAATGTCGCGCATATTTGCAGCGCCTAGCATGGCGTCGCAAATGGCATGGATAAGGACATCGGCATCGCTGTGCCCCAGTAGTCCCAGGTGGTGCTCAATCCTTATGCCCCCTAGCCACAGCTCTCGACCTTCTTGCAAGCGGTGAACGTCATATCCGAAACCTACTCTTATATTCATCTTCTGCGTCGTCCAAAGAGTTCACGTATTCCGTCGAAGTCGAAAGCCAGTGATACGCGCAGCGTCTGGTCTAGGGGATTGTTGGAACTTGTGGCAATGACGTAGCCAGCATCAATGCTCATGACGCTCATGCGGAAACCCGCACCTACGGTGAAATATTTTCTGCCGCCCTGACTCTCGCTTTCGTGGTGATAACCCCCGCGAAGGGAGAATTTGTCGTTATAGGTGTATTCCAGACCTGCGCTAAATTGCAGAAGCTCAAGTTGGTTGCCAGAGAAACTTTTTGCAATACCCTTGAAACTACTCATGTCGTAGTATTCCTCACGAATGCGTTCCTCATAGTCTTCGTTTGTTTCATCCGCTTTCTGCAGTGGTCGTGCCGGTACTAGCAACTTGTTCACGTCAGCAGCGATGCTAATGCGGTTATAGTCGTTTATGGGCACCATGAGGCTAGCGCCGAGTCGCAGGTTGGTGGGGATAAAGTAGCTGTAGTCGCCGCCATAGTTTATCTTTGAACCAATGTTGCTTATGTTCAAACCTATAGCCAGCTGGCTTTCGCGATTACCCAGCATGATATATTTGTTCCAGTAGGCGGCTATGTCGGCAGCAAAAGCAGAGCCAGCCTTGACATTGTCGTCATAATGTCCGGAGAGGTCTGAATACATATATCTGAGGGCTACTGCAGCAGAGAAGTTCTCGCTAAGCATACGGCTGTATGCCACATCAAAAGACATCTCGTAAGGCTTCACTGTCATGCTCTCGTCGCCTTGCACCATCACATCGCCAAGGGTGAAGTAGCGTATGCTTGCACTCACTGCCTGATAGTCGCCCAAGCGTACATAGCCAGCAGCATTGAGCAGTGCTATGCCGTCGGTGAGCTGACGCAGCCAGGGTGTGTAGTTTAGCGACAATC
>JAFYFI010000194.1 GCA_017543785.1 Alloprevotella sp.
AATTTTCGGATTACTCAAAGTAATTTCAAAATCCAACAAAGAAATTCTGAAATTCCTCAAAGAAATTTTCATGTTTCTGAGGCGAAAAATCGCGGAAAAGTGGCTCGGATTTTCAAAAATCAAACGAAAATCCGAGCCTTAATTTTGTATCAACCTAAAAATCAGACATTTCTGCAAATTGCAAAAAACGGGCATTTTTCGGACCAAAATTTTCGGAGATGATTTTGTTGGCCTTCCTGAGGCACTTAAAACAGCCCCTCTGAAGTCATGCTTTTTGACAACAGAGGGGCTGTTCTTTTTGATTTCAGTTATGAGGAGTATGTCTTTGGGGTCATTCCACTACGATTTCGTCGGTGAAGATCCATTCGCCTTCGCCTGTGGATGTTCCCGTTACTCGGATGAAGCGTGCTTTGTCGCTACCTTGCCATAGGGTTTTCTTGAAATCCACTCCTCCTGTCACCTCACGGGGATTTTCTTCTTCTAGGATTTTGCGAAACTCCTTTCCGTCGGTGCTTATCTGGAAGCAGACGGTCTGGGGAAGATAGATCCATGCTGAACTGTTCTGCATGAAGTCCATGCTTATTTGTGTTATGGGTCTCACCGCGCCCATGTCGATGGTGAAGTCCAGGCAGTTGCCCGTGACGAAGCCTTGCCACCTGCCGTCGCCGTGCTGCCAGCTCCCGCGCCAGCCGTCGGTGAGCGTAGCTACTCCTGCGGCAGGATATTTGGGGTTGTAGGGCTGGGCATAGGTCACTTTGGCTCCCATGGCGAGATGAGGATGAGGCTCAATACTTTCCTTGCGCTCGCCGAAGGCATTAGCCTGGTCAAAGGGGTTGTAGCCCTTCTTCTTCAAGCGTTTCACTTCGCTGCATGCCTGTTTGAGGAATTTTGCCCAGGGCTTGCGGTTGTTGCCGTAAAGCCCCACCTGTGCCACAGCAAACATGCGAGGGTAGAGCATATATTCGGCATGGCTTTCGGTCTCGACGTATTCGGTCCAAAGGTTTCCCTGAACGCCGAGCACGTGCTTCTGCTCCTGCGGCGTGAGCCCTTCGGTGGGGTCGAGAAAATAGATTTTCTTCAGAGTGACGTAGCCTCCTGCTGCCAGTGGCTGATAGGGTGGAGCATCCTGATAGTAGTCGAGGTAGCAGTAGCTGCATGGCGACATTATCACGTCGTAGCCTTTGGCAATGGCTTTTTTGGCATATTTCAGTTCGCGCCAAACCATCACGGCGTTGCCCTTTGCCGCGGTCTGGCTGTTGCCGGTGTCGTCCATGATGACTTCGTCCCAGCATATTGCTCGCCTGCCTTTTGAGTTGACGTAGGCTATCATCCTGTTCATAAAGTCGGCTTGCAGTTCTCCGACATTCTCGGTGCCTAGTTGTTCCATGCGTTTTTGGCATGTGTAGCACTTGCTCCATGCTGCCTTGCCGGCTTCGTCTCCTCCAAGATGAATGTATTCAGAAGGGAATACGTCCATCACTTCGTCCAATACTGTTTTCAGGAAATGTTCCACCTGCTTGCTTGAAGGGCAGTAGTCGCCGGTGTTGGGGCGTTCAGGAGCTTGGAGGCAGTCGTCGTAGGTGTGGCCGTTTTCTTGTTCTAAGACCTCAACGACGGGCGTGCAGCGCAGGTCAGGATAGAGTTCGAGCACTTCTTCGCTGTGTCCTGGCATTTCTATTTCTGGCACTATGGTTATTCCCCTGTCGCTGGCATACCTTACGAGGTTGCGCAGCTGCTCTTGAGTGTAGTATCCGCCGTAGGCTTTGGGGTCGGTTTCTTCGGAGTAGGTGCGCATTCCGCCTTCCCACCATTTCCGCCAGTCGCTCTCGGTGCGCCAGGCAGCTCTCCGCGTCAGTTCGGGATAGGCTTTTATCTCCATGCGCCATCCTCCAGCATCTACCAGGTGCAGGTGCAGGCGGTTGATGCCCATGCGGGAGAGTACGTCAACTTGACGCTGCAGGAATTCTATGGAAAAGAAATGCCTCGATACGTCAATCATACATCCGCGCCATTCGTAGGCAGGTTCTTCTTTGGCAGTAGTATCTGTCGTTGCCTTGACGGCGAGACAGGAGAACGTCAGCAGGAAGAGGACAAACTTCTTAAGCATATTCATTATTTTTGTATCTTTTGTACGTTTTGGCTGCTAAAGTACAAATTTTCTTATAAATTTGCAGCAAATAGTGTGTCATTATATAATAAGGAGTGGAATATGGAGGAGAAAATAAGGCATTTTTGTGACTTATTGCTAGAGCGACTGGAAGAGGAGTTTTCCGACCGAGCTACCGACGTGCATATTTCGTTAGACGGGGTGCGCGGAGCTCTGGCAGCGAGCGATGACGAGGGCGAACTCTTCGTGCAGCGGCAGCTGGAGGAGTTAATAGGAATAGTGCCTGCAGAAGCTCATGCCTTGGCAAAGGGAGTGTTCAAGACTTACTTTGAGGAAAGGCGCGAGCAACTGGAGAACTTGCCGATACTGAAACCTTTTGATATCGTCTTCGAAGTTATGGGCGAGGACAATGAGGAGAATATCCTCACGGTGGACTCGGACATGATATTCCTGGACTCAGAAATAATGGAAGGACTAAGCGACGACTTGGACTCTTTTTGGCAGAGCCTGAGCGTTGACTAGGTTACTTTGTTCCACGACACAAAGAATAAAGGCAACTCCTCGGATGACTTGAGTCCGAAGGGTTGCCTTTAAAAGTTTCTCTTCTGTGTATCGGAGAGGGCTATTGCAAGCAAAGCCGCGTGAGTGTCTGGGAAGCTGGAAACTATTTGCGGCGTTTCTTTGCAAATGCGCGGTAAAGCTTGAAGCCTAGGAAGGCAGCGTCGAGCAGAAAAGAGGCATCCTGCGCTCCGCCTACGACGCGGCTGACAAAGCCTTGTGGCTTCCGAGGCTTGCGGTTGACGTTCTTGAACGAAGAACGCACCATTCTCTCGCTGCCACGCAGTTTCTTTTTCAGTTCGTCTTGTCGCCTGCGGATGTCGTCAATGGTATATTTTGCCATAGGTGTGTGTCTGATGTTATTTCTACTCCAAACCTTCTTCGGCATCGCTCAGCGTGCCTTCTTCCGAAATGAGTATGTTTGCCAAGAAATTGCAGATGGGGTTTATAATCCATGCCTTGCGGCGCAGGATTACAATGATTGCCAACAGCGTATAGAAACACCCTGCCAGGGCTAGTGCGACGGCAATGCCTCCAAGGTGGGGAGCCAGCCAAGCACAGACTGCAGCCGTGAACCAGATGAGGGCAAAGCTACATAAGAGTAGCAGGATAGCTCCCGTGAGGATGGCAGACAGAATGATGGTGAGCTTCTCTACCGAGGAGAGTTGCAGGGAACGGGCTTTCAGCTTGGCAAAAGCTTTGAATTCCTCTGCAAGACGCGTAATGGCATCTACATTTTGTTGACTCGAAAGCATGAAGAACGGGTCTTTGTGCAGTTTTAGTCGAGTACGGGACGCAGCTCGTCGGCTATGTCGTCAACCATTCCCTCCATGTCCTCGCGCGAAAGCTTTATTCCTTTGTTGCGCAGGGTCTCATTGATTTTGTCTGCAATTTTTTCGCCTTCCTTGCGGAGTTTCTTGCGAGTTTCTTCACCCTTCTCGGGAGCGAAAAGCAAACCAGCGGCAGCACCGGCAACGGCACCGCCGATAAATGCCATAAAAATACCTAAACCTCTCATGATGTAAAGTTTTTTATTTGTTTTAAGTGTTAGTTTTTCCTTTATGAGGGCAAGCAAAATCATTTGCCGGATGCATATAGATGCGAGGCAAAAATATGAAAAAAAAACCTTCCGACTACATTTTGTTCTTAAAAATGCGCCAGAAACAACTTTTTTTTAACTCTTTAATGAAGTTTAACGGTAATTTTTTCCTTTCTATTGAACAGTAAGAATTATATTTGCAGTCGCATTCGGGCAGACTTGGCACATTAAGTCTAAAACCTGAAACGAAACCGAAAGAAAAACTCAAAACTAAAACAACAATAAGAAATGAAAAAAATCTTGTTTTTTGCAACGACTTTGGCAATGCTTGCAGCAATGAGTTCTTGCAAGTCTTCTCATGAGAGTGCTTACCGCAGAGCTTACAACAACGCAAAGGCTCAGGAAGCAGCTATCGTAAACCAAACTGAAGGTACTACCGTTGTCACCGTTGACGAGAGCGACGTGGTAGAGACTCCCGTAACCACACAGCCTGTTACCGTGCAGCGCGTAGAGGCCAATCCTGCAGCTCAGGACATGACTGGCGTGCGTACCATCAACGGCAACGTGGAAGTTGTAAACGGCGATGCTCTGAAGGCTTTCAGTGTTGTAGTGGGTAGCTTCCAGAATCAGGCAAATGCTGAAGGTGCATGCAATGAGCTCCGTGCAGCTGGCTACTCAGCACGTGTCATCAGAACGAATGAGACTATCAACGGTTTCACAGGTTGGTATCGTGTGATAGCATCTTCTTTCGACAGCAAGGCTTCAGCTGTTCAGTCGCGCGACGAACTCATCGGCAAGTACAAAGGTGCCTGGGTTCTCTATCGTAAATAAGACTCTGAACAAGACAAAACTATTTAGCCCGCCAGCTAGAGTGGATACACACACTTGCTGGCGGGCTTTGTATTCTTTCGGGGGTGGAGAATTCTTAGTAGAAGGAAGTCGGAGCCTGGGGAAATAGGCTGTAGTAAGGAAAAAAGTCTTAGATGTCTTCCAAGATGCCTTCAGCCACATCTTCGAGGAGGGTTATGACAAGCTCAAAATCGCTTTCGCCTCCATAGTAGGGGTCAGGAACGGTCTCAGCCTCGTGGTGTCTCAGGTATTGCGTAGCCAAGACTATCTTGCTGCGCGACTCCGCATCGGGAGCCAGACGCAGGAGCCTGCTGATGTTGTTTCGGTCCATGCCTATGACGACGTCAAAATAGCTGAAATCGGCGATATCTATCGGCCGCGAGTGGTGCGTGAGCCTGTAGCCGTGCATCTGGGCATGGCGCCGCATGCGCGAGTCGGGCAGCTCACCTTCATGGAAGTCGATGAGCCCGGCAGAGTCCACCTCCACGTCCTTTCCCTGTTCGCGAGCCTTCACTCGCAGTATTTCTTCCGCCATGGGAGAGCGACAGATGTTGCCAAGGCAGACAAAGAGAATTTTCTTCCTGTTTCCCGTGTTCATGCTTGAGAGAGCTTTAGTGGTAAAAAGAGTTTTTTAGAAAAAATCATCTGCCGCGCCGAGGAAGGGGCAGAAGTGGGGGTAAAAGGAAAACGTATGCAAAGGTACACACTTTCCGGAAGAAAAACATTCCTCTTGTGTTTCCATTTTTCTGCGAAAACATAAGAAAACTCCAAAAACGATTTTCAAAATTATGTTTTTTAGTACTTTTGCAAAATCTTACCCTCCCACCTTGAAAACCAAGAAAAAGATTAGGCATAGATGACTCCTTCCGAAACACCACAAATGCCCCTCTCAGTAAGAGGAACTGCGTCTCCTGTCAAACCGGCACTGCTGGGCTACACCCTCGCGGAGCTTCAGCAGCTATGCGAGGAGATGGGCTACAAGCGCTTTAATGGTGCTCAGCTGGCTAAATGGATGTATCAGAAGGGAGCACGCGACTTTGCTTCGATGACCGACTTGCCCAAGAGCTTGCGCGAGGCATTGGACGAGCGCTTCGTGGTGGGTGTCAGAGAGCCGGCAGAGAGTCAGCGCTCAGTTGACGGCACCGTGAAATACCTCTTCCCCACAGCGACGGGGCACTTCGTAGAGACCGTTTACATACCTGAAACAACTCGCGCTACGATATGCGTGTCTTCGCAAGTGGGGTGCAAGATGAAATGTGCCTTTTGCATGACGGGACGGCAGGGTTTCCTTGAGCAGCTGACGGGAGGCGACATCTTGGCGCAGCTGATGGGGCTCCCGGAACGTGAGGAAATCACCAACATGGTGCTGATGGGGCAGGGCGAGCCTATGGACAACATAGAGCCCGTGATGAGAGCCTTGGAGATTCTCACAGCCCCGTGGGGCATGGCGTGGAGTCCGCGTCGCATCACCGTTAGCAGCGTAGGGCTGCTGCCAGGTCTGAAACAATTGCTCGACGAAAGCCGCTGCCATGTGGCAATAAGCCTTCACCATCCGCAGCACCAGGGACGACTGGCGCTGATGCCATCGGAACGAGCCTATGAGATAAGAGCCGTCGTAGATATGCTGAAAGACTACGACTGGTCGGGACAGAGAAGGCTCTCCTTCGAATACATACTCTTTGACGGCATTAACGACTCCGATACCGATGCCAAAGCCCTCGTGGCGTTGCTGAAAGGATTGGAGTGCAGGGTGAACCTCATTCGTTTTCATGCCATCCCCGACAGCGAACTGCGAGGAGTAGGCGAAAAGAAAATGCTCCGTTTCCGCGATATGCTGACCTCGCATGGAACGTTCGCCACGATACGTGCCTCGCGCGGAGAGGACATAGCTGCAGCATGCGGCATGCTCAACACAGAAAGGCAAAATAAGCAGGAGAGGGGAGAGTGAAACAGAAAAAGACTCCACATATATTAATATATGTATGAGTCAAGAACCCCACCACCAGAAACATTACACACATAAAGAAAAATGATAGACGTGAACGAAAACTTCAAAAATACCTCGGCAGAGCAAAGAGCCTCTGGCGAAAAGCAACTTGTGCGTGTAGGCATAACGCATGGCGACACAAATGGAGTGGGGTATGAACTCATCCTGAAGATATTCTCCGACAGCGAGATGTTCGACCTTCTCACCCCCATAGTCTATGGCTCGCCCAAGGTGGCAACCTACTATAGGAAAGCCCTCGCCTCGCAAACGAACTTCCAGACCGTTGCCCGAGCCGAGGAAGCCGCCCCTGGCAGGCTCAACTTGGTGAGCTGCTTCGACGACGAGATAAAAGTAGAGATGGGGCAGCCCTCAGCCGAGGCAGGCCTCGCAGCACGCCTCGCACTGGAGATGGCAGTGCGCGACCTGAAAGAAGGCAAGATAGACGTTCTCGTCACAGCTCCCGTCAACAAAAAGACCCTCGAAAGCGACTCCTTCCCTTATGCCGGACATACCGACTATCTGGACGCAGCCCTGGGTAGCGGCGACGGTAGCGCCCTGATGATGCTAGCCAGCGGTTCGCTGCGCGTAGCCCTAGCCACCACCCATCTGCCAATCTCTAAGGTGGCGGCAGCCATCACTCCCGAGCTGCTCGAGAAAAAACTCCGTACCCTCCACACAGCCCTGCAGCAAGACTTCCTGCTCTCCATGCCTCGCATAGCAGTGCTGGGGCTCAACCCCCACAACGGCGACGGCGGACTGCTGGGCGACGAGGAAGAGAATGTCATACGCCCTGTCGTGAGAAAACTTTCCGAAGAAGGGCTCAATGTGTTTGGTCCATACGCCGCCGACGGCTTCTTCGGCAGCGGTGACTACAGCCACTTTGATGCCGTCTTTGCCATGTACCACGACCAGGGACTCGCACCCTTCAAAGCCCTCGCCATGGACCAGGGTGTCAACGTAACCCTCGGACTGCCCTTCCTGCGCACATCGCCCGACCATGGCACAGCCTACGACATAGTGGGGCAGGGCATAGCCTCAGAACTCTCCTTCCGTCATGCCTTGTTCATGGCAGTCGACCTCTTCCGCAACAGAAGAATATATCAGGAGGCAGGCACCAACCCCCTGCCCAAGCTCTATCACGACCGTCGCGAAGACCAGCGCCCCAGAAGATTCTCGCCAGCCTCTGAGCTGGAGGGGAAAGACCTCGAGCCTAGAGAAGCAAATCGCGACGCCGAAATAGACAACTGACTTTTCTACTATCCCCACATTCTACTTCACCCCTCATGCGGCCACTCTTCAGAAACCTCTTCCTGCTCTTCGGCGTGGTAGCCATATTCTCCATGCTGTATGGTTTCGGTATCGACTTTGGCGATATGAAGGAGCACCTGAGCCGCGCAGGGCTATATCTGCCAGCAGTAGTGGGCGTGTGGGTATTGGTCTACGCTTTCAACGCACGTGCGTTCCAGCTCATCGTCAACAGCTTGCGCCACGAGAAGCACCTCCCCTTTCGCTACGCATACAAACTCACCGTCAGCGGCTTTGCCTTCAGCTACACCACCCCCTTCGGCTTTGGCGGAGCCCCCTACCGCGTCATGGAATTGAGCAACTACATAGGCACGGCGAGAGCCATGTCGGCAACGGTACTCTATTCCATGATGCATATACTCTCGCATTTCATCTTCTGGACTACTGGCGCAGCCCTGCTCCTCGCTTTCCACAGCGACATGCTTAGCCCAGCCCTTTGGACCATGCTCTCAGTATATATCCTAGTGTTCTGCCTGGTGCTATATTTCTTCTGGTATGGCTATAAGAACGGCATGATAGTGAAACTCTACAGCCCTCTGCTCCGCATACCACTCTTGGGGCGTCTGGCTAAGAAGATATACGACAAGCACGGCGAGAGCATGGCTCAGGTGGATAGCCACATAGCCTACCTCCATAGCCAGCCACGCGCTTTCTACTCATCCCTCACGATGGAGTACGTGGCACGTCTCGTCAACTCCCTCGAGTTCTTCTTCATCCTGCGAAGCTTGGGCGTTGCAGTGAGCATAGCCGACTCCGTCCTGGTACTGGCGTTTATTTCTCTCATAGGCAACATGCTCTTCTTCTTCCCCATGCAGCTCGGTGCCCGCGAGGGCGCACTTGCCGTGATAGTACGCGTTTTAGGCTTCGGAACACCCTCTTTAGGAATTTTTGCAAGTTTTTACACGCGTGTTCGGGAACTTTTTTGGATATTTGTGGGCGTTATCCTCGTCAAGGTGGGTAACAAGCAGATAATGAAACAAAAAAACCTTAAACACTAATGTCACCCAAAACACTTCAAAACGTCAAAGCCGTCATCTTCGACTACGGCGGCACACTCGATACCAAAGCCCGTCCCTGGGCGTCAGTACAGTGGGAGGCATATCGCCATGCCAACTTCCCCATCGACGAAGATACCTTCCAGAAAGCATGCACCTTTGCCGAGAACGCACTCATCAAGGCTCCCATAGTGAAGCCCACCGACGACTTCTATCATCTCATGCTCAAGAAAATAGAGCAGCAGATAGCTTATCTGGAGTTCAAGCACATCCTCCACATCTCAGCCCTGCAACAGCAAGCCCTGCTCTATGACATAGCAGGCTACTGCAACAGCTTGGCGCTGAAGAATATGGAGACTACGCGTGAAGTCCTCGCTACCTTGCGCCAAAAGTACCCACTCGTCCTTGTCAGCAATTTCTTCGGTAACATTCACGCCGTGCTGTCCACCTTCGGGCTCGACGGTGTCTTTACCCATATCGTAGAGAGCAGCGTGGTAGGTGTCCGTAAGCCTGACCCCGCCATCTATCGCCTTGGCGTAGAAGCTACAGGCTTCAAGCCAGAGGAAGTAGTAGTAGTGGCAAACAGCTACAAGAAAGACATGGAGCCCGCCAGTTCTCTTGGCTGCCGCACCATATGGTTTAAAGGAGAAGGACAAGAAACCCCCACCGACTACGACCCAGCCAAAGTCTGCGCCATAATCACCGACCTCCGCCAAGTGCTCGACTATCTAGCCTAGCTCTGAGCGTAGGTTATTTGGTCCATGACATACATCCAACCCAAAGACTCAAAATAAAAAAACCGAAATTAACCAACTAAAAAAATACATATGAAAACAATTCGTCTATTCGTCGGCATACTCGTTGCCGCACTATGTGGCAGCCTGTCTGCCCAGTCACTCTCTCCCTCCACCACATGGCACTGGGACGAGGGGACTCTCGTAGTAGAAACCCCACAGCGCCCCGCTGGTCAGCAAGATGTCCTGGGACTCACAGTTCCCAAGATTCAGAACGTGCGCGTAGCCTTTGTAGGTCTCGGTATGCGCGGTCCTGGAGCAGTAGAGCGCTTCTGCCTCATCCCCGGTGTAGAGATTGTAGCTCTCTGCGACTACGAAGAAGCACGCGCCGTGCGCATGCAGCAGTACCTCCGCAAGGCAGGACTACCCCCAGCTACCATCTATAGCGGTGCCAAGGGTTACGAAGAACTCTGCGCACGTCCCGACATAGACCTCGTCTATGTAGCCACCGACTGGGACCACCACTTCCCCGTAGCAAAGTGCGCCCTCCAGAACGGCAAGCACACAGCCATCGAAGTGCCCTCAGCCATGAACCTCGAACAATGCTGGGAACTCATCAACCTCAGCGAGCAGACACGCAAGCACTGCATGATACTCGAAAACTGCTGCTACGACTGGTTCGAACTCCGTACACTCAACATGGCACAAGCAGGCGTTTTCGGCGAAGTGCTCCACGGTAAGGGAGCCTACATCCACAACCTCGACCCCTTCTGGGACTACTACTGGAAAAACCCTGACGGTAGCGACCCCGACCGCCTCGGCTGGCGCATGAAGTACAACATGGAAAACCGCGGCGATGTCTATGCTACCCACGGACTTGGTCCCGTGGCACAAGCCATGAACATACACCGCGGCGACCGCATGACCACCCTCGTAGCTATGGATACGAAGTCAGTTCACGGCAAGGACTACGTAGAAGCCAAGACCGGCAAGCGCCCAGCAGAGTTCCGCAACGGCGACCACACCACTACACTCATCCGCACTGAGAATGGTAAGGTCATCGAGATACAGCACAACGTCATGAACCCACAGCCCTACAACCGTCTATACCAGCTAGTAGGCACCAAAGGTTTCGCCGATAAGTATCCAATGCGCGAGAATGGCGACGGACGTGGTTACGCTCTAGACGCATCACAGCTCAAAGCCAGTGGCGTCACCCCAAAAATTGACGATCTCAATAGCCACGACTACATGCCCTATGAGCAGCAGGTAGCACTCCAGGAACAGTACGAAAGCCCCATCATCAAGAAATACGGTGAGCGTGGACGTCGTCTCGGCCATGGTGGTATGGACTTTATGATGGACAGCCGCCTCGTCTATTGTTTGCAGAACGGACTGCCCCTCGATATGGACGTTTATGACCTCGCTGAGTGGTGCTGCCTCGCTGAGCTCGGCACACTCTCTATGGACCACAACAGCGCAGCTGTAGCCGTGCCCGACTTCACACGTGGAAGCTGGAATAAAGTTCAGGGCTATAAGCACGCCTACGCAGCCGATGAGGCCGAGACCGAAGCAGTCGCCGACAAAGTTACAGCAGCCCAGAAAACCCTTGGCGAGCAAGCATGGAAAGACTACGATGCAGCAGCTACCACTGCGGAGAAAAATCTCGTCAGCCAGAACTATGCTGTTCTCGCACAGGCAGAGGTAGAGCGCGCCCTAGCTCCCAACGGCAAACTCAGTGCTGCCACACAGAAAGCTGTCAAGGCTGCGCAGAAAGCCCTCAAAGCTTTCCGCAAAAGTTTGAAGAAGTAAAAAAGGGAAACCTGTATAAATGTGAATATCCCCCACGAGGGAGAGGCATACATAAAAAAGCAAAGCCCCCGCGCCTTCCGCGCAGGGGCTTTTGCACCTTTCTTTTAACTTTACGGGCATTGATAAATGTACCCGGAGCAAGGAGAAAATAAGCAGAATATTCTCCTGAACGGCATTTTCCTCATAATAGAGAAATGGTGACACAATGCATATAATACAAACAAAAGGCAATCAACAATTGATGAAAAGAGAA
>JAFYFI010000195.1 GCA_017543785.1 Alloprevotella sp.
AAGAAATTTTCGGATTACTCAAAGTAATTCTGGAATCCAACAAAGAAATTCTGAAATTCCTCAAAGAAATTTTCGCGTTTTTGAGTCGAAAAATCGGGGAAAAGTGGCTCGGATTTTCAAAAATCAAATGAAAATCCGAGCCTAAACTTTATATCGTATTGAAAGTCAGCCGTTTCCGCAAAATGCAAAAAACGGGCATTTTTCGGACCAAAAATTTCGGAGAGGATTTTTATGCCCGTTTTTTGAGCTCAAAAACAGGGGGTCGCGGATAAAGGATTTTGACAAGGCTGCTCTGTCCTCAAGAATCGCAAGAGAAGCTGTTCTTCAGACTTTCAGCTTTTGTCGGTCTGTCTATAGAATATCAAGGAATGTATTTCACCTTTAGCAGCTGGTGCTTTAGCCACCATGCGCACATGAGCGGCAGCGAGATGAAGAAACACAGGAATGCCACATACGGCCATGCGTTCATGAGGGGGTGTCCGTCGAGGGCGCAGTTGACATAAAGCATGAAATAGTGTCGCAGTGGGAAGAGGAAGGCGAGTCCCTTCAGTGGTGCCGCCATTGCCAAGACTGGGAACGACATTCCGCAAATGCTGAACGAAAGGACACCCCAGAGCGAGGCGAAGGAGAGTCCGAGACGCAGAGTGGGGAGCATGGTAATCATGAAAATGCCCATTCCCTGCGAGGCTAGCACGAAGAGGGTCATCACTCCCATCATTGTCCACGCTCCGCTATGGCACGGGAACGCGAGAATTCCGTAGAGCCAAATTATGATGAGCGCACCGGTGAGCAGGAACATGCATGTGGTGGGGAGGAGCTTGCCTATAAGAGCCTTGAAGATGTTTCCCTTTGCCATGCCAAGCCACTCGCTGGCGGTGCCTTTCTTTATCTCCATGCCGATGACATAGACGGTCATCATCATGATGAAGATGCCCAGAATGCCAGGTATGAGTGTGTTTGAAAGGTATATGTTATAGTTGAGTGTGGGGTTGGAGATGGGGTGTGTCTCTACTACTATCGGTTGCAGGAATGCCATGGCTTGCTGCTGCGTGGCTCCACGCGCAAAGAGAACCTTGCGCGCTGCTGCTCCGCTGGCAAGTTCCGACATCATACGCATGTCGCGCATGACGAGAGAGCCTGCTATGAGGTAGGAATAGTTGGTGTAGAAAGAAATCGTGGGGCGCTTCTGCTGGTTTGCAAGGCTTGTAGTGCCTCGCGGAATGTAGAAGAAAGCATATATGTCGCCTCGCTGCATGGCTCTGCGGGCTTCGGTGATGTCGGCATACTGGGCAGCAATTTGTGTCTGCTGCATGGCGTCGAGGTTGCGTATAATCTGGCGCGTCGTGCTGGTGTTGTCCTCGTCAACAATGCCTACAGGCATATTGGTGGGCAGACCTTGCCACATGAAGGTAGTGAAGAAGATGGCTGTGAGAAGGGGTGCCACTACCATGCAGAACCATGCCAGTGGGTCGGTAGCCATGCGCTTCGCCTCGCGAACCATTATTTTATAAATGTCTCTCATCCGCCTATGCCAGGAGTAAGTTTTATTTCTTCACCAAGACACTCATCCCCGGGCGCATGCCGGGAACTTTTGCCGTGGGGCGCAGTCTGACCTCAAAGGTTTTCATGTCAAACTGGCCTGTTGTCTTTGTAGCTTTCCAGGCTGCATAGGAGCCAAGGTCTTTCATGTAGTACACTTCTGCCGTCAGTTCCTTGTTGCCCAGGGCGGGAACGATGAGCGTCACCTTTCCGTGCATGGGGAACTGCGCCAGGTGGTCTTCGCGAATGTTGAACGTCAGCCACATGTCGTTCATAACGGCTACGTTCATCACGGGTGCTCCCGTGCCGACGAGCTCGCCCACATGGGGGAATATCTCGGTTACTTCTCCGTCGGCGGAGGCTATGAGTTGTGTCTCGCGCTTGTATGAATTCACTTCGCTGATGGCTCCCTGAGCACGCCTTACCTGTGCTGCGGCAGCCGACTTGTCCTCGCCGCGGGCTCCGCCAACGGCTTTATCGTATTGCGACTTCGCCGCGCGTTCAGTGGCAATGGCTGCATCGCGCTGGGCGGTTATCTCGTCAAGTTTCTGCTGAGGTAGCACACCCTCGTCGGTCAGGCGCTTGATGCGGTTGTACGACTTTTCCATCACGTCCTTGGCGGCAATGGCTTTCTGCCAAAGTTCGTAGGCTCCCTGAATGTCTTCTTTTTGTGCACCGTTCTGAGCTTTCTCGCTGATGGCAGCGGCTGCAGCCTCGGCAGCTTCGGCTTGCATCAGTTTTGCATCGACCTCGGGTGCCTCGATGACTGCCAGCACGTCGCCTTTGTGGACGAAGTCGCCTTCCTTGACGCGAATTTCCAAGATTCTACCAGGTACTTTGCCCGAAACACGATATTCGGTCACTTCTGCTTGTCCCTGCAAGGTTTCTTCTTCCTCTTCAAAGGCATAAATGCTTCCCACAACGACGGCAATGATGATAATGCCGAGAATAACAATAGCGGGAATAATGTTGAGTTTATCGTTCTTTGACATCTTATGTGGATTGTGGGTTTGGGGATTTTAGGTTTGTGGGGTCGTAGGTTTGTAGTACGCTGCCAACTGAAAAACCTAAAACCTATTATCTGATTATTTTCTTCAAAAAGCTTGGAGCCACGGTCTTGGTCTTTCTTTCAGGCTCGGCAGGGAGCACGGTGTTTCCCATTGCCTTGGTCAGCATGGAGCGTGTGAGCATTACATCTACCTGGGCGTCAATCTTTTCGCTGTTGGCTTGCAGCCAAGCAGTCTGAGCCTGAAGCACGTCGGAGAGCACTATCACTCCTTCCTTGTATCCCAGGTTGGCTATGCGCAGGTTCTCTTCTGCCTTTTCCAGACTCTTTCTCGTAAGGCGAAGTTTTTTTATGGCTTCGTTCACGCGGAATGTTTCCTGCGCCACTTGCAGCCCAATCTTTTCTCTCACTTCCTCTGCCCTGTATGCAGCCATTGCAGCCTCTGCCTCGGCAGCGCGAACCTTGTAGCGGCCCTCGTGCCACGACCACACAGGCATCTTGAAAGTGAAGCCTACGCTCCATGTGCCGGCAAATTTGTTTTGGAAACCGTTAAATCCATTTGGGTTAGAAACCATCACACCGCCTACGAAGGCAATTTGTGGCAGATAGGCAGCCTTTTCTATCTTGGCTTTTTCCTTATATATGTTCACCGCCGTCTCCAGCTGAGCCAGCTCCGGACGACGGGCAAATGCCTCTGCGCTGTTTGAAACGGTGAAGGTAGTATCTACGGCGATGTCGCTGAGATATTCATCTTTCAGCGTGAAGGCTGTGGTGTCGATGGAATCGCTCATCCCGCAAGTCTGCGCCAGCAGCATGCGCGAGAGTGTCAGTCCGTCCTCAACTTTCGTAACAAGCATCTCTGCCTCGTTCAGCTTCACTGCCACCTGTAGCTCGTTAGCCTTCGTAGCCACGCCTTCGGCAATCATCTTCTGAACGTCGCTGTCGAGCTTTTGCAATGTGTTGTGGAAATTGCGCGCCAGCTGCAGTTTGTTGGAGAGAGACACCACTTGCCAGTATGCTCTGTCCACTTCCAGAATGATTTCCGACTGGTCGGCAGTGTACTTAAGGTCAGCCAGGCGCTCGGAGTAGTGGGTTATGTTGTCGTAAGCCCTAATCTTTCCACCCATGTAGAGAGGCTGAGTGAGCAGCAGCGCACCGGCAACAATGTCACGCGTGTCGGTCCTGAAAGCATCTACTATTCTTGCCCCATAGCCATTGAGCGCGCCACCTACTTGTGCTATCCCACCTTGCAGTTGCTGCACCAGCGGCATCAAGTCGGGATTGGCAGCAAGCAAAGCCTGCGCCTGTTGGCTCTGCAGCGGAGCAGAGATATGCTCGGCGAAACTCGTGCCCAGGTTGTTGAGGCGGTTTTTCTGATCCTTATTTAATATGGAAATTTCCCTGCCTGTGTGTACGTAGCCTGCCAAAGCCTGAACTTTGGGCAGGTAGTTTGTCTCAGCAGCCATGCGTGTGTACATAGCCTTGTCGCGTTCGCTACGACTCATGGCAAGGCTCTTGTTGTTCCTTAGAGCCAGGTCGCGACACTCATTCAGCGTCAGTATTCGTTGCGCATGAAGAGCGCAGGGAAAAACTAAAGCTGATATAATTAATAAGTAAAATTTTTTCATCACTCAAAAAGGAGTTTCTAAAAGGTTGTGCAAAGGTATAAAATATTCTTTAATACAGCTTTCTGTTCATCTAAATTTAACAATAAACTAAATATGTCGGGAGAGAAATAGTAAAGAAAACAGAGTTCAATACAAAAAAAGACGCTGACTTTATTTTTCAGCGTCTTTGATATTTCATTTCGTAAAAATGTGTTTCTTATCGAAGAAGCAATGTGCCGTCGAATACCGTCACTGCTGGTCCAGTGAGATACACGTGCCCATTGTCGCGCAGCTCAACTTGAAGCGTTCCGCCGTCCATGACGATTTCCTGTTTGTCGCCAG
>JAFYFI010000196.1 GCA_017543785.1 Alloprevotella sp.
CGCGCCAAGACGACCTTGGGGCGGCCGCGCATGCGCAACGTGGCCGAGTGGGGATTCAGTGCCTCGGTGGCGAAGCGCTGGCTCTGTGCGAGGATGTAGCTGTAGAGGTTGGGCAGGACAGACGAATAGAAGCGGATGCCGTCTTCAACCAGCAGGATCATCTGCACACCGGCTTCCTCGATGTCGTGCTCCAGATTCATCTTGTCTTCTATGAGCTTGATGATGCTCAGGATGAGGTTGGTGTTGACCAGCCAGCAGACAACGTAGTCGAAGATGCTCATGTCCTCGTTCTCAATGCGGCGGGTGATGCCGTGGGAGAAGGGAGTGAGCACCACGCAGGGCGTCTCGGGCACGTGCTGCTTGACGGAACGCGCCACGTCGAAGGCGTCGTTGTCGGCATTGCCGGGCATACATATCACCAGGTCGATGCTGGTTTCGCGCAGCACCGCCTCGGCCTCCTCCACGGTGCTCACCTGCGTGAAGGTGGGCGGATAGCGCAGGCCCAGTTCGGTGTACTCGTTGAAAATCTTCTCGTCGACACGTCCGTCGTCCTCGAGCATGAAGGCATCATAGGGATTGGCCACTATCAAGACGTTGTAGATGCGACGTGTCATCAGATTGACAAACGACACGTCTTTCAGATAGAATTTATTCCACTGTTGCGGTATGTTGTTTTCCATAAAACGGGGAATGGGTGTTGTAAACTCGTGCAAACTTACAAAGAAAAAGCGAGAACACAAAATGTTTTGGCCAAACATGCTGAAAAATTCCGCATCTTTCTTCGTTATTCAACGTGCTTTTTATTACCTTTGTCGCCGATTCCACACAATGTGGACCGCATCCTTGTTGAATATAATATATAAAAGAACGCATGAAGAAACTGCTCGTATTGATCCTGTTGGTTGGCATAGCCATACTGATGACGCTCACGCGACCTGACAAAAAGGCGCATAAAGAAGCCATGATGAAAGCCGTCAGCGAATATGTGGAGGAAGAAGCCGCTGAACGCGGAATGGACAACAACGTGTTCGGGAAAGTGGGGAAAAGCCTCATCAAGACGGCAGTATCCGCCGCCATCGACATGAAGCTGCAACTCAATGACTACGTGCTGTTCAACACAACCCATGTCCACCTGAAAGGCGAAGACAAGACACTTTCCGTGGGACTCTTCGGACAAGTCATCACCTTCGACAAGGAGATGCTGCGCGAAGCACTGGAGTCGGGCGACGACCTCGACCCCGACAAAATGCTGAAGGAGGAAAAGGAAGCCTACAAAGAAGCGAAGAAAGCAGACAGGAAAGCTCAGAGGGAAGCAAGGAAACAGGCCCGCGAGGCTGAAAAAGCCGCCAAGAAAGCCGAGAAAGAAGCCAGGAAAGCCGCAAAGAAAGCGGAAAAGGAAGCCAGACGGGCTGCTCAGTGACAACGGCCTGAAAGAAACGGTCTGCTGGCAGACTGAGAACGAACGGCAAAAACCATCCCTCGGGGAAAAAAGTCTGCCTAAAAAAGAAGATTTTCGGTTTTTCTCTTGGCGGTTTCAACAAAAACCACTACATTTGTAAAGTCATTCGAGACATCTTTTTATGTTTAACTAAAATACTATTCTATGAACGTTGAGAAAATCATGCAGAACCTGGAGCAAAAGCACCCAGGTGAAGCCGAGTTCCTGCAGGCTGTCAGGGAAGTGCTAACCTCTATTCAGGACGTCTACAACCAGCATCCCGAGTTTGAAAAAGCCAAGATTATCGAGCGCATCGTGGAGCCAGAGCGCATCACCACGTTCCGCGTGCCTTGGGTTGACGACAAGGGCGAGGTGCAGGTTAACATTGGCTATCGCGTGCAGTTCAACAGCGCCATCGGCCCGTACAAGGGCGGACTGCGCTTCCATCCGTCAGTAAACCTCTCCATTCTGAAGTTCCTCGGCTTCGAGCAGACCTTCAAGAACGCCCTCACCACACTGCCCATGGGCGGCGGCAAGGGTGGTTCTGACTTCGCACCACGCGGAAAGAGCGACGCCGAGATCATGCGTTTCTGCCAGTCATACATGACTGAGCTTTATAAGGTTATAGGTCCCGACATGGACGTTCCCGCTGGCGACATCGGCGTAGGCGGACGCGAGATCGGCTATCTCTTCGGACAATACAAGCGCATCACAGGACAGTTCCACGGTGCAACGCTCACCGGCAAGGGACTGGAATGGGGTGGTTCCATCCTGCGTCCTGAGGCTACGGGCTTCGGCGCACTCTACTTCGTGCACCACATGCTGGAGACGGCCGGCCACGACATCAAGGGCAAGACCATCGCGCTCTC
>JAFYFI010000024.1 GCA_017543785.1 Alloprevotella sp.
ACAAGAGCGACAAGAAATGCGACAAAGCCGCCAAGAAGTGCGACAAGGCAGAAAAGAAATGCTGCTGCAACCCATGCGGGTGCAAGGACTGCAAGGCTAAGTGTTAAGGCAAGGTAAAGTGCGAGAAAAAGTGCGACAAAGCCGAGAAGAAATGCTGCTGCGACCCCTGCGCCTGCAAGGACTGCAAGGCTGCTTGCGAAGGCAAGGTAAAGTGCGACAAGAAGTGCGACAAGGCTGCCAAGAAATGCGACAAAGCCGCCAAGAAGTGCGACAAAGCCAAGTAAGGCAATAACTTAGACGAACAATAACCGAAAGTCTCAATGAGTTTAACAAAACTTGCCCGTCCTTTTTTCCTTCACCGTGCCCGGCAGATAGACCGCTACGCCACCGAGACACAATCCATACAGTTGAGCGTACTTTCTCGCCTCATACGGAAAGGTGCACAAACGGAGTATGGTGCTGAGAGAGGATTGCGCGAAGGGGCTTCCTACGACGAATTTACCTCCCACATTGGGGTAAATACCTACGAAGACCTCAAGGCAGACATCGACCGCATGCGTCATGGGGAGAGCGACGTGCTCTGCCCAGGAAAGGTTCGCTGGTATGCAAAGTCGTCGGGCACTACAAACGATAAAAGCAAATTTATCCCCGTCACTCAGAAAGGACTCAGGGACACCCACTACAAAGGTGCCTCTGATGCTGTGGCTCTCTACCTTAGAAACAATCCCGAGAGCCGCATCTTCGACGGCAAGGCGCTCATCCTCGGAGGCAGCCATCAGTCAAACTACAACCTGCCCCATTCGCTCGTGGGCGACCTCAGTGCCATTCTCATTGAGAACATAAATCCTCTGGTAAATCTCGTTCGTATTCCCGACAAAGCCACGGCGCTGCTTGCCGACTTTGAGGAAAAGCGCGACCGCATAGCTCGTGTTGCCCTCAATGCCAAGGTGACCAACATCAGCGGAGTTCCCTCATGGATGATGAGTGTTCTGACACGGATGATGGAGATTTCGGGAAAGAAAAATCTGGCAGAGATTTGGCCCGACATTGAAGTGTTCTTCCATGGCGGCATAGCCTTCACGCCCTACAGAAAGCTCTACGAGCAGATGTTCCCCACGCCGAAGATGCACTACATGGAGACCTACAACGCCAGCGAGGGTTTCTTCGGTTTGCAGGACGACCCGCAGGACAAGTCTATGCTCCTTATGCTGGACTATGGTGTGTTCTACGAGTTTATTCCGCTTGAGGACGTAGGCAAAGAGATGCCCACGGTGGTACCTTTATGGGATGTGGAGCTGGGGCGCAACTATGCCATGCTCATCACCACGTCGAGCGGGCTGTGGCGCTATCAGATTGGCGACACTGTGCGCTTCACCAGTGCCAATCCCTACAAGTTCGTCATAAGTGGTCGCACCAAGAGTTTTATCAATGCCTTTGGCGAAGAACTCATAGTCGATAATGCCGAGCGCGGGCTGGAGATAGCCTGTGCTCAGACAGGGGCTGTGGTCAGGGAGTACACTGCGGCGCCAGTCTTCATGAACACCGAGGGCAAATGTCGCCATCAGTGGGTCATAGAGTTCGCCAAGAAGCCGCAGGACGTCGCTGCCTTTGCAAAAATCCTCGACAGCGAGCTGCAAAGCCTCAACTCCGACTACGAAGCTAAGCGCTACAAAGACATCACCCTCCAGCCGCTCGAAATCATCGTGGCTCGCGAAGGTCTCTTCAGCGATTGGCTCAAGAGCCGCGGCAAGCTGGGCGGTCAGAACAAGGTGCCCCGACTTTCCAATACTCGTGAGCACATAGAGAAAATCATTGCTATGAACGTGTAGATAACTCCATGCGTCACTTTTTCCAAACATTTTTTCTTCTTTCACTCCTTCTCTGGACTGCCTCTTGTGCCAATCCCGGCAGCGGTCCCGACGGCGGACCCTATGACGAAACGCCGCCCAGGGTTGTTGCCATGTCGCCAGGGCAGGGCGAGACGGACGTGAACAAAATGAAAAAGGTGACGCTGGTGTTCAGCGAAAACATAAAGATAGAGAATGCTGCCGAGAAAATCATCGTTTCGCCGCCACAGGAAGAACTCCCGGAGATAAAGACTTCCGGCAAGCGCATCACCGTAGAACTCCTCGACAGCCTAAAGTCCAACACTACCTATACGATAGACTTCTCCGATGCCATTACCGACGCAACGGAAGGAAACCCTTTGGGCAACTTTACCTACTACTTCACCACCGGCGAGGACATCGACTCGCTCGAAGTCTCGGGCACCGTCATCTCCGCCGACAACTTTGCGCCGCAGAAAGGTTTCTTGGTAGGACTGCATTCCGAGGTCCAAGACTCAGTCTTCCGCACCAAGCCGTTTCTGCGCGTTGGCAGGACCAACGACCAGGGCAAGTTCTCCATAAAAGGTGTGGCTGCAGGCAACTATCGTATATATGCCCTGAAGGACATGGATGGCGACTTTCGCTGGAGCCGCGGCGAGATGCTTGCTTTTTCCGATGAAATCGTTGTTCCTACATGCTTTCAGGACGTGAAGCGCGACACCGTGTGGCGCGATTCGGTCACTGTTGACAGCGTACGTGTGAGCAACTTCACCCATTTCAAGCCCGACGACGTTGTGCTCTTAGCCTTCCAGGACGAGGCTAAGCCAAAGGCATTGCTCAAGCTCGTCAGGGAAATCCCCGAAAAGTTTACAGCCTACTTCACGGCACCTCAATCCACACTGCCGCGCATCGTCTCGCCCGACTGCGAGCTGCAGGGAGCGCTTATGGAGGAGAGGAGTGCAAGGTGCGACACCATAACCTACTGGATAAAGGATAAGTCCATCGCCGCGCTCGACTCCCTCAACATCATCTATAGCTACATTGCCACCGACGACTCCCTTGGCATCGACCGCTGGCGCAGCGACACTCTCCTCGTAGTGCCTCGCCTCACCAATGCCAGAATAGCCAAGCAGGAGGCTGAAGAAGAGGCAAAATGGCAGAAGCAACTTGCCAAGCGCCACAAGAGGGGCGACTTCTCGCAGGAAGTCCGGCCCGTGGAGCCTATAGACCTGAAGATAACGTCGCCTGTGCCCTTGCCGCCCGACCGCAATCCGCTTTTTGAGCTCAAGGAGCCCATCATGAGCATAGACACCGCCGCGATTCACCTGAAGCTCAAGGTTGACACCCTTTCCCACGATGCTCCCTTCAGCATAGAGCAGACCAGCCTGCGACACGTCGTGCTGCGCGCGGAATGGCGCCCAGGGCAGTATTACGAACTCACGGTTGACTCAGCGTGCATAAGGGGACTCTCCGGCAAGGTGAACTCACCTGTGAAGAAAAGTTTCTCGGTGACGCGCTCTGAGGAGGTAGGCAGCCTCTTTGTCAACCTTCCCTCTGCCGATACCTCTGCCGTAGTGCAGCTCCTCGTCAACGACACGAAGATGGAGCGGCAGGTGCGCGTCAAGGCAGGACACGCCGACTTCTACTACCTGCGCCCCGGCAACTACTACCTCCGCGTTTTCTACGACACCAACGGCAACGGCGAGTGGGACACGGGCAATTTCTCCGAGCATCGTCAGCCCGAGAAGGTGTTCTACTGTCCCGAGAAGATAGTGGTGCGTGCAAACTGGGACACCGAGCAAACATGGATGCCCGAAGACCTGCCGCTGCTGAGGCAAAAACCTGCCGAACTTTCGAAGCCCACCAACAGACAGCGCCGTCAGTCCGGTCACGAAAAGAACATACAGCGCATGCAGCAGAAAGGAAAGAAATAGCTCCCCTGCTACGTCGTCATGTGCTCTTTCCCTGCTCCCTGTGTCAGCTTTCTCTCGGCTTTCGAAGGCTCGCCCCCTCCTTTGCCGCAAAAGCTTCGAAAAGGAGCAGCTTTGTAAGCCTCAGCCTTAAACCTTGAATATTCAGAAAAAGTCCTAACGATAGAGTGAAAGCGTTTTTTTGTTTTAGTTGAAGTGTTATGAAAGCTATCGTTTCCCCTTTTTACAGAAAAAAACTTGCCATGCTCTGCCTGTTGGCGGCATGCCTGCTTATGCCTCGCGGTGCCGCAGCTCAGTGCTCGGCAAACAACTCTGCCTTCAAGAGCGGCGAAACCCTGCAGTACCAACTCTTTTTCAATTGGAAATTCGTTTGGATAAAGGTAGGCTCAGCCACGTGGAACATCACCCAGACCACCTACAAGGGAAACCCCTCCTTCTGCACCACGCTGACCACACGCACCTCGGAAAGGGCAGACAAGTATTTCATGATGCGCGACAAGCTCACCAGCTACTGCGCCCTCAACCTCGTGCCGCTCTACTATCAGAAAGATGCCTACGAAGGCGGCACCCTCCGCCAGGAAAAGGTTTGGTACAACTATCCCAACGGCGAGTGTGCCGTGAAGTCCTGGTATCGCCGCAACAAGAACGAACCTTCCGAGCAGACCTACCAGAGCCGCTATTGCTGCTTCGACATGCTTAGCATGATGCTCAGGGCTCGCTCCTTCGATGCCTCCAACTTCAAGGTGGGACACCGCATACCCTTCATCATGACCGAGGGGCGCCACATAGAATGGCGAACTCTCGTGTACAGAGGTAAGAAAAATTTCAAGATGGAAGGGCGCAACGTCACCTATCGCTGCCTGGTGTTCTCCTATCTGGAGAAAGAGAAAGGCAAGGAAAAGGAGATAGTGAAGTTCTACGTCACCGACGACGCCAACCACCTGCCGGTGCGCATAGACCTCAATCTGAATTTCGGCACTGCAAAGGCATATCTCACGGGCATGACAGGTGTGCGCCATCCACAGACTTCCATCATTAAAAGATAGCCCCCCAGAAGCAATGAAAATAGTCATCGACGACAAGATACCCTATATCCGCGGCAATGCTGAGCAGCTAGGCGAGTGCATCTACCTGCCTGGCAGCAGCATCACTGCCGACGACGTGCGCGATGCCGATGCTCTCATCATCCGCACCCGAACCCACTGCGACGAAGCCCTGCTGCGGGGTAGCAAGGTGAGGTTTGTGGCGACGGCAACTATAGGCTATGACCACATAGACCGCGCTGCCATGGGGCGCCTCGGCATTCACTGGACCAACTGCCCTGGCTGCAACGCCACCAGCGTGGCGCAGTATGTAGATACCGTCATCCTGGCAGCACAGGAGGAGCAGATTCTGCCGCGCGGACCGCTCACCATAGGCATTATAGGAGCCGGGCACGTGGGGTCTGCCGTGAGCCGCCTGCTTGCCAGCCGCCATCACCGCATTCTCCTCAACGACCCGCCCCTGCAGCTGCGCGGACAGAGTGGCTTCGTCAGTCTGAAGCAGATAGGCGAGGAAGCCGATGTGGTGACTCTCCACACACCGCTCAGCCACTCCAAGCTCTTCCCCACCTACCACCTTGCCAAGCGCCTGTTCTTCTGGCGACTCATGCGCCGCCCGCTCTTCATCAATAGCAGCCGCGGAGGTTGCATGAGCACACCCTCTGTCGTAGAAGCCCTGCGCACAAAAAAAATCCGCGCCGCAGCCATCGACACATGGGAGAACGAGCCCCACGTCAACACCTCCCTGCTCCAGGCAGCCTGGATAGCCACGCCCCACATTGCAGGCTATTCTGCCGACGGCAAGGCAAACGCCACGCGCATGGCTCTGGAGGCTGTAGCCCGCTTCTTCGGCAAGGAGTGCAGCTTCAGCATAGCGCCCCCAGCCTTGCCCGATGGTTTCTGCTACGACGCTGGGCACGCTCCCAGTTGCGAGTCACTGCGCCTCTACGACCCGCGCTGTGACAGCCGCCGCCTCAAAGCCGCACCAGACCAGTTTGAAGCACTCCGCGGCAACTATCCGCTCCGCAGGGAGATGTAGGTGATTTGAGGCTTTCAACCCACAAGAAACCTAAAAAATTCAGATACCTGAAATATACGGCTATGGGAAATAATTCCTACCTTTACGACCTGAACGGGAACGAGGTCATGAACATCTCGCAAGGAATGGCATACGCACACTACAACAACAGGAACCTGCCGGTCAGCGTGGTGTTCCTGTACGGGAACAGACTC
>JAFYFI010000197.1 GCA_017543785.1 Alloprevotella sp.
GCCGATGATACGCTGCTCGTCTTAGTACCTCCTGCGCTCACGGCAATGGCCTTGATGGTGTAGGTGCCGTTGGTGCTCAGGCTGATGGGGCTGCTATACGTCGGCGAGGATGCCGTAGGCTCGCTGCCGTCGGTGGTGTAGTGGATGCTGGCTCCGCTGGTGGCACAGGTGATGCTTACGCTCTGAGCCGAGGTGTAGGTGCCTGAGACAGGAGAGAATACCGGCACAGCAGGAACCTCTTCCTCTGGAGTGCTCGTACCTGCCACGAGTTCTATCTCGTCGATACGTGCACGCTTGGTGGAAGTAGCAAAAGTAATGCTTACGTCGCCATTACCGTCAGTGAGGTTGACGGTATACTTTGTCCAAGTGTCTGTAGGCGTCACTGTGACATCTCCCGTGGCGGTAGCACCAGTTACTTCCACGTTGAGCACACCTGTATCGGAACTCCACTTTCTTACCATGAAGGTCAGTGTGCCTGCTCCGTTGAGGGCTATGCCGCTGGCTGTCATCGAACCATTTGCACCACTCTTACCCATCTTTCCGTAGGCTCCGCCGCCGTAGCCTTCAGTGGTACCGCCGGCATAGATATTGGTCAGGGTAGTCCAGCTATTATAGTCGAGCACGGTGCTTGATGGAGTCAGAGTTGAAGTGCCATCATCTGCATTTGAATATCCGCTGAAACTCTCGTAGAGGAGTTGTGTCTCCGTGCTGCCGCTGCCTGTCTTGGAGAAGGTGGCAGAGGAAACCTCGCTGGCGTTGCCGTCGCCGTCGAAGGCAATGGCATTGATAGTGGTAGTGGCATATAGTGTTATGGTGCCGCTATACTGTGTGCTGCTCTGTGTGGGAGTAGTTCCGTTGGTTGTATAGTAGATAGTCGTACCGGCTGTAGGACAGGTTATGGTAACGTCTTGCGAAGTGGTGAACGTGCCACCGTTGGGCGAGAACACAGGTGCGTCGGGGGCAGTAGCAGAGCTGCCGGCTGCCTCAAGGCGAATCTCATCTATATATGCACGCTTATTGGTAGTAGCAAAGGTGATACTAACGTCGCCCGTGCCGTCGGTGAGGTCGACGGTATAGTCCGTCCATTCGGCTTGTGCCGTCACGGAGACGTCACCCGTTGCAGTGGCTCCCGTAACTGTTACGTTGAGTATGCCTGGGTCTGTTGTATTATATCTCATTACCTTAAAGGTAAGCGTGCCGTCGCCCACAAGTGGAAGATTGCTGGCTGTCATGGAGCCGGCATAGCTACCGGAACCCAGCTTTCCGCAACCTGTAGAGTTGTAGCCTTTGTTGGTACCACCCAGGTAAAGGCGGTCGAACGAAGACCATGAGGAATAGTCGAGGTTAGTATTGCTGGTTTCTATTGCACTCGTTCCGTCGCTGGCGCTGGTATATCCGCTGAAGCTTTCATAGAGCAGGCTTCCCACACTGCCGCCGCTGCTCGACTTGGTGAATACCGCTGTAGCCACGCTGCTGGCATTGTCATCGCCGTCGTAGGCAATGGCTTTTACAGTTGTGGTCGAGGTAAGGACGAAAGTGCCCGTGTAGAGTGTGCTGCTCTTGGAGGGAGTAGTGCCGTCAAGGGTGTAATAGATTGACGAGCCGCTTGTGGCGCAGGTAATAGTCACGCTCTGCGATGAGGAGAAGGTGCCGCCGTTGGGTGAGATTTCAGGACGGACAACTGCCGAAGATGTACCGCTGGCAAGACTTTCGAGGTCAACATTCGTAGTTTTCAGGTCGCCCCAGATGTACTGTTCTATTCCAGGATAATCGACAAACGGGTTGCGGTTGCCCTGGAGTTTATCTACAGCATCGTTGCGGTCAATCTCTTTCTGGCTCACGGGGTCTTGTGCCGACCATTGCAGCAAGAGCGTTATAGACCATGAACTCAGTGACGGGTATGTATTCTTTGCCAGCATATCCCAGGTGTCCCAGCTGGACAGTTTGTCCTGATAGCAAGTAACGACATAGAGTATGGCTCGTGCGATGTCGCCTTTGTACTCGTCGTTGGGCTCAAAGACAGTGCCTGAGTATCCCAGTCCGCTGGCAGCAGAGCCCAGCTTGCTATATCCGTTGTTGGACGTTTTCGTAACGGTTCCGACAGTTCCAAAAGGATAATTGCTGCGCATGTTGTTTATATATCCGTCGGCGGGATATACAAAGTGTGCGTCGGCTTTCATGGGCGTGGCTTCGTTGAAGACACTCTGCGGGACGAGATGCTCGCGGTTGTAGGAGTCGCCCTCAGCCGAATAGTTGGCTCCCTGCGCGCTGCCTCCAATGACGTAGTTGGTAGTGTTGGAGTAGATGTCGTAGAGCTTACCGTCTGAGCGTTTGTCGGTTGTTTTGTAAGCCGTCCACAAACCGTCGTACCCCAGGTTAGTGTGAGAGGTGATAATGTTGAAAAGTGCAGTCTTCAAGTTTGCTCCACACTTTCCGTCAGCTGCTGCGTAGTAGCTGCTCAGATCTGTGTGCTGTGCCGAAACAAATGCGGCAAGCACACAAAAGGATAGAAGTAGAAATTTTCTTTTCATAGTATGTATGATTTTTATGTCTTTTCTCCTTATTTATATATTCTTCATCGGAAAGATTCCGTGAGTAGTTTTATCTCTATTGCAGGCGGTATGCGCTCGTAGAGAATGTTATAGACAGCATCGAGAATTGGCATGTTCACATGGAAGTGGCGGTTTGTTTGCCTCATGGTCTGTGTGCCATAGTAGCCCTCGGCTATCATTTCCATCTCTATCTGCGCACTCTTCACGCTGTAGCCTTTGCCCACCATTGTTCCGAAGACGCGGTTGCGCGAGAAGTTGGAATATCCCGTCACGAGCAAGTCTCCCAGATAAACAGAGTCGCAGATGTTGCGCTCAATGGGATACACCGCCTTTAGGAAGCGGCTCATCTCCTGCGCGGCATTGCTCATCAGCACAGCCTGAAAGTTGTCGCCGTATTTCAGTCCGTTGCAGATGCCCGCGGCTATGGCATATACGTTTTTCAGTACGCTGGCGTATTCTATGCCTATGACGTCGGGCGAGGTCTTTGTCTTGACGTAGTGCGAAGCTATCCTGTTGGCAAAGTCGGAAGCCAGTTCGGGCGACGCACTGCCTATGGTGAGATACGTAAGCCTGCCCAGCGCCACCTCTTCCGCATGGCTCGGACCGCCTATCACTGCCAGATGCTCGTCGGGGACGTTGTAAACCTGGCGGAAATACTCCGAGGGCACGAGTTCTTCGTCGGGAATGATGCCCTTGATGGCTGTGATGACGTTCTTGTCTGTCAGGCGTACGCGGAGCTTTTTCAGATGATTCTTCAAATATGGCGAGGGGGTGACGAAGATAAGAGTGTCTGCCATACGTACCGCATCGTTTATGTCGGTAGTAAAGGTGATGCGGTTCAGGTCAAACTGCACACTCGTCAGGTAAGACGGGTTGTGTCCGAGGCGGCGGAATTCTTCTATCGTCTCCGAGCGGCGCATATACCAGATTATGCCGTCGTCTCTGTCGAGCGCATCGGCTTGGTTCTTGTTGCCTTCAAGAACGATTTTTGCAATAGCTGTTGCCCAGCTTCCGCTTCCTAATATGGCTATGCTACCTGTCATTTAATATTTTCCTGCCAAGCAGCAATCTCGTCCAGTCCCGGACGGCGGATTTCCACTATGTTCTTATATTTCTTTGCCAGTTCACCTATCTGTTGCTGCACTTTCTGCGGATTGACGTCGGCGAGGTCCTTCACGAGGTTGTATCCCACCTTCTGTAGCACTGGAACGAGGTCTTCGGGTATGCCCACTGCCGTATATGCCTCAGCCTTGTCGCGCGGTGCACGTGCTTCGGGCTTCATCTGTGGGAAGAAGAGCACTTCCTGTATGAAGGGGTTGCCCGTCATTATCATTACGAGGCGGTCGATGCCTATGCCTATGCCACTCGTCGGCGGCATGCCATATTGCAAAGCACGCAGGAAGTCCTGGTCGATGAGCATGGCTTCGTCGTCGCCCTTGGCAGCCAGACGCATCTGCTCTACGAAGCGCTCTTCCTGGTCTATTGGGTCGTTGAGCTCCGAGTAGGCATTAGCCAGTTCTTTCCCGTTCACCATGAGTTCAAAACGCTCGGTGAGTCCGGGCTTGCTGCGGTGCATCTTGGTGAGCGGCGACATCTCCACGGGGTAGTCGATGATGAACGTGGGCTGTATATATGACCCTTCGCAGAATTCTCCGAAGAGTTCGTCAATGAGTTTGCCCTTTCCCATTGTCTCGTCCACTTCGAGTCCCTTTTGCAGGCAGAAGGAGCGAATCTCTTCTTCCGTCTTTCCGTCGCAGTCGAAGCCTGTCTTTTCCTTAATGGCTTCCAGGATGGGCAGCCTGCGGAAGGGAGCTTTGAAGGAGATGACGTTTCCGTCTATTTCGGTTTCGGGCTTGCCATTGACGGCTATGCAGATGCGCTCCAGCAACTGCTCTGTGAATGACATCATCCATTGATAGTCCTTGTACTGCACATAGAGTTCCATGCAGGTGAATTCCGGGTTATGGTTTTTGTCCATACCCTCGTTGCGGAAGTTCTTGCCTATCTCATACACTCCCTCGAAACCGCCCACGATGAGGCGTTTCAGGTAGAGTTCTGTAGCGATGCGCATATACATGTCTTCGCCCAGTGCATTGAAGTGTGTGATGAACGGACGTGCGCTGGCTCCTCCGGGAATGTTCTGCAGGATGGGAGTCTCTACCTCGGTGTATCCGGCTTCGTCGAGGGCTTCGCGAAGTGTGCGCAGCACGACGGCGCGCTTATGGAAGGTGTCGCGTACGCCAGGGTTCACGATGAGGTCCACATAGCGCTGGCGATAGCGCAGCTCTGGGTCGGTGAATCCGTCGTACACTTCTCCGTCTTTTTCCTTCACCACCGGCAGCGGCTTCAGACTCTTGGACAGGAGCTTCAGCTCGCGGGCATGCACACTTATCTCTCCGGTCTGAGTGCGGAACACGTAACCTTTTACTCCGATGAAATCGCCCAGGTCGAGGAGTTTTTTGAAGACGATGTTATATAGGTCTTTATTTTCTTCGGGACAGATGTCGTCGCGTGTGATATATACCTGTATGCGTCCGCGGCTGTCTTGCAGTTCCGCAAAGCTGGCTTTTCCCATGATGCGTCGGCTCATCATTCTTCCTGCTATGCAGACCTCTCTTGGCTCGGCATCGTCTTGGAAGTTTTGCTTTATTTCGTCGGAGAAAGCATCAGTGGGATATTCTGCTGCAGGATAGGGGTCGATGCCCATGCGGCGCAGCTCATCGAGTGCCTGTCGGCGTCCCAGTTCCTGTTCGCTAAGTTCTAAAATGTTCATCTATTTTTTCAGTTTTTTTTATTTGTGTGTTTATCAAATTTGCTTTTGAAAGTGTTCCCTTTGATTTTATCTCAGCCCCTTTCCTCCGAAGAGGTATGTCAGGTGGTTCTTGGGGCGCTGTGGCTCAGCTGTGCGCTGCAGCTCGGGGTAGGCAATACGCGTGTGGTATATTGTCTTGAGGCTTTCGGTGAGAACTTTTTTCGAATCCTCTATTTCGCTGAATGTGATGTTGCAGTTGCGGAAGTAGCCCTCCTTCATCTGCGTGTCGATGATGCGGTTGACAAGTTCGGAGATGGTTTCCTCCGTATATTCCTTCAGGCTTCGTGAGCTGGCCTCTACGGCATCGCACATCATCAGGATAGCCTGTTCCTTGGTGCTTGGGTTCGGTCCGGGGTAGGTGAACTTTTCCTCGTCGGGTTTCTCGCCCGGGTGGTTGTTTTGCCACTGTATGTAGAAGTACTTCACCTTTCCGCAGCCGTGGTGTGTGGTGATGAAGTCGCGCAGCACCTTTGGCAGGTGGTATTTCTCCGCCAGCCTCACTCCCTCCCTGACGTGGTTGATGATGATTTGCGCACTCTGTTCCTCCACGCTTATGCCGTCGCGCGGCTTCAGCTCGTCGTGGGGGTTCACTCCCGTCTGGTTCTCGGTGAAGAAGGCGGGGTTGAGCATCTTGCCTATGTCGTGGTAGAGAGCTGCGGTACGCACCAGCTGAGGCTGTGCGCCTATCTTGTCAGCCACCTCGGCAGCCATGTTGCCCACCTGCATAGAGTGGTTGAAGGTGCCCTGTGCCACTTTGGAGAATTTGCGCATCAGGGGATTGTTGATGTTGGAGAGTTCCACAAGAGTAACGCTGCTGGTGAATCCGAAGACGCGCTCCACGAGATACATGAGCGGATAGGCGAAGAGCAGGCTCAAGCCGCTGATGAGTATATACACGTAGCGTGAGCGGTCGAGGATGCTATAGAGATATGCCGTTGGTGTGGCGGCATTGACGCTTTGCGAGATTGTGCCGAGCTGTGAGAGGTCGAGGGCAAACTGCATGAGCAGCCCTACGACGGTGACGATAGAGGCTATGCGCACTATCTGCGAGCGCTCCGTGAGCTCGCGCAGGCTATAGGTTGCCGTGAGCCCCATGGTGAATTCCACCATGAGGAAGTTGTATGGCTCGCGCAGAGCCAGTGTGCAGAGCAAGAGCGAGGTGAGCATAGCCATCGACGCGGTGCGCGAGTCGAAGAAAATCCTGACGAAGAGGGGCACCATGGCAAAGGGCAGCAGATAGACGCTGAAGAAGTTCTCGCTCACGAAGAGGTAGGTGAGCAGCGGGAACACTACTATCAGCGTGAAGAACAGCGCCACGGTGTGTGGCGACGAGAGATAGTCGCGACGGCTGATGTAGAGGTAGAGCGGGAAGAGCAGCAGGATGAACAGTATGAGCATGAACCTCCCAGCCAGACGAATCCAGAAGTTGCCGTCGTGGGCGTTCTGTTTCTCCGTGAGCTGCACGTAGGAGTCGAGCACCAGTTTTTTCTCCTGGCTGACTATCTCGCCGTGGTCTATGATGCGCTCGCCCTGCTGCACGAGTCCCTGGTTTATGGACACCGCGGCAAGCACGTCCTCGCGCGCCTGCTTTGTGCGTGCCTCGTCGGGCAGCAGGTTGGGCTGCAGATATTCGTTGATGTTGAGTCGGCTGAGGGCTTCGCGCGGAAAGCGCATAGAGTCGCCCTCCATGATGAGGTCGTAGGCAGAGCGTGTGGAGAAAATCTGCCCGAGCGATATCGAGACTGCCTCGCTGCCTTCCACTATGCGTATGCCCTCTGTCCCTTCGTTCATCATGCTTGCCATCAGCTCCGGCGCGATGACGCCGGAGGCATAGACGCGCTCAAGCATATTGCTCACGAAGGCAGTCATCGTGGGCGAGGCATCGGGAAATTTGTGTGCGCGCACATCGGCTTTGAACTTGGCTATCTGCTCTTCGCCGACAGTCTCCGTCACCACGAAAAAAGGCTTGAACGCCCGCAGCACACTGTCGCGCTCGGCAGCCAGGGTGGTCTCGGGCTTCGAGACGGGGAAGTCGTGCTGCGCTATGAGCGGTGCATGGTGCCAGGGATGCCCCACCTCGTAGCTGAAAGCCAGTTTGCTATGGCGTGGCAGCAGGAGTGTGAGCAGCAGCAGGCTTACGATGATGCAGCCTGCAAGGCTAAGGCATTGTCTGAGCTTTTTCTTCATGAAGATGTTTGTGCTTGTCGTGGTTGGCAGGCAGCATGCTTGCGCGGACGGGGCTCTGCTTTGGTGCCCTCTTGCCCATGCAACAGAAGCGTGCTGCGCGTGCGAACGTGGCAAAATTATTGTTTTTACTTGGAACGTTCAAACGCGCGCGCGATTTATTTTATATGTATAGGGGAAATTTGGGTTTTGGGGAGGTTTTCGTGCTGAGCAGAAATGAGAAGTGGGAACCCTACGGAGATTAAAAAAGCGGAAAAAAACGGGGGCTAAGCCTGCCGGCAGGCTTCGCCCCCTAAAAATGGGATAGGCTCTTTTAGTTGCGGACCTTACTCGCAGATGTCTGGAAAGGCTATACTATTCCCTGCGACATCATGGCTTTTGCCACCTTCATGAACCCTGCCACGTTGGCACCTTTCACATAGTTTATGTATCCGTCGGGCTCGGTGCCGTAGCGGATGCAGTTTTCGTGGATGTCGTTCATGATGCGCTTCAAGTAGTCGTCCACTTCCTTGGCTGTCCACGACAGGCGCTCGGAGTTTTGCGTCATCTCCAGTCCCGACACCGACACTCCGCCGGCGTTCGACGCCTTGCCGGGTGCATAGAGCAACTTGGCGTCCTGGAACACCTTGACAGCCTCGGGCGTGGAGGGCATGTTGGCCCCTTCGGCAACGGCAACCACTCCGTTAGCCACGAGGGCTGCTGCGTCGTCGCCGTCGATTTCGTTCTGCGTGGCACAGGGCAGGGCTATGTCAGCCACTTCGCGCCAGGGACGCTCGTACTCATGATACTGCGCCGAGGGATACTGCTCTGCATATTCGCGTATGCGACCGCGGAAGATGTTCTTCAGCTCCATGACGTACTCAAACTTTTCTGCGTCGATGCCGTCGGGGTCGTAGATGTATCCGTCGCTGTCGGAGAGAGTCAGCACCTTGGCGCCCAGCTCAATGCACTTCCGGGCTGCATACTGTGCCACGTTGCCAGAGCCCGAGATGAGCACTTTCTTGCCTGCCAGGGCGATGTTGCGCGTGGCGAGCATCGACTCAAGGAAATACACCACTCCGTAGCCCGTGGCTTCGGGGCGTATGAGCGAGCCGCCGAAGGATGTGCCCTTGCCGGTGAGCACGCCCTGGAACTGGTGGGTGAGTTTCTTGTACTGCCCGAAGAGGTAGCCCACCTCGCGTCCGCCCACGCCGATGTCGCCGGCAGGAACGTCTTCATCGGGACCTATGTGGCGGTAGAGCTCGTTCATGAAAGCCTGGCAGAAGCGCATCACCTCGCCTTCGCTCTTGCCGCGCGGCGAAAAGTCGCTGCCGCCCTTGGCTCCTCCCATGGGCAGGGTGGTGAGCGAGTTCTTGAAAGTCTGCTCGAAGGCAAGGAACTTCAGGATGCTCAGATTCACCGACTGGTGGTAGCGCAAGCCGCCTTTGTAGGGACCTATGGCGTTGTTGTGCTGTATGCGGTAGCCCATGTTGGTGCGCACGTTGCCGGCGTCGTCCGTCCATGTGACGCGGAACTGCAGTATGCGGTCGGGGATGCAGAGGCGCTCTATGAGGTTGGCAGCCTCGAAGTCGGGGTGCAGGTTGTACTCGTCCTCAATGGTTGCCAAGACTTGCGACACTGCCTGTATGTACTCAGGCTCTCCGGGAAAACGCTGTTTCAGATTTTCAATTACTTCAGTTGCTTTCATCATGCTTACTTTTTTGAAAAATAAATACACTTTTGTTTCTCATCAAACAGGAAACACCTTGCAAAGATACACTTTTACTGCGGAAATGATGACAAAAAGCAACAAAACCTGCCATTTCGCTTTCACTTCGCGGGACATATAGGACACATCTGTGAGTAGGGAAAAGGGGCTGGGACGGCAGAAGAGAAAAACGATTTGTCAAAATCCTTTATCTGCGACCCCCTGTTTTTGAGCCCGAAAAACGGGCATAAAAATCATCTCCGAAAATTTTGGTCCGAAAAATGCCCGTTTTTCGCGATTAGCAGAAAGGTCTGACTTTCAGACGGATACAAAATTCAGACTCAGATTTTCGTTTGATTTTTGAAAATCCGAGCCACTTTTCCGCGATTTTTCCGCCCAAAAACGTGAAAATTTCTTTGAGGAATTTCAGAATTTCTTTGTTGGATTCCGGAATTACTTTGAGTAATCCGAAAATTTCTTTATTGGATTTTCCGAGAGTCAAAATCTTCGCAGAAATTCCTCAAATTTCCACTCTATTTTGCCAAAAATCGCGTGTCAAAACTTTTTACTTTTTCGTCAAAATCTTTCGCATTTTTCTGGCAACACAGTATCAGGCGGCTATTGGAGAAGGCATAAAAAATTCTAATTACGCCCGTCTGCGCGATATCCCCGCTATTTTCCAATCTTCTTTCGCCTAAGCCAACTCTTCAAGCGTTGGTAGCCCTCCACACCGAGGATGGTCAGCCCTCCATACTGGCAAGTCTTTGCCAGTCCGAAGAGTATGGTCCAGAGTATGCCCTTGGCAGCCGCGCTGATGGGCAGGAGCATCTGAGCAAAAGACAAAACATAAAACGGAATGCAACACAACAGCACGATGACTCACGTGCGAAAAGAAAGTCCCTGCAGCCATTTCTTGATGTTATCTAATATCCTCATACTACCTATAACCTTGCCTCGAACAAATGCGCAAGTCGTGTGGACTGAGCGTTACTGCCCCCCAAAAATACACTTTTCCAAGATTTAGCTGCACAACATGAACCAGGATTTTTCATAGTTTCAACCATATTAGAATGATAGACTTACTCTATCTTATTTCATTTATACTGCTGCAAATTAAAAGGATTTTACAAAAACACGCGCATATCACTGAAAATAAATATCTTAAGCATGACAAAGATTATAGCAGTTCACATCGATAGCCGCAGAATATTGCCTACAGGTTCATGTCCATACAAAATAAGGAAGGCAAAACCTTCCTTATTCGTTAAACAAAATGTCGTAGGC
>JAFYFI010000198.1 GCA_017543785.1 Alloprevotella sp.
ATGGAAACCCCGCCGAAGTGACACTACCTATACCCTCGGATGGCTACCTTTGGGAGGATATGTGAAAATTTCAGGCATGATAGACGAGTCCATGGACAAGGAACAAATGGCACAGCCCGTGCAGCCATGGGAATTTAGGGCAAAGCCAGCATGGCAACGGCTCATAGTCATGTTGGCAGGAGTCTTCGTAAACTTTATCGTAGCCCTTGTCATCTATGCCATGGTGCTCTTCACATGGGGCGACAGCTACATACCCATAGAAAATATGAAAGACGGGTTCAAGTTCAATACCACTGCCCAACAACTCGGCTTTCGCGATGGCGACATCCCCCTGCGCACAGACAAAGCCACCTTCGACCGTTTCGATGACAATCAGAGCATTGGCAACGTATATCGCGAAATCAGCGAAGCGCGCCAAGTAGTTGTTCTCCGTAATGGAAAGGAAGTTACAATAAATCTGCCTGCCAACCTCAACATGCTGAGCATGATGAAAGAGCAGCCCCCCTTCATGCTCCCACTCCAGCCAAGCCTAGTAGATAGTGTTGTCGCAGGAACTCCAGCGGCAAAAGCAGGCATAACTGCAGGCGACCGCATCACAGCCTTCAACGGAACGCCCATAACCACATGGAACGAATACACCGACCTTCGAAGTAGGATGGACGATATACTAATAAACAAAAACCCAGCCGACTCAGCAAAGCTCCGTAACATAACCCTCGTCATAGCAAAGCCCACAGGCACTACCGACACCCTTGACCTCCAGCTCGACGGCGCCATGCAACTGGGAGTCGTTTGGATGCACCCCCTCGCAAAGTGCCAGGCACGAACCGTAAACTACGGATTTTTCGAGTCTTTCCCTGCAGGCATCGCCCATGGCTGGAACGTACTGTGCGGATATGTTGATGACCTGAAATACCTCTTCACCAAAGACGGAGCTCAAAGCATCGGCAGTTTCGGAGCCATAGGCTCTCTGTTCCCCGCGGTGTGGGATTGGCAACGCTTTTGGGAAATGACAGCATTCATCTCTCTCATACTTGCCTTCATGAATATCCTCCCCATACCAGCTCTCGACGGAGGTCATGCATTTTTCCTGCTCTGTGAAGTCATAACACGACGGAAACCCAGCGACAAATTCATGGAGCGTGCAGAGCAAATAGGCATCACACTACTCCTCATCCTCATGGCTTACGCCATCTTTAACGACTTCATGAGATACGTATTCTAACACAACCCCACTCATACCCCGTGCCATACCTACTACTCCTTATACCACTAACAGCGCAAACCTACATATGCTGGCACTTTTGGCATATGCTGCCCACTCCAACATGGATAAAACTGGCAGTCACGCTAATACTTTGTGCAGCATTCTCATGCCTGTTCATCTTTTATGGCATAGGTCCCGACAGCCTGTCCTACAAAGCTTCCGTCATCACATACCAGATAGGTAACACATGGCTAATCGTCATGCTCTATGCTACCATGCTATTCCTCATAGCAGATATTCTTCACCTATTTAGAATCCTACCCGCAACCCTCCTACACGACAGCTGGGCTGGAACCATAATAAGCACAGGCATTCTCACACTCACGCTAACCCTTGGCTACCTGAAATACCAACACAAAGAAAGAGTTGTCATAGACCTACACACCGAAAAGCAACTCTCCCGTCCCTACCGCATAGTGCTCTTGAGCGACCTGCACCTAGGCTACCACAATCGGCGCGAAGAATTCTCCAGATGGGTGACACTCATAAACAACGAAAAGCCCGACGCCGTGCTCATTGCTGGCGACATCATCGATGTCAGCGTAAAACCACTACTCCACGACAGCATAGCCCAGGAATTCAGAAAGTTACGTGTACCTGTTTATGCCTGCCTTGGAAACCACGAATACTATAGCGGCGACAGCCTCGCCACTCAATTCTTCAACCAAGCAGGCATCCATTTGCTAAGAGACCAAAGCATAGACATAGCCCACGACCTGAGCATAATAGGTCGGGACGACCGCACAAATCCCCATAGAAAGAGCATTGCAACGCTGGCGAAACAGGCAGATCCTCACAACTTTATTATTGTTCTAGACCACCAGCCCTACCACTTGGAACGCGCTCAACATGCTGGCATAGACTTCCAGTTTAGCGGCCACACCCACCACGGACAAGTATGGCCCATGTCACTCATCACCGAGCTAATATACGAAGACGCCTTCGGACCTCTTCAGAAAGGCAACACCTTCTACTACGTAAGCTCTGGCATGGGCATCTGGGGAGGAAAAATCAGAGTAGGCACACAGTCTGAATACATAGTAGCCAATATCCATAACTGACAACTCTATATTAGCTCTTTTACGGATAGACGACATTACTTATACCTTCACACCACTGCCAGCCCCTTTAATTAAATATGTGCCGTACCCCCTTTCTAAAACTTTAGGGAGCAAGTACATTGTGAATGAATTGGATAATCTATTTTTTCCTCCCTCAACCTTTGCACATATTATATATCTTTACTACTTTTGCATACAGATTCTGAAAGATGTCAGGTTCTTGTCTCTTGCTATGCCTTATGGGGCTTTGGCATGGACAGAAAAAAGAGTCTAAAAAGTACCATATAGGGTGTAGATATGAAAATTTTACTGATGACAACTCCAAACTTCTTTATAGAAGAGCATCAGATAGTTACTGCTCTTTTTGATGAAGGTTTGGAAAGTCTGCACCTACGAAAACCGGGTTCTCAGCCGGTTTTTTCTGAACGTCTTCTTTCCCTCATTCCCGAAACATACCGACGACGCATCGTTGTTCACGACCACTTCTACCTTAAGGACGAGTTCAACCTTAAGGGCATCCACCTCAGCCCGCGTAACCCTCAACCTCCTGATGGTTATAAGGGCCACGTGAGTTGCTCTTGCTACAGGCCTGAGGATATACGTGGGCTTAAACGCAACATGGACTACGTGCTGTTTTCCATACGCCAAACTCCTGAAGATTCTCTGCCTATAGGGATGATACGCGAACTTGTGGATGAAGGTACTATCGACAAAAAGGTGTATTTGCAGGGGTTCGTGAGCGATGAGGACATCCCCGTATTGAGGCATGCGGGCGTTGAGGGGGTTGTGGTGCAAAATGCTATATGGAACGATTTCAGCATCTATAGCACTCAGGATTTCAAGGATATCATTAAACACCTTCGCCGTCTGCGAAAACTCGCAGATTAGAATACATAAAAATCCCAAAAAAAGATGAACAAAGACAGCTTTCTGATTTTCTCTGGCACAAAGACTCGCTATCTCTCTGAGAAGATATGCAATGAACTCGGTTGTCCCCTCGGCAACCTCGTAATTACTTATTTCGCCGACGGCGAATTTGTAGTTAGTTTCGAAGAATCTATCCGCGGACGCGACGTGTATCTGGTTCAATCAACATTTCCAAATGCTGACAACCTCATGGAACTTCTCCTTATGATAGACGCAGCGAAACGTGCTTCAGCGAAGAGTATCAATGCTGTCATTCCGTATTTTGGATGGGCACGCCAGGACCGCAAGGATAAGCCTCGTGTTTCTATTGGAGCTAAGCTTGTGGCAGACATGCTTTCGGCTGCAGGCATTGATCGTCTGGTGACGATGGATCTGCATGCCGACCAGGAACAGGGTTTCTTTAATGTTCCCGTGGACCACTTGTATGCTTCTACTGTTTTTCTTGATTGGATACAGACGTTGCAGCTACAGAATCTTTGCATTGCTTCGCCTGACGTTGGTGGTTCGAAGCGTGCCAGCGCATATGCCAAATATCTCGACTGCCCACTGGTGCTTTGTCACAAGACACGCAAGAAGGCTAATGTCGTTGGGGATATGCAGATAATAGGTGATGTGAAGGGCATGGATGTTATACTGGTGGACGACATCGTTGATACTGCCGGCACTATTACAAAAGCAGCCCACCTCATCATGGAAGGCGGTGCAAACAGTGTGAGGGCTATGGCGAGCCACTGCATCATGTCGGGGCCTGCCGACGACCGGGTAGAGGCTTCACCGCTAAAGGAGATTGTCTTCACCGACACTATACCTTACAGGGGTAAGTGCTCGAAGGTGAAACAGCTGAGCTGCTCTAAGGTATTTGCCGAGACGATACGCCGTGTGCAGAAAAATGAAAGCATCTCTTCACAGTATTTGATTTGACGGCTGACACTTCATGCAATCCTGATGCGACGAATTCCGTTTTCACAATAAAAATGGTTTTTATACGTTTCTATATATGTAATATATATATTGTGGGCATCAGGCTGGTCTCATGAAAAGTTGTATAGTATCAGGACATTGTTTCGCGTTATTTCCGCGCATGTATGCTGCGGCTCGGCTCGGCAGGGAAAATTTTTGGTTTTCCTTTGCTCTTGTCTTGATCGTGGCATGCTTGTTGGTGCCCACGGCGAGCGCTCAGCGTACGAAGATTTTCGGTACGGTGCGCGATGAGAACGGCATGCCTATAGAACTGGCAAACGTGAGGGTGGCTGGTACTACAAATATTACTGCTACTAATTTCCAGGGTAACTATACTCTCTACACTCAGTCGAGCGACAGTGTGTTGGTGCTCTACAGCATGATAGGCTACAACCAACGCAGGAGGTTGCTGCGCAATCCTGGCGACTCCATCCATCTGGATGTTACGCTGAGTAGTGCTGATACCAGTTTTGGCACTGCCGTGGTGAAGGGCATTAGCGTTCAGACTACTACTGAGCAGCGCATCAGCATGACGGATGTGAGCACTACTCCCAGCACTACGGGCAATGGTGTGGAGGAGATCATACAGACTCAGGCTGGCGTTTCTACTCACAACGAGCTTTCCTCACAGTACAATGTTCGAGGAGGTTCGTTTGATGAGAATGTTGTCTATCTCAACGGGCTTGAGATTTATCGTCCTATGCTCGTCAGGAGTGGTCAGCAGGAGGGCCTCAGTGTGATAAATCAGGATATGGTGGAACGCATAGGGTTCTCGTCGGGTGGTTTCGAGGCTCGCTATGGCGACAAGATGTCGAGCGTCCTGGACATTACATACAAAAGGCCTGAACAATGGGAGGGGCGTATATACGCCAGTTTGCTCGGCGCTGGAGGCTACTTGGGCTGGGGCAACAAGCATGTGAGCCTAATGACGAGTCTGCGCTATAAGACGACGGGCTACTTCCTTGGCACCTTGGACACTGATGCTGAATACAAACCGAACTTCCTTGACTATCAGGCGTTTTTTTCATGGCATCCCAACAAGCGTTGGAGCATAGACCTCATAGGAAACATCTCAGATAATCATTACAGTTTTATCCCTGAAAGCCGCGAGACGAAATTCGGCACTATGGAAGAGGCAAAATCCTTTAAAGTGTATTTTGACGGTAAGGAGAAGGATAGATTCAAGACCCTTTTCGGTGCTGCTTCCATCACTCGACACTTCAATCCCGAGTCGTTTCTGGCGCTGCAGGTCTCGGCATTCGGAACAAGCGAGAGAGAAAATTTCGACATCGCGGGAGAATACTGGTTGCAAGAAGCCACTTCGCAAGAAAGGCTTGGCGTAGGAACCTACATGGAACATGCGCGCAACAGGCTGCAAGCCAGTGTCGTTAACGCTGCTCTGAGATTCAGAACAAGGATAGGCAAGCCGGGAGCCGACAATAGTCACACTCTGCAGGCTGGGGTAAAATATAGCTATGAGAAGATACGCGAACGCTCTACCGAATGGGAGATGCGCGACTCCATGGGGTATTCCCTGCCTTACTCGCTCGATGAGCTCAAACTGATATACAGCTTGAAGTCGGCAAACGAGGTAATACAGAACCGTCTGGAGGTGTTCTTGCAAGATTCATGGCGCAGCAGGACGAAGCTGGGGCTGTGGAACTTGACTTACGGAGTGAGACTGACATACTTGGATTGGAACAAGGAGACGCTCATTTCTCCACGCGTATCGCTGGGCTTGCTGCCGTCATTCAGCGAACACTGGACTTTCCGCTTTGCTACGGGCGTTTACTATCAGGCTCCGTTCTACAAGGAGTTGAGAGACACTACTCTTACGAAGGGTTTGGCTACTGTGAGACTAAATCGTAACATCAAGTCGCAACGCTCTATTCACTTTGTGCTGGGAGCAGATTATAGTTTCAGAATGCTTGACCGCCCGTTCAAATTTACGGTGGAGGCATACTACAAGGCTTTGTCGAACTTGAATCCCTACAGTGTGGATAATATGCGCATTGTCTATTATGGTCGCAATATTGCCAGTGGCTATGCTGCGGGGCTCGACTTGAAGCTATATGGTGAGTTTGTTCCGGGCACTGACAGCTGGATAACATTCTCTCTCATGCGCACACGTGAGAAGATAAATGGGCAATGGGTGTCGCGCCCTACCGACCAGCGGTATAGCATCTCGCTATTCTTCACCGACTATTTCCCTGGCTCCACTCGCTGGCGCGGCTCGCTGAGGCTGGCATTTGCCGACGGTCTGCCCTTCGGTCCTCCCCACAGCGACCGCTCAATGCAGAATTTCCGCGCCCCTGCATATAAGCGTGTTGACCTGGGGCTGAGCTACCGACTCATCAAGAACGAAGACCGCCACATAACGCGCGGCATAGGCAAAATCATCAAGAATGCCTGGCTCGGACTGGACGCCTTCAACATTATTGGCATAAAAAACGTCAACTCATACTACTGGGTTACCGACATTACCAACGCACAATATGCTGTGCCAAACTATCTGACTGGAAGACAAATTAATGCCCGCTTCTCTATAGAGTTCTAGTCTATTCGGGCAAAGAGAGGGGGATTTTTGTTTGGGTTTATTAGAGTTCCCCCAACTGCTTTTGCTTGGAGCGACCTACTCCAAAAACTTAAAAACCATTATTTCAGAAAGGTATCACTATCTTGCGAAAATTTTCGTAAGAAGAATCGAGTCTGCCCAATTGCCAGGGGGCAATTTTCAGAGAGAGTGTGCCTGGCAGGTTTTCTATTCCAAAATACACCTTTATCACCGCCACGAAGCGATATGCCAATGGGTTCTGCAGCCTCATGAGTTGCAGGCAGATGCTGCGTATCTGCGCTGTTGAAGCATCGAAGAGTTTCATTGCTCTGAAGAGACAATAGTAGCAAGCAACGTTATCTGTTGGCACGAGGGCTGCTGCATAGGCTTCGATGGTCTGGGGAGAAGCCGTTACGAGCAGGTGGCTGATGTTTTCCGGGTGTTTCTCTACAGGGAGGAGGGCTTGGAGTGTCTTACGCTTGTCGATGGGCGTTGCCGTAAGCATGAAAGTCCTTAACGTGTGGAAATCTTGCTGCAGGGTGCCGACGGCTATCCTCTGAGCCGCTACTTTCAGGAAAGTACCTAGGAATGCTTTGCTGTCGGAGGGTACCACGACGGCAAAGAAACGCCAAAAGTCGTTTGCTTGAACTGACGGCAGGAGAGAATTGGCAAGCATGAAGCTCGCCGTGCGGAATTCTGCCACCGTCAGCGTGGGCAACAGGGCCCTGAGAGCTTCAGCATCTCTTTCGTCGAAACACTGCATCAACCTACGCTCCAGCACTGGGTTATGTCGTCTAAGCTGCGCCATCTTTGTGGGGATAGAGACTACAATTTCTTCACGAGCTGCACCACGTTCTCCACATGATGAGTATGAGGGAACATATCAACTGGCTGAACTTTGCACACGTCATATTTCTGCGAAAGCATCTGCAGGTCACGGGCTTGCGTTGCCGGATTGCAGCTAACATAGACTATGCGCTGTGGCTCCGCACTGATTATCGTCTGCACCACGTCGGGGTGCATCCCCGCACGCGGCGGGTCGGTAATTACCACGTCGGGCAGTCCATGCTGCCGTATGAAGTCCGACGTGAGGACGTCCTTCATGTCGCCGGCATAGAACTTCGTATTTCCTATACCGTTGAGTTCGGAATTCACCTTAGCATCTTCAATAGCCTCGGGCACATATTCTATGCCCACGACCTGCCGCGCATAGCGAGCCACAAAATTGGCTATGGTGCCGGTGCCTGTATAGAGGTCGTAAACATTCTCGCTGCCCGTCAACTCTACAAAACGGCAAGCTACTCGATAGAGCTCGAGAGCTTGGCGCGTGTTTGTCTGATAGAAACTTTTCGGACCCACCTTGAAACGGAGGTCCTCCATGTGTTCCATAATGAAATCCTGCCCATAGAAAACCTTTACGGGAAGGTCTCCTATCGTGTCGTTACATTTCTGATTATCAACATATAGCAACGACGTTATCTCAGGGAATGAGCTGTGTATCCACGCCATGAGGTCCTTGGCTTTTGCCTCGTCGCCAGCCTCCTTCATGCAAAACTGCATGAGGAGCATTATCTGCCGAGGCTCTTCGGCAGCATTACCGTCTGAGTCGTCTGCCGTTCTGTTGGCTATGCGTATCATCATGTTGCGCAACAGCCCCTGCTGGCTCCTCAAATCGAAGAAACTCAAAGCGTGGTCAAGGGCATACTGGCGGATGCCATTACGTATGCGGTTGTTCACGTCGTCCATCAGCCGGCAGGAGTTTATGTCGAGAATCTTGTCGAAAGCACCACTGATGTGGAAGCCCAGAGCATTCATATTGTCGAAGGAAACGCCAGAGGCAATCTGCTCTCTCGTAAGCCACTTCTTGTTTGAAAACCCAAACTCCAACTTATTCCTGTACTCCTCCGTCTGACGGCTACCCAAGATGGGCAACCACTCCCGAGCCTGCACGTGACCTATGCGTGTCAGCGCATCCTGAACCTGCTGCTGTTTGAATGCCGTCTGAGCCTCGTAGGGAAGGTGCTGCCATTTGCACCCCCCGCAAACGCCAAAATGCTCGCAGAAGGGCACCTGACGCCTGTCGGAAAGCGACTTGAACTTAACCACTTCGCCCTCTGCATAGCTATGCTTCTTACGCGTGATCTGAATATCTACAACGTCGCCTGGAGCAGCATAGGGAACAAACACCACCCTGCCCTCCACGCGGGCAAAGGCTTTACCCTCAGCCGCCACACCCTGAATCACAACATCATTCAGTAGGGGCAATGGCTTATTCTTTCTTGACATAAAAAATGTATGTATATAGATTTCTTTGAAGTTATGTTCTGAATGGGCACCCACATCCTTCTCACTGGAGTTGCGCCAAGAAGTCGGAAGCTGCACTGAGTGAAGCCACCTTGCCCACATCCAGAAGTCGGAGCTCTGGCGCCAGCACACCCCTGATGTCCGACGATACGCACTCCGACAGATAGAAGTCCATTATGGGGAACACCTCTGGGTACGCCTGCATCCTGACCGACAGCGAAGGTGAGAAAAGATGAATGCCGCTAAAGGCATAGCGATGCAACGTCGAGACATCGATGCCCTCCACCGGAGAGCGCACCTCGCCAGTCTGCACGTTTGTCCAGCCCCGAAGCCTCATCTCGTCGTCGAAGAGCAGGTAGCGCGTCGACTGCCTCTCGCTGACGAGGAGCGCCGCGTCGTAGCCACTACCCAGGGCGTAGAACTTCCTCAAGTCGGCATTCGAGAGAACATCGACATTATGAATAAGAATCGGACCGGGAGCATCCGAGAACATGCCCAGCGCATGCCTCAGCCCGCCGCCAGTGTCCAGGAGCTTGTTGCGCTCGTCCGAAACGGCAATGGGCACACCGAAGTCGTGCTCAGAAAGAAACCCCAGAATTTGCTCGGCAAAGTGATGAACGTTGACAACAACCTCGGTGGCACCTGCCGCGACAATCTTCTCCAGAACAATCTGCAACAACTCCCTACCGTCAACGCGGACCAAAGCCTTCGGCAAATGGTCCGTAAGCGGCTTGAGCCGAGTGCCCAAACCAGCCGAAAACACCATACATTTCACAACAGTGAAGCAGAAAAAAATTTTTTATATATCCTCGTTTAAGAAAACTCTCCTCCCCCCACTCTATCTCCCACGACAGAGAGAGAGGAAAACAACGTGCAGACACAGAGACTACTCAAACTTGCTGTAAACAACGGTCATATTGAGATTTCCCGACGGACCGCCTGCCAGCTTCACGCTCGAGAGCGACAGCAAATTCCTCACACGCTGCAGCACCTGCAGGCTCGACGACGCAGAAAGCTTCGCATACTCAGTGGCAACAGGCACCAGTAGGAACTTGTTCCAGTTAGGGTTAGCAGCGTCCCATGCAGCATACTTGGCAGCCCTCTCGCTGTCGCTGTCGCCCTCCTTCACTCCTGCCTCGGCATCGCGCGAGGTGCGTATGTCGGAGATCAGACGGGAAAGATTAGAGAAAGAATAAGCATTGTCCGAAGCTGAGAACTCTGCAATATACGAAGCCCTGCCGTCGGCAACCCTGCCCGCATCGAAGAAGCCCTTCAACTCATCCTTCTGAATCAGCATCACGTGCGTCGCAGGCGCCATGCTGTAGCTGCCGCTTGCCTCTTCCTTAATCCTGCCGAACGACAGACTTGCCATATTTATCGTGTCGCGATAGTGCGCCCCGAAAGCAATCTCCTCGATGGGCAATGTCACCTCGGTGAACAAAGCCGCTGGCGACTTGATATAAGTAAACTCGTTAGCCTCGTCGGTCATCTCCGAGGGAATATCGTTCACAATGCAGCTGTTCTGCAGCACCTCCTCCGTAGCCGCCATGCGCTGCATGCCATCCACCTTCGTCCTGCTGCCGTCCGCCGCCGTCTCGTAGTAGTGGAAATGCAAGTCGAAAGTCGAAAACTCCACGTTCAGCATGCTCCCCACACTCTCTTCCGTGCGGAAAGCCAGCCCCGGGAACACATTCCTTATCATATTCCTGGAATTCCTGAACCACTCAGGATTCTCATAGTATTTGGCAAATACGTACGTAGCCAGCTCGTCAGACAGGCGTATGCTAATCTGATTGTACGACGAAGAGCTTTTCCTAGCGTCGATAGCCTGCTGGACGGAAAACGTCGTCGTCTTCTTAAAAGGAGAATCGGCATCCACATAGTCGGAAATATCGATGTCGGTATAGTACTTCACGCCCTCCTCCATCACCTTCTCCTTCGACAGAGGCTCCACCACGAGCCGCATGGGAGCATTGGGGTCGCCGAAATAATCGGAAAAGTACAAAGTCACAAAACACGAATCCGCCACGGGCTTCCCGTCCACCAGGTCGAGGCTGCCCTTCTCGGGGAAGAGAGTATTCTCCATGATGTGATACTGAGCCATGAAGCTGGCAGTCGTCTCGCTCCCGTCATCGGCATCTATCACGTTGCCCAGATAGCACAGATTCGTCCCCTCCAGCACAGCACCACTTTCCACAGTCCTGGAACACACATAGAAAAGCTCCTGCGAAGTCGAGGCATGGTCCACCTCAGGCATAGCGCCCGAGCCCACCCACGCCGTATCCTCGGCACACGACACAAGGACACAGACAGACAAAACGAAAAAAAAGAAATTAGAAAAACGCATCGGAAAGAAAATATATTTTGCAGCGGGACTACAGCCCCTCATAAAACTCCCTGTAAGCCTCGCTCACATCCACGACACCCGCAGCTGGCAGGACCTTCAGACCCCTCTGCCGCGCAAGCTCCATCGTCTTCAGACCGCCGCGCTCATTAATCTGAACAAAACCGTCGCTGTAAGCCAGCGCCAGCTGAGCCATCACGTTCCTTGCCGTCAGGTCCACGCCCCTCGCGGCTATAGCCTCGGCAGAAATGTCGCGAAACGCCAGCACACTCATCAGGTTCTTCACCGAAGGAATGTGGGGACTGTCGTTCGGCACGGAGAACACCACCTTAGCGTCGGCAAAGGCAGGCTCGTCCTTGTAGGCAGTGCGGATGTAGAGAGGCGCCAGCGCTGCGAACCACCCGTGGCAGTGCACCACGTCGGGAACCCAGTGACTCTTCTTGATAGTTTCCAGAACACCCCTGGCAAAAAACGCCGCGCGCTCGGCATTGTCGGCATAGTCCTTCCCGTCGTCGGAACACATCATGCCCGACCTGTGGAAATAATCGTCGTTATCTATAAAATACACCTGCATACGGGCAGACGGGATAGAAGCCACCTTGATGACAAGTGTATGATCGGAGTCGTCGATAATGATATTCATCCCCGACAAGCGTATCACCTCGTGCAGCTGATTCCTGCGTTCGTTGATACACCCCCATCGGGGCATGAACGTCCTCACCTGAATGCCGTGTTCCTGCATAGCCTGCGGCGTACGGCAACCGGTGAGCGAAAAACTTGTGTCGGGCACGTATGGAGAAATTTCCTGATTGATGAAAAGGACCTTTTCTACTTTTTTCATTGGCACTAAATTAAGTTTGAGTGCAAAGATAATAAAAAAATTTCGCAAAGATACAAAATGTCAATCAGGAATTTTCACGCTGAGGGATATCATAAGCCCGAAATCAGCAAGGAAAAGCCCCCCGTGGGGAAATCACACGATACACGTGGAGGTGCAGGTAGAACTATCACTTAAGTCTTTCCAGAAAACCATAGTCTCGATAGTCTGGCTCCAAGCGTTCCATCCTAGCCCTGTCCTGGTCCTCGATAGAGCACTTATAAACCTGTCCACCGTCAGAGAACTCAGCCGTAAAAGCTAACCATGCCCTCCCAGCTCCTCCAGGAAAAGGTCTGGGGCAGATACAATAAAATAAACCTCAAACACAACGATGCTGACCAGGAAAACAACCACCACGAAAGGAACGACCGACAGCAGCAACCGCCAGGCGGTAGTCCAGTAGCTATAGCCCGAAAGCTGCTTTATGGGGACAACCACCAGCAGGAACGACAGAAGAATAAAACGATTCTCCACCTCAAAGCTGAAGCACAGGAAAGAAGGAACGAGAGACAGGATGAGAAGCATATTCGTGATATACACCATCGCCACGAAACACTCCGACAGCCTCAGGTCGGGGATGGCAGGCGACTTGCGAAAC
>JAFYFI010000199.1 GCA_017543785.1 Alloprevotella sp.
CGTAAAGGTAGGGATTATCTTCTGAACAGGGCTTATAGTAGAGTGGGGAATTAACTATTTGGTTCTCAATATTGTTATTGACTTCAGGTATTCTGGAATCTGTCGATGAGGAAAGATGATTGCCGTCATAAGAGAACAAAAGAATGTTATATGTTTTCATGGGATTCTGACAAGAGCGTTTAAGGCTTGAAATGTTACCGTTCTTTTCATACCCTATTTCCTCCTGATATTTGGAATTAACGATGAGATTTGGCCATGTTGCTGGCTGACGGTTGTTTTCTGCTGATTTTGTCTTTGTTATCCTTCCGGAAGAATCATACTGGATTCCATAAGTCCAATCGTCAAGGTTGTAAGTCTCGGCTATCTCTGATATTCTTCCGCCTCGATAGGTCTTGCCCAAGTTATTTGAACGGTTGTCATAGACTAAGTTCTGAACAAAGGCATCAGAACTTGTCGTTCCGAGAGTGTCATTCAGGCAATAACCTGCTACAGATGCAAGCCTGCCGCGTGTGTCATAAGCGTATTCCTGCTTCTCTATATTGCTGAGCGAAACAGAAATCAGTCGATTGATATTGTCGTATGAATAGTTCTTTATGACTGGGGTCATCGTATTCGTGCTTCCAGTCTGATCAGAAATGACATTCCTATCATTTTTTAGCCTGTTTCCTGCGTCATAAGTCAATACCCTGTTCTCTTTTAGGAATTTGTTGCCGATGTAATGATACTTTACGTAATTAGTCAAAAGATTATCATGAATGAATGTCCTATCTTCAGTATGCAGCAACCCGCTTACCGCATTATAAGATAGTTCTTTTATGCATCTGCCGCGATAGTCGTAGGTGTAGCAGGAAATCTCTCCCATGTCAGTTCCTAGTGCCCGTACATACTTACCGGTAAGCCTTCCCCTTGCATAGGTTTCTTCAGGCATGGCTGTCGTGAGTGAAGCGGCAATAGACAGCTGTCTGTATGCGTATCCGTCATAGTAAAATACGATGTCTGCTTTTTCCGTTCCGTTTAGTGTCCCACCATATCCGTAATCCCCATATCCTGAGTAAGAAAATGTCTGTACCATATTGCCATACTCCGACTGTAAAGCCTCCCTTTCATAGATGCTGTACATAGTGCCCTTCATTACAAGTCTGCTAAGGTCGTCATATCTGAAAAACGTCCATTCATTTCTGGCAAGTTGCTCCGAGGTCTGCGAAAATAATACGCGTCCGTCAGCATCATATACAAAACTCTGCCAGCCTGTTCCAGGCAGTTTCTTTTCAATACAGTTACCTCTTGCATCATATTTATACATGAAGGCGTACTTGTCTAGAGCATTGCCCTCGGAAACAGTGTAATTCCCAGAATGCTTCATGGCAAATGAAGCCATTGGAGGCAGTACGGCACAAAGCCTTTGCCTCGCATCATATACATAGTAGGTGTCCAAAGTGTCGGTACCGGCAAAACGGCGTTCAAGAAGTTTTTCTCCAAATGGTGAATATATCGTTACAGACCTGCAGCCGTCTTCATCAACTATTGCAATGTGCTTCAGCATGGAACTAAATTTTCCTTGGCACACAACTCCGTTTGAAATCGGTTTGAAGCATAATACATCACCGCTTCCGTACCACTCTCTAATGGAAGACACGTGTCCGGTACTGTTTGCACCTGTGACTGCCATTAAACGTGAAAGAGAGGAATTCTCGTATGTAAAGTCTGTGTGCCTGTCCTGCGCGTTGTCCTGTGTCTCAAATGTATCATGTGTTTTGAATTCTCCGCCCGTTCCGCATGTCATTGGTAGCCACGAGCGTGAGATTTTTCCGCGGGCATCGTATTCCGTAAGGTCGGCGATATCACCGCCATCGGGAGATGCATTGTGCAGTACAGTCTGAACTTTTCGACCGAAGCTGTCGTAGTAGTCCGTTGAGACCATGCATCTATTGGGGGAGACAGCAGTACCATATGTCGTTGCAGTCTTGGGGATAAAGGTTCGGACATAATTCCCCTGAGAAAAAGAAAGACAGCAGCGGAATACGCACAATATAAATACTATATTTCTACAACGGCTCATTGTTTCGTTACTTTTGTACTGCTTGGCTGTCCGTTTATAATTGCAGTAAAGATGAATACTCCCGGCTGAACCGAACTAACGTCAAGGCGGCGGACTGCAGTGCCTTTTGGGAGAATCTCCTTGGGCGTGCGTGCAAGTATGTAGCCCTGCTGCGTCGCGGCAATGAGTTCAACCTCTGCACTCCCGTCAAGTTCAAGGCTCACTTCCAGAATGTTGCCGCGCATGGTGCAGGTATATCTGCAGTTTGGCATTTGACTGCTATTTGCACGCCGCATGCCGTCTTCTTTTTCCAAGAGCATTCTCATTTCCTCATTATCCTTGTCTGGCAAGGAAAAATCCCATTCTTCAGGCGGATAGTAACAGCTGCTTTCAAAGTGAAGGCTTTTCCTGTCTGAACGGACAATGTTGTTGCGGACAGTCTTCATTATGGGATAGCGGTAACCGGCGGCATACCACGTAAAAGTTTCCGTATGCCATGTGACGCTGTCGGTTTCGAGACGGGACAAGAGACTGTCGGGAAGAAAGCGCAGGCTGTTACCGTGAGACTTTATTGAGCCTGACGATGAGAGCTTCTGGCCGAGCCATGCACTCTCATGCAAGCGCAGGACATGATGCAGGGTATCGCCATCAGGAAGGATAATCGAACCTGCAGCGTCAATCTTCCTCTTTTTCATGCCATAGCATATAAAATGCAGCTTATTGCTATAGAATCCTTCTCCGTAGAATAAGCCTGATATGGAATCTCCATAACAGAACGGATAGATAACTTCCGTTTCAGGCAAAAGATTGGAAACTTCAAGATTTGAGGTAGCATATCCCATGCATAGAACCGTATCATTTTTGATATCAAGTCTACGCTGTTCATGTGGCGTAACATATACCAGCAAAGAGTCTTTATTGTATGCAAAACTCTCTCGTTCTCCCTTTCCGCCAACTGAAATATTGCTTATGTCCCATATAACGCCTTTTCCTGCTGAATCTGTTTGAACTGCAGGAATAGAGTAACATATCAAATTGTCTCCATTACGAGGGGAGTTAAGGGCGGAAGTAAGGCTTTGGGATGCAGCGCAAACAGAATATAAAAAGGCAATAGACAGTGATATAATGTATCGCATTATACATGAAAGTAGATTTATGCGCAAAGTTATTAAATTTAAACTGAAATTGGAAACATTGTTAAAAATATCCATTCGCAACTTTGATTTCTGGAAATTATGTTCTCTTACTTTCGGTAGGTTAGTAGCTAATTGTTATACTCCTTTTTTATACACCACGCGTAATCACACGTATCTTCGCGCGCATATATAAATAATGTGTGAAAAGATTTTGCCGTTTAAAATGAAACCCGTATTTTTGCACGCAGTTAAAAGTGAGGGGCTTTCGAGAAAGTTCCTCACTCGTTTTTAAAAATACCTAAGACACAAGGATGATTGACAAAAACATCGTAAGAAAACTCGTTGATGAGTGGCTTGAGGGAAAAGAGTATTTCCTGACCGACCTTACCGTAAGCACTGACGACCGTATTGTTGTGGAGATAGACCACCGCGATGGAGTGTGGATAGAAGACTGCGTGGAGCTGAGCCGCTACATAGAAGACGGGCTCGACCGCGACGAGGAAGACTTTGAACTCGAAGTGGGCAGCGCAGGCATAGGCCAGCCTTTCAAGGTGAAGGAACAGTATGAAATTCACATCGGCGACCCCGTGGAAACCATACTGCGCGACGGCAGAAAGCTGCAAGGCGTGCTGAAAAGCGTAGGCGACGACGAGATATGCCTCAGCGTTCAGGAGAAAGTGAAGACTCCCGAGATGAAGCGTCCCAAACTCATGGACGTGGACCACGTGCTGAAGCTCGACGATGTGAAGGAAACTCACTATTGGCTGAAGTAGCAGGCTGAGAGCCCCGAGGGAGGCATCAGGCCCTTCTACCATGCCGAAGCGCGCCGAACTGCAGGAACTTGAAGGCTGCGGCAAGGCAACAACATTGGAAAAAATAAGAAATAACAAAAAGATATTATGCCAAGAAAAAATGCAGAGACGATAAGTCTCATCGACACTTTTACAGAGTTCAAGGAGACAAAGAACATTGACCGCACCACGCTTGTGAGTGTGCTTGAAGAAAGTTTCCGCAACGTCATCGCCAAGATATTTGGCTCCGACGAGAACTTCGACGTCATCGTGAACCCCGAAAAGGGCGACTGCGAAATATATCGCAACCGCGAGGTGGTGGCAGACGGCGAAGTGACCGACCCCAACAAGGAGATAGCCCTCTCCGAGGCACAGCAGATTGAGGAGGACTACGAGGTGGGCGAAGAAGTGAGCGAACCCATTGAGTTTGCCAGCTTTGGCCGCCGCGCCATCCTGACACTGCGCCAGACCCTCGCCAGCCGTATCCTGGAGCTGGAGAACGACGCCCTCTACAACAAGTACAAGGAGCGCGAAGGAGAAATCACCGTGGCTGAGGTGTATCAGATATGGAAGAACGAAACACTGCTCCTCGACGAGGAGAACAATGAGCTGCTCATGCCCAAGAACCAGCAGATTCCTCGCGACTTCTTCCACAAAGGCGACAACGTGCGCGCCATCATCGACCACGTAGACAACCAAAACGGTAAGCCCAAAATCTACCTGAGCCGCACCAGCCCGCTCTTCCTGCAGAGGCTCCTCGAGGCTGAGATACCCGAGATAGCCGACGGACTCATAAGCCTGCGCCGCATCGCACGCATCCCCGGTGAGCGCGCCAAGATTGCCGTGGAGAGCTACGACGAACGCATAGACCCGGTGGGAGCATGCGTAGGCGTGAAGGGCAGCCGCATACACGGCATCGTAAGAGAACTGAAAAACGAGAATATCGACGTCATACCCTTCACCTCCAACACCAACCTCTTCATCCAGCGTGCCCTCAACCCGGCACAGGTGCTGAGCATCGAAATACTGGAGGAAGAAAAGAAGGCTAACGTATGGCTGGCTCCCGACCAAGTGTCGCTCGCCATCGGTAAGAACGGACAGAACATCAAGCTGGCAAGCATGCTCACAGGATACACCATCGACGTTTACAGAAAAGTTGAGGAAGAAGAAATCGACGACATCTACCTCGACGAATTTGCCGACGAGGTGGACCAGTGGATCATCGACGCCATCAAGGGCATAGGCCTCGAAACCGCTAAGGACGTGCTCAATGCTCCAAGAGAAATGCTCATCAAGCAGGCAGACCTCGAAGAGGATACCGTGGACCATCTGATAGAAGTGCTCAAGGCAGAGTTTGAACTCTAAGAACATTAGGAAGAAAACTATCAGCGCCTGACACTTAATACCGCTTTTTTACGACGCCAAAAACATAAATCACAAAAACATCAAGATGGCAATTAGATTAGGAAAAGTAATAAAAGAATTCAACGTAGGACTACAGACCATCGTGGACTTCCTCTCCAAGAAGGGCCACGACGTGGAGGCTTCGACAAGCACGAAGATAACCGACGAGCAGTATGACATCCTGAGCAAGGAGTTCAGCTCAGAGGCCGATCTGAAGAACGAAGCGGCAAAAATACTTCAGACGCGCATGCAGAAGAAGGAAGCTGCCAAGGAAACGAAAGAAACGGCGGAAGAAATAACCACCACCGTTCCAGAGGAGATGGGGCCCAAGGTGAAAATAGTAGGTAAGGTTGACCTCGAGCCAAAAGTCGAGGAGCCCAAGCCCAAGCCCGCAAAGGAGAAGCCAGCGAAGAAAACCGCCGAAAAGCCCGCACCCGAACCCGCACCCGAGCCCGAGGCACCAAAGCCCGAACCAAAGCCTGAACCCAAACCCGAACCTAAGCCGGAGCCAAAGCCCGAAGCCAAGGCAGAGCCCAAACCCGAGCCCAAGGCAGAGCCTCAG
>JAFYFI010000200.1 GCA_017543785.1 Alloprevotella sp.
GAAAAAGTAAAAAGTTTTGACACGCGATTTTCTTCAAAATAGAGCGCAGATTTGAGGAATTTCTGCGAAGATTTTGACTCCGTGAAAATCCAATAAGGAAATTTTCGGATTACTCAAAGTAATTTCAAAATTCCTCAAAGAAATTCTGAAATTCCTTAAAGAAATTTTCACGTTTTTGAGGCTAAAAATCGCGGAAAAGTGGCTCGGATTTTGAAAAATCAAACGAAAATCCGAGTCTAATTTTTGTATCGACTTGAAAGTCAGATATTTCCACAAAATGCAAAAAACGGGCATTTTTCGGACCAAAATTTTCGGAGATGATTTTTATGCCCGTTTTTTGAGCTCAAAAACAGGGGGTCTGGGATAAAGGATTTTGACAAGCAGAGGTTTCCTCCCCATACATCTCCGCCGCCTGAGTGCCCGAGGGGGCTTGATTCAAACTTTGGCAGCTTGCTTTTCTCTCTCGTCAGAAAAAGTTAACTTTGCCGCGATGAAAAAGACTGTACCTACAAAGCAAGAGCGCTCTACGCAAGAATACATCAGGCTGCGCGGTGTGCGCGTCAACAATCTGAAAAACATCGACCTGGACATTCCTCTCGGCAAGCTCGTCGTGGTAACGGGGCTTAGCGGCTCAGGCAAGTCGTCGCTGGCATTCGACACGCTCTATGCCGAGGGTCAGCGCCGCTATGTGGAGAGCCTCTCGGCGTATGCCCGCCAGTTTCTGGGGCGCATGCACAAGCCCGACTGCGACACCATCAAGGGCTTGCCCCCTGCCATAGCCATAGAGCAGAAGGTGACCTCGCGCAACCCTCGCTCCACCGTGGGGACGAGCACCGAGATATACGACTACCTGCGCATGCTCTTTGCACGCATAGGCAAGACCGTGTCGCCCGTGAGCGGTGCGGTGGTGAAGAAACACAGCGTGGACGACGTGGTGAACCAGATGCTATCCTACAGCCGCGGCACGAGGTTCACGCTGCTGGCACCCATCGTGCTGCGCCACGAACGCACCCTCGGCGAACAACTCTCGCTGCTCCTCAAGCAGGGCATCTCGCGACTGGACCTCGACGGCACGATGATTCACATAGACGATGCGCTGCAGGATGCCGACAAGATGGAGCAGCTGGCGAAGGCTCAAGCCGAAGGCAAGCTCTTCCTGCTCATCGACCGCCTGGTGAGCGACGACGCTCCCGACATGCTCAACCGCTTCCGCGACTCTGTGGAGACGGCTTTCTACGAAGGCGACGGCGAGTGCCTGCTGCGCTTCTACCCCTCGGGGGCGCTCTACCGCTTCTCCGAGCGCTTCGAGGCAGACGGCATGACTTTCGAGGAACCCTCCGACCAGATGTTCTCTTTCAACTCGCCGGCAGGCGCATGCCCTGAGTGCGAAGGCTTTGGCAGCATCATAGGCATCGACGAACACCTCGTGGTGCCCGACACGTCGCGCTCTGTCTATGACGGTGCCGTGGTGTGCTGGCGCGGCGAGAAGATGGGCGAATGGAAGAACTGGTTCATACGCCTCAATGCCGACAGGGGATTCCCCATATTCAAACCCTACTTCGAACTGACACAAGAGGAGAAAGACTGGCTCTGGCACGGCACGTTCCCCGCCTCGGTGCCCAAGGAGAAACAACAGCTCACACCCGAGGAGCAGGAGTGGGGACTCGTGTGCATAGACGCTTTCTTCCAGATGCTGCGCGAGAACCAGTACAAGATACAGTATCGCGTCATGCTGGCGCGCTATCGCGGCAAGACGCTCTGCCCCACCTGCCACGGAAGCAGGCTGAAGAAGAGTGCCAACTATGTGTACGTGGGCGGACGCACCCTGCCCGAACTCGTCAGAATGCCCATCAGCGAACTCCGTAAGTTCTTCGGCGCGCTCCAGGTCAGCGAAAACGAGAAAAAACTTGCGGAGCGCCTACTGAACGAGATAAACAGCCGTCTGGGCTTCCTCGACGAGGTGGGACTGGCATACCTCACGCTCGACCGCCTGTCGAACAGCCTCAGCGGCGGCGAGAGCCAGCGCATCAATCTGGCTACGTCGCTGGGCAGCTCGCTCGTAGGCTCGCTCTACATACTCGACGAGCCAAGCATAGGGCTACATAGCCGCGACACGGCAAACCTGATAAGAGTGCTGAAGAACCTGCGCGACGTGGGCAATACGGTAATCGTGGTGGAGCACGACGAAGAAATAATGCGCGCTGCCGACTACATCATCGACATAGGTCCCGAAGCCGGGCGGCTGGGAGGCGAGGTGGTCTTTGCCGGAGAGCCCGACCCCGAGAAGCAGAAGGGAAAAACCTCAGCCTCGCACACGCTGAACTACCTCCTTGGCACAGAGCAGATACCCGTGCCCCCAAGCCGACGCAGCTGGAACACATACATCGACGTGAAAGGCTGCCGCGCAAACAACCTGAAGGGCATCGACGTGCGTGTGCCTCTCAACGTGATGACCGTAGTGACGGGAGTGAGCGGCTCGGGCAAGAGCACCTTCGTGCGCAGCATTCTCTACAATGCCCTGATGCGCCGCATGGACCGCGTGGCAGACCGCCCCGGAGAATACAAGGAACTCGGCGGCAACCTCGACAACCTCGGTGGAGTGGAGTTTGTGGACCAAAACCCTATAGGCAAATCCACACGCAGCAACCCCGTGACCTACGTGAAGGCTTGGGAAGAGATACGCAAGCTCATGGCAGACCAGCCGCTGGCTAAGCAGATGGAGATGTCGCCGGCATGGTTTAGCTTCAATGCCGACGGCGGACGCTGCGAGGAGTGCAAGGGCGAGGGAACGGTGAAGGTAGAGATGCAGTTCATGGCAGACCTGGTGCTGGAGTGCGACACCTGCCACGGAAAACGCTTCAAGAACGACGTGCTCAGCGTGAAGTTTCACGACAAGAACGTATATGACATCCTCGAGATGACCGTGAACCAGGCTATAGAATTCTTCAGCCAGCACGGACAAAAGCGCATCATCGCCAAACTGAAACCGCTGCAGGACGTAGGTCTGGGCTACATAAAACTGGGACAGAGCAGCTCGACCCTCTCGGGCGGAGAAAACCAGCGAGTGAAGCTGGCTTACTACCTCTCCCTGGAGCGCACCGACCCCACTCTCTTCATCTTCGACGAGCCTACCACAGGACTGCACTTCCACGACATAAGCAAGCTGCTCGACTCCTTCAACGCCCTGATAGAACGCGGACACTCGCTGCTCATCATTGAGCACAACATGGAGATAATAAAGTCGGCAGACTATATCATAGACCTCGGTCCCGAGGGTGGCGCGGCAGGCGGATTTCTCGTGGCGACAGGCACGCCCGAGGAGATTGTAGCCCAGGGCAAAGGCTACACGGCAAAAGCCCTGAAAGAAAAACTCTGTCCTACAGGCGCTCAGAACTCCACAGCCTGAGACCTGCAGGAATATATATGTACAAAAAAATCCCCCTCGGAGGCTTCCGAAGGGGATTTCTTTGTGTAGAGCTTTTAGAACAAGTATGCTACTTGAATCTGGAAAGTATTGGTCTTGAAGTTGTAGTTGTCGGGATTCTTGGCAAACTCAGAAGCCTCGCTGCCTACTATGTCGAGCACCTTGGCATACTTGGTAAGCGCGATGTTGTAGCTGAGGCCCACCTCCAAGTGTTTGAGCAGCTTCACGCCGGCGCCTATGTTCCAGCTCACGTTCATGTTCTGGCGCTTGAAAGTAGTATCGCCGCCGTCGAAGACGTGCTTCCACTGCGTCTTGCCTATGTTGAAGCCAAACTGAGGTCCCGTGGCGGCGTAGATAGCTATAATCTTGCCCAGTCCGAGAGTGTAGCGCAGGTTGATAGGTATCTCCAGACTGCGGAGCATGCGGCTGTAGTCGTCGTCAAGGTTCAGGCGCTTCTGGCTGTAGAGGATGGCAGCGTCGCCGCCAATGCCAAGAACGCTGAAGTTCACCTTCGGACCAACGTAGAAACCAAAGCGATTCTCAGGCGAGAAGTTGGAATTGATGTTCTTCAGGCTAACCTTGCTGAGGTTCATACCAGCCTCGATACCAAACTCTATGCCTGCCTGAGCAGGAGTGGCAACTGTCAACGTGAACACCGCCACCAGTGAGAAAACTAACTTTTTCATTTTTTTATAGGTTTATTTTATAAGTGGGTAAAGAAATGTGTCGATGCAATAGTAGCTCAGGATGCCGAGAATGTAGCCTGCGAAAGCTATCCAGGTTACGTTCTTCAGATACCAGCCGAAGCTTATCTTCTCCAGTCCCATAACCACCACGCCGGCAGCCGAACCGATGATGAGCATCGAACCACCCACACCGGCGCAGTAGGCAAGGAGCTGCCAGAAGATGCCGTCAATAGCCATGTCGCCAACAGCCTGAACGGGATACATACCCATGCAGCCAGCCACGAGAGGCACGTTGTCGACGATGCTCGAAAGAACGCCGATGATGCCAGTAATGAGATAGTGGTTTCCGTCAAAGACGATGTCAAGTCCGCGCCCCATCTGAGTCAGCACACCCATCGTCTCCAGGCAGGCAACAGCCATGAGGATGCCAAGGAAGAAGAAGATGGTGTCGTGGTCTATGCGGCGCAGCAGGTTGGTAACGCGTTTCTGCATGGCGCCCTTTTCTTCCTTTTCCTTCAGGTTGGCATAGAAAACTTCAGTCACTGTCCAGAGGAGTCCCAGTACTAGCAGGATGCCTACAAACGGCGGCAGGTGGGTCAGTGTCTTGAAGATAGGCACGAAGATGAGTCCGCCCACGCCTAGGAAGAAGATTGTGCGGCGCTGCGAGGCAGTGAACACGCTGGCCTGAACCGTAGCCTCCTGCGAGGCAGTAAAGGTGAGGTTGCCCTTCAGGTGGAGCGAGAGGATATAAGCCGGCACAACCATAGAGATGAGACTTGGGATGAAAATCTCCATGATGACGCCCTGTGCAGTAATGACGCCTTTGTTCCAAAGCATAATTGTCGTTACGTCGCCAATGGGCGAGAAAGCGCCGCCAGAGTTTGCCGCGATGACCACAAGGGCGGCATAGATGAGGCGGTCGGTCTTGTCGCTGACGAGCTTTCGCAGAATCATTATCATCACAATGCTCGTCGTGAGATTGTCGAGTATTGCCGAGAGAATGAACGTCATGAAAGCAATGCGCCAGAGGAGTTTTCGCTTGCTGTGGGTTTGCAGAGTGTCGCGCACGAAGTTGAACCCGCCGTTCTGGTCGACAATTTCCACGATGGTCATAGCTCCCATCAGGAAGAAGAGGGTAGTGGCAGTGCTGCCCAGGTGGTGCTCTATGATGGAGGTAACTGTCTGGGCAATGTTGTTTCCAAACTCAGGCAAAGCATTCTTTACAGCTTCATACTGTGCAGGGTCGAACATGAAGAAAGTCCAGCAGCCCACAAACATCAGCAGTGCAATAGCAGCCTTGTTTATTTTTGTGAGGCTCTCCATGGCTATGCATATATAGCCCAGTACGAAGAGAGCAATGATAAGAATAGTTAAAGTTGACATTACGTATGTTTTTATCTTTAGTAAATTCCTGTTGTGAGCGCGAAGTTACAACAAAATGTTCACGTACACTTGCAAAATGTCAATTAAAAAGCGTTATCTTTGCACTCGCAACTCGAAGATGGCGTTTCAGGCTAATGTTCTGGTTGCACATTTTGCCCTCATAGTTCAATGGATAGAACAAGTCTCTCCTAAAGATTAGATATGGGTTCGATTCCCGTTGGGGGTACAGGGTGCGAGGCGCTGCAGGATTTTTTTCTTTTGCAGTGCCTCTTCTCTTTTCTGTTCTTGGCTTTGCGGGATTACAGATTAAGAAAGGAGCAACTTTTCGGGAGCAAAATCTGGAAAAGTCGGGGGAGACAGTTTTTTTTCTGATACAGTGCAAAGCAAAAAAACCGAGGCTGCGGTGGAGTTCCGCGACCTCGGTTTTTGTTTTCCTGTTATTGGTTTATTGCATCAGAGGCCTAGTTTCTTCAGACCTTTCTGAGCGGCTTCGTTGATTTTTTCGTTAGCTTTCTCAGCGCCTTTGTTGATGGCGTCGGCAGCTTTCTGCTTGCCTTCGTCAACTTTCTTGTTCACAGCCTCTTCTGCGGCGGCTTTTGCAGCTTCGGGGGCTGCCTTTGCTGCGTCAACGGCGCCTTCTGCTGCGTTGACAACGGCATCTTTTGCTGCCTCTGCGTCTTCTTTCACTCCAAGGAGTTCAGAAACTACTTCGGCGCCCTTTTCGGTCAGGGCGTTAGTGCCTGCCTTCTTAGTGGCATCTAGGAAGCTGGCTGCTGTAGCGCCTTTCTGGCTGGCTGCTCCAAGCACGCTGTTGAAGGCGTCGAGCAGATTGCCGCCTTTGCCTGCCACTGCGCCGGCAATGGCACTGCTGGCATTCTTCAGAGCGTCAGTAACGGTGGTGTCGCCGGAGAGGAGTTTCTGGAATTCCTCTGTGAATATCTTTACGCTTGTGGAGTCTCCGCTCTGCAGGTATTCCTGAATCTTTGCCTGTGCGGCACCTACTACGAGTTGCAGCTGAGTGGGGTCGGAGACGCTGTTCTTGATTTTGTCGAACAGTGTGTTTGCAGCAACTTTGGCTTCAGAAACTTCGTAAACTGCTGCGGTGTCTGTTACTTCAGCATTAGCATCGGTCTTGTTTCCTGTGCAGGAAATCATGGTAACGCCTACGAGGGCTACCATGGAAAGAAAGAATTTTTTCATCGATTTGATTTTAGTTAAATATAGTTAGTTGTATGTTTTTTTCTCGTTTAGGGTTTCATTTGTGAGGACCTCCGAGAGGGAAATCTTCAGTCATGCTTCAGGGCGTTTTTCACGTCGCCCTTCGTGAGGTTTGCGAAGTTTTCGCGCATCTCAGTGTCTCCGAGCAGATTTTTGAGCCTGTAGTAGTCCATGGCTCCCATGTTTCCGTCGTTGAGAGCCTTTGCCAGAGCCAGAGGCACTTGTGCTTCGGCGCGTATCACCTCGGCGCGTGCTTCCTGAGCCTTGGCTTTCATCTCCTGCTCGTTGGCAACAGCCATGGCGCGGCGTTCCTCAGCCTTTGCCTGGGCTATGTTCTTGTCGGCATTAGCCTGATCCATCTGCAGCATGGCTCCGATGTTCTTGCCCACGTCAACGTCGGCGATGTCGATAGAGAGAATTTCGAAGGCGGTGCCTGCGTCAAGGCCTTTCTTGAGCACCAGCTTGGAGATGTTGTCGGGATTTTCGAGCACAGCCTCGTGAGTCTCGGCAGAGCCTATGCAGCTCACGATGCCTTCGCCTACGCGTGCGAGTATGGTCTCTTCGCCTGCGCCGCCCACAAGCTGCTGTATGTTGGCACGCACTGTGACGCGGGCTTTGGCAATGAGCTGTATGCCGTTCTTTGCCACGGCGCCCACTTCGGGGGTGTCGATGACTTTCGGGTTCACGCTCGTCTGCACAGCCTCAAACACGTCGCGCCCTGCGAGGTCGATGGCAGTGGCTTTCTCAAAGCTGAGGTCTATGTTTGCCTTGTGTGCCGACACGAGGGCATGCACTACGCGCTGCACGTGTCCGCCCGTCATGTAGTGGGCTTCGAGCTGGTCGCGTGTAATGTTTGTCAGTCCGGCTTTGCGAGCCTCGATGAGCGAGGGTACGATGATGCCTGGCGGCACATTACGTATGCGCATCAGGAAGAGTTGAATCAGCGAGATGTGTACGCCGCTGACCATAGCACTGAGCCAAAGGAAGAATGGCACGAAATAGAAGAAGATGCTCAAGGCAATCACGGTGCCGACAGCAATCAGAAGTGTGAGAAATGGCAGTTCCATAATATAAAATTTAGTTAGTCTTCTTTCCTCTGAGGATGTTACGCAAGAGTGCCCTTTCCGGGACATTCCGTTTTACCTCGTTACAAAATTACACATTATTTATATAACGGCAAATTTGAGAGGAATTTTTACAATTTTTTTAGGTGCATGCAGGCGTCAGTGCTGTTGATGTTTCAGTGCCTGGTGCCGTAGGGCTTTGCTGTTCGGAGCAAAAGCCCTACTTTTGCGCCTGAAAAAAGAATGGCAAGAATGAAGAAACTTTACATAGAAACCTACGGCTGCCAGATGAACGTAGCCGACTCGGAAGTGGTGGCTAGCGTTATGGGCGTGGCAGGCTACGAGCCTACAAGCACTCTGGACGATGCCGACGCCGTATTTCTCAACACCTGCTCCGTGCGCGACAATGCCGAGCAGAAGATAATCCACCGCCTGCAGCAGCTCAATGCCCTGCGCCGCCAGCGCTCCAAGGGCGACGGGCGCGGTTTCTACATCGGTGTGCTCGGCTGCATGGCAGAGCGGGTGAGGGAGAATCTTGTTGAGGAGCATGGAGTGGACCTCGTGGCTGGTCCCGACGCCTATCTCTCCCTGCCCGACCTCATCCTGCAAGTGGAGGCGGGCGGCAAGGCTGTCAACGTGGAGCTCTCCACCACCGAGACCTATCGCGGCGTGGTGCCCTCGCGCATCGGCGGCAACCGTCTGAGCGGATATATCAGCATCATGCGTGGCTGCAACAACTTCTGCCACTATTGCATAGTGCCCTACACGCGAGGCCGCGAGCGCAGCCGCGACGTGGAGAGCATACTTGCCGAGGCGCGCGACCTTCGCGACAAAGGCTACAAGGAACTTACGCTGCTGGGGCAGAACGTCAATTCCTACAGAGCCTCGGCGCAGGTGGGCGAGGGTGTGACGGAATGCACGTTCCCGCAGCTCCTTCGCCTCGTGGCTCGCGAGGTGCCCGAGATGCGCATACGCTTCACCACCAGCCACCCCAAGGACATGAGCGACGAGACCTTGCGCGTCATAGCCGAGGAGCCCAACGTGTGCCGACACATACACCTGCCTGTGCAGAGCGGCTCGAACGACGTGCTAGAGCGCATGAACCGAAAATACACCCGCGAGTGGTACTTAGAACGAGTGGAGGCTATTCGACGCATAATCCCCGACTGCGGACTCTCTACCGACATTTTTGCCGGCTACTGCGGCGAGACCGAGGACGACCACCAGCAGAGCCTTTCGCTCATGCGACAGTGTGAGTACGACAGCGCCTTCATGTTCAAATATAGCGAGCGCCCCGGCACCTTCGCCTCACGCCACCTGAAGGACGACGTTCCCGAGGACGTCAAGATACGCCGGCTCAACGAGCTCATTGCCCTTCAGAACGAACTCAGTGCAGAGAGCAATCGCCGCTGCGAAGGACGCGAGTACGAGATTCTGGTAGAGGGACGCTCAAAGCGCTCTGCCGAGCAGCTCTATGGACGTACGGAGCAGAACAAGGTAGTCATTGTGCCGCGCGGCAGCCACCATGCCGGCGAGTTCCTGCGGGTGCGCATAACGGGCAGCACCAGCGCCACGCTACTTGGCGAGGTGCTGGAAGAGAACTGAGAGCCGCGTTTCTGCCTAAAAGAGTAAAGGCTCCGATGCAAGCACACGGCATCGGAGCCTTTTTGTGTGTTACGACTTCCAGCTAAGGCTTTCGGCTGGAGGTAAAGAATATTGACGAAAAAGTAAAAAGTTTTGACACGGGATTTTCGTCAAAATAGAGCGCGAAATTGAGAAATTTCTGCGAAGATTTTGACTCTCTGAAAATCCAATAAGGAAATTTTCGGATTACTCAAAGTAATTTCAAAATCCAACAAAGAAATTCTGAAATTCCTCAAAGAAATTTTCATGTTTTTGAGCGGAAAAATCGCAAAAAAATGGCTTGGATTTTCAAAAATCAAAGGAAAATCCGAGCCTGAATTTTGTATCCGCCTGAAACTCAAATGTTTGCCCAAATTGCAAAAAACGGGCATTTTTCGGAC